>DAOTTI010000103.1:0-52488 GCA_034437795.1 Chloroflexota bacterium | reverse complement strand
CGCGCCCGGCCAGCAGCGCCGGGGCCAGCAGGGCAAGGGGCGCCGCCAGGCCGAGCACCTGCCCCGCGCGGTGGATGGCGGCGTCGGCGCCGCGGGTGAGCGGGGCGCCTTCCTCGCCAAGGTGCGCCTCCATAAGCAGGCTGGTCGCGCCCTCGGCCGCCAGGGCCAGGGCCATCGTCCGCGCCAGGCGCTGCCGCGAGCCGGCAGGGGCGCCCGGCGTGGCGAGCCCGATCGCCGCAGCGCCGGTGGCCAGCGCCGAAGCAAAGAAGACGGGCGCGAGGAAGAGGCGCGTCTTCGCCCACAGGGCGATGGACGTGGCGGAGAGCAGGGCCCCCGTGTAGGTGCCGACGAAGATGGCCACTGGCGCCCCTACCACGCCCAGCCAGCCGGAGGCTCGCTGTAGCCCCGCCTTGGCGCCAGCGCCCAGCAGGTCCGACAGTAGCTGCAGGACGGCGGAGAGGCCAGTGAGGCCACCCAGCGCGGCCAGGAAGAAGGCCCCGACGTTCATCATGGAGCGCGTCTTGAGGATGCGAAACATGTGGTGCGCCCGTTCCGGCCGGCCGAGGTCTTCGGCCAGCAGGATGGGGCTGATAAGCATCGACGCCAGGGCGACGTAGCGCCCGGCGCGGATGGCCGCTTCATCCTCGCGCTGGCGGAGCAGGCTGGCGATGGTGGCAAGGAGGAAGGCGCCCGATCCCAGCCCGCCCAGCCAGAAGTAGGTCGGGATGTGCCACTTCCACATCGGCTTCTTGAGCGGTGGGACGTGGTAGTACTGCACCCCCGTCGCTGGCGCCAGGGGCCGGCCGGCGCGCTGCACCTCCGGCGCGCGGCCATCCAGATACTCCGGAGCGAGCGACGCCGCGACCCCCGGCTGCAGCAGGCCGGGCTGCCAGCCCCGCGGCCCTGCTGCCGGCGGCGTTACCTCACCGACCACTTGCGTCATCTTGCATTCACCCCCTGGGGCTGCAGCCCCAGGCTCCATACGTGAAGGACGCTGACGCGCCCTCCGCCCTGAGCCTGCTTGAGCCCCCGCATCTTGCGGGGACCTCGACGTCATCTGGGTAGCCGGAGCATATGTGCTCCGGCGCAAGCCGGCAGTGCGTCATTGCACCGTCCTTGAGGCTCGTCATAGTCGGCGGCTGAAGATGCCTATTGTCGCTGCAAGCAACCCGGCGGCCATGGTCAGGCCGGCGGCCAGCGCAGGCACGATGTTCCGCGCCGGCAGGCGCGGGCGCTCCGGCAGGTTATAGACGTTGGGACGGTCCAGCAGCAGGAAGAAGCAGTGCAGCGCCTCGATGCCGTTCGTTGCCCCGGGATCACCCTCCTCCGCGCCGTACAGGTAGGCCTCCGTAAAGCCGCGCTCGTGCAGTGCCTGGACGCGCCGCCTGGCCCGCTCCCGCAGGAGATCGAGTGGGCCAAACTGGATGGAGTCCGTCGGGCAGGCTTTGGCGCAGGCCGGCTCCATGCCCACCTTGAGACGGTCGTAGCACAGCGTGCACTTGTGCGCCTTGCCGTCGCCGGCCACGTCCACCTCGATCACGCCGAAGGGACAGGCGGGGACACAGTAGCCGCAGCCGTTACAGACGTCCTGCTGCACGACGACGGTGCCGAACTCAGTGCGGATGATGGCGCCGGTGGGGCAGGCCTCCAGGCAGCCGGCGTGAGCGCAGTGCTTGCACACGTCGCTCATCATCAGCCAGCGCGCCTGTGCGCGGCGCGGCCCGTTCCCCTCCAGGAAGAAAGACGAAGGACCCGGCATGGATGGTGGCGATCCGTCCGCCGTCTCTCGTCCGTCGCCGGCCGGCGCCACCGGCTTCTCCTGCTCGATGAAGGCGACGTGGCGCCAGGTGTAGGCGGAGAGCTGGCCAGTGTGGTCGTAGCTCGTGCCCTTGAACGCCACCGCGTCGGCAGGGAGAGAGTTCCACTCTTTGCAGGCCACCTCGCAGGCCTTGCAGCCGATGCAGAGCGTGGTGTCGGTGAAGAAGCCGTACGTCGTGCCCGGCCGGATCTCGACGCCCGCAGTGTAGCGGGCCTCCTGCCCCGCGATCCGGGGCTCCACGGCTTCCGTCCGGCTTTCGGAGGTAATGGCCATTGGTTGCTCGCTTCGCTCGTGTGATCACTACCTGACCGGCTCCTTGCGCGCCAGCCGCACGTTACACGTAAACACCTTTCCCTCGTGGATGGTGGTCGTCGGATCACCGACGATCGACGTCAGGTCGTTGGCGATGCCGCCCTGGGCGTGGCCCTTGTAGCCGAAGTGCCAGGGCATCCCTACCTGGTGGACCAGCTTGCCGTTGATGCGCAGGGGCTTCAGCCGGCCGGTGACCAGCGCCCGGGTCTCAATCTCGCCGCGGGCGGTGCTCACCGCGACCCAATCGCCGGTCTCGATCCCCTTCTCGGCGGCCAGCGCTGGATCGAGCTCGATGAAGCCGTGGGGCTGGAGCTCCGCCAGCCAGGGAACGTACTTGGACATGCCGCCGCCGGTGTGGTGCTCGGTCAGCCGGTAGGTGGTGATGACGTACGGGAAGCGCGGATCACCGACGGCGTGGTAGCGGTTGTCCGGCCGGTCGAAGCGCTTGGCGACAGGGTTGGTGGAGTGCTCCGGATAGAGCGCGTTCGGCACGGGCGAATCGACCGGCTCATAGTGGGTCGGGAGCGGCCCGTCCTTGACCCCCGTTTCAGCGAAGAGCGCGCCGCGGCCGTCCACCTTCATGATGAACGGATCGGTCCCGCGGTGCGCCTGCGGGCCCTCGGCGTCCGGCGCGGGCGTATAGTCCGGCGGTTTCGTCTCCTCGAAGTCGGGCACGTCATAGCCGGTCCAGCGCCGCTGTGCCGGATCCCACCACACATACCGCTTGCGCTCGGACCAGGGCTGGCCGTCGGGGCGCGCCGAGGCGCGGTTATACATGATCCGACGGTTGGCGGGCCAGGAGAAGCCCCAGCCCAGATGGGTGCCGGGGCCATCCGGCCCATCGGGGTGGCGGGAGGCGCCCCTGTTCACCCCGTCCTCCGGATAGATGCCGCTGTAGATCCAGCAGCCGCAGGCGGTGGAGCCATCGTCCTTGAGCGCTCTAAAGTCGGACACCGGCTTGTGGTCCGCCACGGTATACCCGTTGATCTCCTTGAGGATGGCTTCCACCAGCGGCTCCTGGTGCGGGCCGGTGAGCGGGTAGTCCCAGGTGAGGTCGAGGAGCTGCCGGGCCTTCGTGGAGTGGTCGCCGGCGTACAGCTCCTTCAGGCGCCGGCCGAGCCAGTAGAGGAACCAGGGCTCGGAACGGGCGTCGGCTGGCGGGTCGACGGCCTTATGGTGGTACTGCACGAGGGCGTGGGTGTTGGAGTAGCTGCCGTCCTTCTCGGGGGTCAGCGCTGCTGGCAGGAAGAAGACTTCGGTCTTGATCTGTCGGGGATCGAGCTCGCCCCGCTTGACCTCCGGAGAGGCGTACCAGAAGGAGGCGCTCTCGGTCTCGAAGGCGTCGCGTACCACCAGCCACTCCAGGTTCGCCAGGCCGCGCCGGACCAGGCGGGCGTTATGGCCGCCCACGGCGGGGTTCTGGCCCATCAGGAACAGGCCCTTGATCCTGCCGTCGTGCATGGCCAGGGTCATTGGCAGCTGCGAGTGGTCCTCGGTGATCTGGGGCAGGTGGTCGTAGCAGAAGTCGTTCTCCGCAGTCGCCGCCGCGCCGTACCAGGCTTTGAGCAGCGAGACGACGTACTTGGGCATGTGCCACCACCAGCCGAACCTGGGCCGCTCCTGCCGGAGGTAGGCCGCCAGCGTCTCGTGCTGCGTCTGCGCGTTGGGCATCGGCAGGTAGCCGGGCAGGAGGTTGTAGAGGGTGGGGATGTCGGTCGAGCCCTGGATGGTGGCGTGGCCGCGGAGGGCCAGGATGCCCCCGCCCGGCCGGCCGATATTGCCGAGCAGGAGCTGCAGGATGCCGGCGGCGCGGATCATCTGCACGCCGGTGGTGTGCTGCGTCCAGCCCACGGCGTAGCACCAGGCCGTCGTCCGGTCCACACCATCCGGCCCGATCCCCGAGTTGCGGGTGATCGCGTCGGCCACCTGCAGGAAGAGCCCCTCGGGGATGCCGCAGATGCGGGCCACCATCTCCGGCGTATAGCGAGAGAAGTGCTTGCGCAGCATCTGGAAGACGCAGCGGGGGTGCTGCAGCGTGTCGTCGCGCTGCGGCGGCCGGGTGATGTAGGTGCCGATCTTCTCGGAGAAGCTCTCGCCGGTCACGAACTCGCGCGGCGCCTGGTCCTCCGGCACGTCCGCGCCCTGGTACTGCCAGGTGGAGAAGTCGTAGACGTTCCTGGTGTAGTCCAATCCCGAGAAGACGCCGCCCAGGTCTTCGGTGTCGCGGAAGTCCTCGCGCAGCAGGAACGGCGCATCCGTGTAGTGGACGACGTAGTCGCGGAAGTATCTCTCGTGCTCCAGGACGTAATGGATCAGCCCGCCCAGCAAGGCGATATCTGTGCCGGCGCGGATGGGCACGTGGATGTCGCAGAGCGCCGAGGTGCGCGTGAAGCGCGGATCGACGTGAATGACGGTGGCGCCGCGCTGCTTGGCCTGCAGCACGAAGCGGAAGGCCACGGGGTGGCACTCCGCCATGTCGCTGCCCTGGATGACGATGCAGTCGCTGTTGGCCAGCTCCCACTGGGCGGTGGTGGCCCGTCCCCGACCGAACGAGGCGCCCAGACCGGGCACCGTGCTGGAGTGTCAGACGCGAGCCTGGTTTTCCACCCATACCAGGCCCAGGCCGCCGGTGAAGAGCTTCTTGATCAGGTAGTTCTCTTCATTGTCCAGCGTGGCGCCGCCCAGGGAAGCGATGCCGGTGCACTGGTTGACCCGTTTGCCCCAGGTGTTTTGGGGAAAGTCGGGGCTCCCCTGAGGCACGACCTCGACGTACGTCTGGTCACGCGTCTGCTTGACCAGCTGGGCGATGCGCTCCATGGCCCAGTCCAGAGGGCGGTCCTCCCAGCGGTCGGAATACGGGGCGCGGTATTTCACCATGGTCCAGCGATCCGGGTTGACGGTCAGCTGATAGGTGGCGGCGCCCTTGGGGCAGAGCGTCCCCTGGTTGATGGGGCTGCGCGGGTCCCCTTCGATATCGATGACCTGCTCGTTCTTGACATAGATAAGCTGGCCGCAGCCCACTGCGCAGTAGGGACACACGCTGGCCACGACGCGGTCGGCGTCCTTCACGCGGCCGGCGAGCTGTCTCGTGCGGTCGCTGATCGCTTCTGGACCGAGCCCGACCTCCGAGAGCGGGATCTGGCCTATTCCCTGGACCTGCTGGATCAGGGGCCACCTGCGAAGCGCAGCGCGAATGCCCATGGCGGACCACTCCTACCTGCGGTGGAATCCTGGCGCGAAATGCCGGAACGAATCGAGCCAATCGCCTGACCGTGTGCGGGGCCGTAAACGCTGGTGCCGTGCCCTATCGAGTGTACGCCGGTCTGCCGAAATGGTGTCGTGCTGGGTCGAGCGGTGACGCGCCGCGACGGAGGCGTTGCGCGTCGCTGGCACGTGCAGCAACTGTTATGCCATACCTACGGGGTGGTGGCACGTTCTTTGCTGCGGCAGCACGCACGGGCGCTACGCATCGCGGTCCCTGCACCAAGGGCGACATGTCGCATCTGGCGCCTTCGAAGCGCCTGGCCGTATCGTGAAGAAAGCACAATTGAGCTGCCGGATGAACCACAGCCTGAACGCTTCGCCGCCAGCGACCGCTTCCATCTCCCGGCGGGAGAGGGCGAGGGAGCAGGGTAAGGCGGAGCGGTGGTGGGCAGGGCTCCCTCGCTCTGTGGGCCTGTGAGCGTCCCGCCTCCGGCGGGAGGTGAGCGTCCCGCCTCCGGCGGGAGCCGTGGATAAGCGGGCGGGCGCTGTCAGTGGCGCAGGCGGGCTACGCGTAGCTTCAGCAGTCCGTGCGCCCATAGGTTTAGCGTCGTACGAGGTTTAGTATTACGAGAGAGTACATGAGAGTATTAAGCAGGGACCAGTAGTCCTCAGTCCTGGGCAGCGGCACGGGACGTGCGCAGGACAAGGAGGAGATGAGCCATGATGGACCGTGTGCGGTTTCGGGACCGGACGGAAGCCGGGCAGGTGCTGGCGTCGATGCTCAAGCACTACGCCGGCCGGCCGGACGTGCTCGTGTTTGGCCTGCCGCGGGGGGGCGTGCCGGTTGCCTATGAGGTAGCGCGTGCGCTCCATGCGCCGCTGGACGTGTTCCTGGTGCGCAAGCTGGGGGTGCCCGGCCAGGAGGAGCTGGCCATGGGCGCTATCGCCACCGGGGGCGTGCGGGTGCTGAACTACGATGTGGTCAATGCGCTCCATATCCCGCAGCACGTCATCGAATCGGTCGCGGCGCGCGAGCAGAGGGAGCTAGAGCGGCGGGAGCGGGTATATCGCGGAGATCGCCCCCCGCCCGACCTGCGCGACCGCACCGTGATCCTGATCGACGACGGCCTCGCCACCGGCTCCACCATGCGCGCGGCGGCCGCCGCCGTCCGCCGCCAGCAGCCGGCGCGCATCGTCGTCGCCGTGCCGGTCGCCTCGGCCATCACCTGTGAGGACTTCCGGCGGGAGGTGGATGAGCTGGTCTGCGTCGCCACGCCGGAGCCCTTCTACGGCGTCGGCCTGTGGTACGAGGACTTCTCCCAGCTCACCGATGAGGAGGTGCGCGACCTGCTGGCGCGGGCGGAGCAGGAGTATCAGGAGTACTGGCGAACACACAAGCGCGTGGCGGGGCACGCGGCGTAAGCGTGGGTGGTCATGCCGCCTCACCGTTCTGCAGCGCCCGCTGCACGGCGTCGCGAAGGGCGACGATGCCGAACGGCTTGACGACCGTCTGGCTGATGCCGGCGGCGCGTGCGGCGTCACCGACGTCCGACTCCCCGCTGCCGGTCAGCAGGATCACTCTGGTTCCGGCCAGGTCGGGGTGGCTCCTGATCCGGCGCGCCAGCTCCAGGCCATCCGGCCCCGGCATGCGCAGGTCCAGCAAGGCGACGTCCGGCCGGTGCTCGAGCAGCAGCCGCCAGGCCTCGTCGCCGTTGGTCGCTTCGATAATGGTGTGGCCCTGCTCGGCCAGGGCCAGGCTCGCCAGCTCGCGGATCAGGGGCAGGTCGTCGGCGACCAGCACTTTCGCCATCCGAAACCTCGATTTCTGGTTGTGGGGTCAGCGCAGCGAGCTGGCGCAACGGCTCAGGAGGGGCGAGCCGCTGCGCCGGCCGCGCGCGGTGCGGCCACGGCCGCCTGGAGCACCAGGAAGGCGCCGGCGGCGATGAGTACGTCGCCGGGGCTGAAGCTGCCGGGGCGGCCGGGCAGGACCAGCACGTCGGAGAGAAACGCCAGCCGGGTCTGCTCCACGGGCAGGATGATGTCCTTGGAGCGCGGCAGGGGCTGGCCGGGGCCGACCCGCTGCAGGACGTGGCCATTGCCGGAGCGAGCCAGCGTCTCCGGGCTGACCGGCATCAGCCCTCCATTGGCGGCCATCACCACCAGGTTCATGAGCAGGCCGGTGGCCAGCACGGGCATCCAGCGCCGGCGCAGGTTGGCCAGGGCCACGGCCGTGACCGCCGCCTGGGTGGCCAGGATGGTGGCGGCCCGCCAGGGCGCCGGCCACTCCAGCCCCGGACCTAAGGCCAGATACCACTGCAGGGCCACACAGGCCGCTGCCAGGGGCCACCAGCGCAGCGGAGCGATACCGGCCGCCCAGCCGGAGATGCGCTGGCGCGCGGCCAGCAGACGCAGGCACGCCATCATCAGGCCGCCTGCAACGCCTACTTCCAGAACGATCATTGCTGCCCTTTGACTAGCATGGACCCTCGGGCAGGCACTCCGGCGCACCGCCGGCCATGGCCACGGCCAGCAGCCCGATGGCCAGTAGCGCTAGCTGCAGCAGGGGACGGTAGGCGCGGGCGGCGTGCAGCAACGGGACGAGACGGGCAAAGACGGACATAGCAGCCTCCTGTGACATCCTGATGTTCAGGCTTCGACCACAGGATGGCACGTCGCCGCTTACCAGGCGCTCACCAAAAGGGGGCCAAAACCGTGTAAAGGGACCTTGCCCCCTGGTCCGCCAGCCCTCCTCTGCGTTCCGGAGGCTACAGGAGAAGCCGGCTTCCCTTTACGGGGCAGGCTCTGGGTGAAGGTCGCGGCGCAGGCGTTCGGCGTAGCGCTGGCAGCGGTGGCGCGCAGCAATCGATTGGCCTTTCGCCGCCTGCGCGGTGGCCAGCAGCTCGCCCGCAGGCTCCAGGTAGGGGTTCACCGCCAGCGCTTGCTCGGCCAGCCGGATCGCCTCGTCGTAGTCTCCCCGCGCGGCGTGGTAGCGCCCGAACTGGACCACGATTTCCAGGTAGAGCGCCTCCAACCGCTCGCGCAGGGGCTCGGCCCATTCCGGCGAGAGGTCATCGAGAAACGGCCCGCCGTAGAGAGCCAGCGCCTGCTGCGCCGCGCGGGCCATCTCCGGCGAGCCGGGCCGCTCGCAGGCCTCGCGGCAGTGCCTGGCGAACTCCTCGGCGTCGAACCAGTAGCGCACCTCGGGGTTGAGCCGGTACCGCCCGCCGCTCTGCTGAAGCACGTCGTGGAAGAGCGCGCGGCGCAGGCGGTGGGCATTGGTGTGAAAGCCGCTGCGCGCCTGCGCGGGCGTCACGTCTCCCCAGACGTCGGCGGCGATCTTCTCGCGGCGCTGCCAGCCCGGATTGCAGAGGAGATAGAAGAAGAGCTCCTTGCTCTTCGGGCTACGCCACTGTCCGTCCATCACCGGCCGGCCCGCGCAGCGAACGTGGCTGTGTCCCAGGCTGCGGGCCTCGATCCGCGGCAGGCCATTGGTCGGAGCCGCCTGCGCGGACACGCTCCCTGTCTGGCAGGTACCCGCTTCAGCGGCCGGCTCGTCCAGCCGGAAGGCCGTTGCCGGTCCCTGCGACATCTGCCGGCGCCACAGATCGTCCTTCTCCGTGCCGGGGATGGGCCTGCCCTGCGTGGAGCCTAAGGCGGCGGCGTGAAGGGGACCGGATGGTGGGGCCTGCTCCGCCGAGCGCAGGGCCGCTTCCCGCAGGGCAGCCACACGGGCGCCACCGATGTCCCGCGCTACAGCGTAGTCGAGGACGGCCATGGCGCGCCGCGCGTCACCGACCAGGAACCCATAGTAACCCAGCTCAACCAGCAGCTCGCCCAGGGCCGCGAGCTCGCGTGCGGCGTCCGTGCGCCGGCGGGCGGCAAACATAACCTGGGCGCGGTAAAGTCGCGCCCGCGCCGCTTCCCGTTTCGCCCCGCTGGCCTGGAGCGCGGCCAGGGAGCGGTCCAGGGCCTGCCAGGCCAGGTTGTACTCGCGGCGCTCCAGGTGGACCAGGGCGAGTGACAGGAGATACAGCCCTTCTTCGTACCGGCTGCCGGTTTCGTGGGCCTGGTGCACCGCCTGGCGCGCCATCACCTCAGCACCGTCCAGGTCCCCGGATAACCGGCGAAGCTGGCCCATAGCGTCTGTGGCGTAGCGCATCAGATAGGCGGAGCCCGCGGTCGAAGCCAGTGAGAGGCCGCGCTGATAGGCGCTGGCGGCGGCCTGGAGATTGTCACAATCTCGCTGCACGTCGCCCAGGCTCAGCCAGGCGCACGCCTCGATCCCCGGCAGATCGGCCTCCGCCGCGAACCTCACCGCGTCGTCGAACAGGCAGCGCGCGGTTTCCAGATCGTAGGTATAGTGATAGGTCAGTCCAAGGTTATTGAGCGTTCTGGCTAGAGCCCCGGCGTTCCCGGCCAGGCGCCACGTGCGCTCGGCGGCATGTAGCTCGGACCGCGCGCGCTCGAGCCGCCCCAGGCAGATCTCGACCGCCGCCAAGCCGTCGCGGGCCAGCGCCTCCCGCGCTTGGTCCTTGGCCTCGGCGTAAATGCGCGCAGCCGCGTCAAAGTGGCTCCGTGCCTTGAGTAACTGGCCCAGTCGGTGGGCACACATGGCCAGTTGGAAATGTGCATCTGCGCGTATCTTGGTGGGCGGCCCCTTGGCTAACTCACGCAGCACATTCTGGGCAAGGCGTGCTGCCCGACGATACTGTCCCTTCAGCCGTAGCAGACCGACACGAACCAAGTGCAGCTCAGCCACCTCGTCTGCGCCTGCAGACACTTTCCTCTCGACCGAGCTGAGGAGGAGGCTTGCGTGCTCACTATCTCCTTCGAGCGCGTACTCCGCCCGTGCGGCCAGCAAGAGTAATCGCGGGCGCTGCTCCAGGATGCGCGCCGGCAGCGCCCTCAGCCACATGCGCAGCGTGTACCACCGGCCGGTCGCGGTGCACTGGGGCGCGGCTGCCTCGATCAGGCGCGCCGCCTGCGACCATCGGGCGCCGGCCAGGGCGTGCGCGATGGCGCCCGGCAGATCGCCGGCCGCCTCGGCCAGACGCGCGGCGCGGCGCTGTAGCCACCGGTAGCGCACCGGCTGCTGCTCCCGCAGCGTCTCCAGCAGGAACTCACGAAAGAGATCGTGGAAGCGATAGCAGACCGGCAGTTGGCCTGCCCTTGTGATCCGGTCGCCGGTGGCCCCGGCCGGTCCGGATGCGGGGAGGCGGCCCACCTCCGCATCTGTAAGGGTCGCGAGCCCGTCCTGCCGGCCCGGAGCGGCGCTGAAGGGGGCAGAGCCAAGAGCGTCGCTGCCTGGCGCCGCACGGGGCACTGCGACAGATGGGATGGGTGGTCCGGCTAGAGCCGGAGCAGTTGAGGGCTGCGTCTCCGGCCCGTCTTCGATGCGCGCCACGAACAGCCCGCGCGCCTCGGCCGTGGCCAGCAGGCGGCCCACCTCTCCGGCCGGCCGCCCCAGAAGGGTGGCGCAGCGATCCACCTCGACGTACGGCAGGACGCTGGCGTACAGGACCGTCTCCTGGAGCGGACGAGGCTGCAGCGCCAGGACATCAGATGCGAGGTAGGCAAAGAGCGTCTGCCTGGCGCGGTAGGGGATGGGGCGCGCCGACCACTGTCCATCGCCGCCTGCGTGCAACGCCGCGAGAGGCTCCCCCTGCTCTACGGCGTGCGAGACCAGTAGCTGCACCGCCATCGGCCAGCCGGCCGTGCGCGCGTGCAGCGCCTCAATCTGCGCGGGGGTAACGCCGTCCAGCCCCGCGCTCCGGACCACCCCCTCGACCTCCGGCACCGTCAGGCGCAGCTGCCCCTGCTCCAGCCGCGCCGCCTGCCGGCGCGCCACCAGGCCGGGCAGGGCAGGGAGATCCGGCAGGGACCGCCCGGCGAGGATCAGGTGGCAATGGTCCGGCAGGTGCTGCACCAGCAGGTCGAGCACGGTGCCGGCGTGGCTGCTCCCGATCAGGCGGTGGCAATCGTCCACTACCAGCACCAGGAAGTCGGGCACGCGCTCCAGCTCCGCCACGAGCAGCCGCACAGCGGTTCGGAGCTGCTGGCCCTCCCCGGTGTCGGCTACCTCCGCCACCGCGGCCAGGGTCCGCTCCCCAAAGCCGCAGACGCGCCGCGCGATGGCTGCTACCAGGTCGGCGAGGAGCACCCGCGCGTCCTGGTCATGCTCGTCCAGCGTGCACCAGCAGACGAGCGCATCCACCTCGCTGGCGAACTGCGCCAGGAGCGTGGTCTTGCCGTAGCCGGCAGGGGCGACGACGGCGGTGGCGCGCCTGGCCAGGTGCTTGTGCAGCGCGTCCAGCAGGCGCGGGCGCCGCACCAGCCCGTCGTCCACCAGGCGGGGTGGGGCAAGCCTCGTCGAGCGCGATGGTTCGCGCAGCAGGTGGGCCGTCTGCTCGGCCACACGACGGCGCTCGCGGTCCACTATCATAGCTTGCCGTCCATTGTAGGGCTTTTGTCCATGCGGTCCAGACCAGGTAGGGTGCAGGTACCGTACGTGTACTGATAGCTACTCAGCCTGCCGCTCCTGATAGTGCCACCGCAAGGACGGGTACTGTCCAGGAAAGCTGAGCTGCTGCCCCGTACGGTACATTGCTCCACGACGATGAAGCTAACGGCAGAGGAGCAGGACATCCTGGCCGGGGCATGGGGCGAGGCGGCCAGGCGCGCGCTTCAGCAGCAGATCGAAGTCGGGCGCTTCTTCGGCGCTGCGGATTTCGTGCCGGTGACCTCAGTGCACCTGGCCGGAGACGCGGAGGCCATGCGCGAGGCCGGGGTGCGTTACGTCGAAGAGCTGGTGCGCCTGGGAGCGGCCTGCCGCGTGCCGGCCACGATCAACCCGCGCAGCGTAGACTTCGCGCACTGGGAGGCGCTGGGCCAGGAGCCACGCTTCGTCGAATGGGAGCGGCGTCTGGTCCAGGCCTACACCCAGATGGGCGCCCTCCCGCTGAACACCTGCGTCAACTACCAGATCGTCAGCCAGCCCCGCTTCGGCGAGCACCTGGCCTGGGGCGACACCGGCACCGTCATCTGGGCCAACTCGGTGGCCGGCGCCCGCTCCAATTTCGAGGCCGGGCCGGCGGCGCTGCACGCGGCCATGACGGGGCGCGTGCCCCGCTATGGCTACCACCTGCCCCAGCAGCGCCGCGGCACCATCCTGGTGCGGGTCCAGGACGCGCCCCGCACCACGGCTGATTGGGGCGCGCTGGGCTGCTACGTCGGCCGGCTGGTGAACGACTACTGGCAGGTGCCCGTCTTCGTCTTCGAGGATCGCGCCGCCGGCCTCCAGCCGGGCGCGGACCAGCTTAAGCAGTTCGGCGCGGCCCTGGCCAGCTACGGCTCGCTGGCCATGTTCCACCTGGTCGGGATGACGCCCGAAGCGCGGTCGGTCGCCGACGCCCTCGACGGCACCAGGCCGGAGCGGGAGCTGGTGGTGGAGCCGGGCGCGCTGGCCCGCACCTACGCCAGCTTTGTGCCGGAGAAGAAGCAGGTGGATCTGGTGGTGTTCGGCACGCCCCAGCTCTCGCTGTTCGAGTTCCGCGACCTGGCCCGCCTGCTCCAGGGCCAGCGGGTGAGCACGCGCACGCGCCTGCTCCTGACCACGAGCGGCGCGGTGAAGGCCCTGGCTGACCAGCTCGGCTATACCAGGGTAGTGGAAGAGGCGGGCGGGACGGTGCTCACGGGGGTCTGCTACTACATCATGACCGCCCGCGAGCTGGCCCAGCGCCACGGCTACCGCACCATTCTGACCGATTCCGCCAAGCTGGCGAACATCATCGCCGGCTACGGCTACAATCCGGTCTTCCGGCCCACCGACGAATGCGTCGAAGCCGCCGTTCGGGGCGAGTTCATCGGCACTGGTTAGCGCCACTGCGGAGGAGGGTCGATGGCTGAACCGCTGGCTCGAGACCGGCTGCTCTTGCGCGGGCCACCCGGCGTGGGACCGGTCGTGGAGGGCGAGGCGCTGGTCTCCCAGCACGGGTTTAGCGCGCGGTACGACGTGGACCGCGACCGCGGGGTGTTCTCGCGCCAGGGGCATGACCTGTACGGGCAGAGCCTGGTGGGCAAGGTGCTGGTCTGCACCACGGCCAAGGGCGGCATTGCCACCTCGTGGATGCTGCTGGACATGGTGTCGCGCGGCAAGGCGCCGCTGGCCATCCTCTTCCGCGCCACGAACCCCGTGATGGTGCAGGGGGCGGTGCTGGCCGGCGTGGCCGTGCTGCACCGCCTCCAGTCGGATCCCGTCACTACCATCCGCACCGGCGACTGGGTGCGCGTCGATCCTGCCGCCGGCACGGTGGAGATCGTGCGCCGGGCCGTGGCGGCCTGATGGCGCCGGCCGGCACCGGTTCTGCGCCCGCCCAGGAGCGCGCATGAACGGGCCACGCGGCACTGGGCGGCGACTCGCCGGGAGCGCTCATCTGGGCTATTCTGGCCGGCGAGGAGCCCCCTCTCCCAACCGGCGAGGAGCCCCCTCTCCCAAAGGGAGAGCCGGGGCCCGCGAAGCGAGCGGCGTGAGCGCTCCGCTCGTGAAGAAACCAGGCTAGCGTGGGTCCTTGCGCCGCGGGCGGGAGGGCTGCACGTACTTGCGTACCAGCGCGGAGAGATCGTCCAGATCGAACGGTTTGCCCAGAATGCCGCTGGCGTCGATCTCGGCGGCGCGGAGCGCGGCGTCGCCGGCTGCAGTGAAGACGATGATCGGCGCGTGGGGAAAGGGCAGCTGCCGGTAGCGCCGGACGAACTCCCAGCCATTCATCACCGGCATGTTCATGTCCAGGATGATCAGGCTGGGCGGGTACAGCTTGATCAGGTCCAGGGCGGCGGCGCCATTCGCCGCCTCGAGCACGTCATAGCCATCGTCGGCTAGCGCCGCGCAGGCCAGGGCACGGATGTATTCGTCGTCCTCGACGATCAGGATCCGTGACGCCGGCCGGCCATCCGCTGCCTGCAACCGTTCGGCTTGCTCAGGCTGGACTCGCCCCAATGCCCTTGGCCTCGCGTTCCCCAACGGTAGCGATGGGCTTGAGTGACGGGCTGGTGCGGCTCTCGCGGTGCTCCTGGCGCGCTCCTGGGAAATCTCCGACGATGCTTCTGGCCTCACGTTCGGCTCACGTCAGGGCTGGACTACCGGCCGCATGTAACAGTCCCGATACACGCGCCGCGTCGAAGTCGGCAGTTCATGCAAGAAACGTGCCACAGGGTTGGACGGCAGGAGACAGGAGGCTGTTCGGGGTAGTTGTCCGTTACACGGGGCCGCATGCCGGCCGGTAAAGCGGTCCGGCTAGAGGTGCCAAGCCCGCTCAAGCGGGCCCTCCCGTTCAGCCGGCTGCGCCGGCAGAGCCACGCAACTTCAGCCTGCACCTCCGGCTGTGCCCCCCATTCCGGATGGCGCTCGCCAGGATGGTTCACGGCTGGCGAGGCGTTCCCTCTTCCTCTGGGAGGGGGCCAGGGTGAGGGCTCTGGTCATGAATAATCCGTGCAAGGCTATGGCCGTCGGGGTCTTTGCGCAGGGTCGCCCCGAAGAACGGGCATGAATAAGCTGTGCAAGGCTATGACCGTAGCTCCGCCTGGGGTGCCCCACCGCAGGGCACCGTGTCGGAGCGGGGGAAACCGCGTTGCCGCGTGTAAGGTCCTCTCCTCTCGGCCGTCGTCCCCCCTCTTCGTGTCGGAGAGGGGGCCAGGGGGTGAGGTCCATCCTTCCTCCGAACTGCCGCGGTGGCGCAGGCGTTCCGACGGTGGGACACTCTCCGAGCCACGTGGCGGCGCTCCGTGGGGCGCACTTCAGGCGGTGCAGACGGTACAGTCTGTGCTGAGCAGGATGTAAGGGGAGCGAGCAACTCTCTATGGCACGTGTGAACATCCCGACCATGCTGCGCCCGCTCGTTGGAGATGAGCGGGTCCTGGTCGCCAGCGGGCGGACCGTCCGCGAGATCATTACCGAGATCGATCGCCGGCATCCAGGGTTTGCCGCCCAGCTGGTCGATACCGAGACCGGCGAGCTGCGGCGCTTCGTCAACGTCTACGTGAACGACGAGGATGTACGCTATCTGCAGAGATTGGAAACGCCGGTAGACGAGACGGACCAGATCTCCATCTTGCCGGCGGTGGCCGGTGGCTGAGGCCGCCGCGCGAGCGCTTGCCTGGGGAGGTCTCGTCAGCTGGGGCAGGATCAGTGCTCTGCCGGCGACGGTATAGAGGCCAGGGTGAGCGCCGGCCGGGGCCCCGGGGGACGGTCGCGGATCATGCAGGAGCAGCAGCCAGTACAGCAGGCGCAAGGATGCGCGGACGGGCGCGGCGCGGAGCGGATCGCGCTCGACCGGCGCGCGGCAGCGGCGCGTGGCGGCAGCCGGACGACGATCGAGCGGGCCATCGGCAACACGCCGCTGGTGGAGCTCCCGACCTTCAGCCCGCGCCCGGGCGTGCGCCTGTGGGCCAAGCTGGAAGGGGCCAACCCATCCGGCAGCGTGAAAGACCGCATCGCCCTGTACATGCTCGACGAGGCGGAGGCGCGGGGCGACCTCTATCCGGGCACGCCCCGCACCATCCTGGAGCCGACGAGCGGCAATACGGGGATCGCGCTGGCCATGCTGGCGCGCCGGCGGGGCTACCGCTTCATGGCCGTGCTGCCGGAGAACGTGAGCGTCGAGCGCCGGCAGCTCCTGGAGCTCTTCGGCGCCGAGATCGAGCTGACGCCGGCGGCGTACGGCTCCAATGGCGCCATCCGGCGCGCCCGGGCACTGGTGGCCGCTGAGCCGGAGCGGTTCTACATGCCCTACCAGTACGGCAATGAAGCCAATCCCCGCGCCCATTACGAGACCACGGGGCCGGAGATCGTGCGGGACCTGCCATCGGTGACCCACTTTGTTGCCGGCCTGGGCACGGGAGGGACGCTCACCGGCACCGGCCGGTTCTTGAAGGACGTGCGGCCGGAGGTGCAGGTCATTGCCGCCGAGCCCCACCCGGGGGATTCGGTGCAGGGCCTGCGGAGCCTGGCTGAGGGCTTCATCCCGCCGGTGCTGGACGCCTCCGTGCTGGACCGCAAGTTCCTGGTCACCTCCGACGACTCCCTGGTTATGACGCGGCGCCTCACCGAGCAGGAAGGCATCTTTGCCGGCATCTCGTCCGGCGCGGTGCTCCACGCCGCCCTGCGGGTGGCCCAGCGCCTGGAGCAGGGCGAGATCGTCTGCCTCTTCGCCGATAGCGGCTGGAAGTACCTGAGCCTGGGCGTGTGGTCGACGCCCCTCGCCCGCGCGCAGGAGGCGGTGCGGCAGAAGGTGTGGTGGTGACCCGCCGAGCGCCATCACGCCGCCCACCCGGATGCTTCGGGGCCGGCGACGGCGTTCCGTCTCCCTATGGGGGAGAGGACCAGGGTCAGGGCTCCACTGTGACGGATCCGAGCCAAGCACCGGCCGTTCGGTCTCTTCAGCGCCGTACTGTCGGGTATCGAAGGACCGGCTGACCAGCTCCACGATGGCGCTGGCAGCAGCTCAGGTTCCGGCCTGGCGGAGCAGCTCGTTCAGCCGCGGCCGGAGCTCATCCATCGCCGCCTTGGCAGCGCGCTCGCCGTTCACCATGGCGGTCCAGGCTTCATTGAACACGCTCTGGAACTGCGGCCCGGCCCGCGGGATCCGCCACACGCGCACGATCCTGGCCGTTTCTACGTAGGCGTCGTAGTAAGGCACTTCCCACGGCTGCAGCAGCTTCTTGAACGAGCCGTCGTCGTAGACCGACTTGCGCACCGGCTGTGGCCGGCCGGACTCCATCAGGCGCCTGCCCCCGCCCTCCCAGTGGGTAAAGTACGCGGCCAGGGTGTAGCTTTCGTCGTGCTGCTTGGCCTCCTTCAGCAGGCCGAAGCCATTGTTGCCGTCGCGCGTGGCGCGACCCTTGGGCCCCTTGGGTACCGGCACAACCCCCATCTCAAAGTTCACGTGTCCTTTGAAGTCAGGAATGTAGAACTTGCCCCCGTACATCAGCCCCAGCCTGCCGGAGCTGATCCGCCGGCCACCTGGGTTCGGGATCGCGTTCACCTCGTCGCCGACCGGCACCACCTTGTGCGTCCTGATCAGGTCGATCTGGAACTGTAGCGCCTCCACTGCGCCCGGCTCGTGGAGCTTCGACTCCTTCTCGTCGGCGGTGGTGATCTCGCCGCCATGCGCCCAGATCGGGACGGAGAGGTACCACTGCAAGCCCTGATCGACCCGCTCGTAGCCATAGATTGGTGGGTCTGCGTTTCGCCTGGTCAGTTGCCTGGCCACGTCCAGGAACGTCTCCCACGTCCACTTCCCTTCTCGCTCGTACTTGTCCGGCGTCTTGACCCCATACTGGTCGAACAGCGACTTGTTAAAGAAGAACAGTCCTGGACCGGAGTAGTAGGGGAGCCCGTACTGCTTGCCGGCCCACTGGTAGAACTGCAGGCAGTACGGCAGGATGTCGTCGGGGCGCAGCGCCCGATCCTTCCGCATCCGGTCGCTCAGCTCCAGGAAGAACCCTTTGGAGAGGAGCGAGGTCGCCCAGCTGGGATGGATGAGCGAGACGTCGTACGGCGTGCCGCCGGAGACGGTGGTGACCAGCTTCTCGACCAGCCGGTCGCCGTGGCCGATGGCTGCGTCGTCGTACATGATGGTGATGCCGCGATGCTGCTCTTCGAAGTTGCGGAAGATGCGAGTGAAGATCTCGCGGTCTGCTTCCGAGGTCGGCGGATAGATCACCTGGAGGGTGACGTTCCGCCCCCGCCCGGCGGCCGGGCCGGCCGGAGCAGGCGCCGCGCCGGGCGAGCAGGCGGCGGCGAGCGCGCCGCCCGCTCCCACCAGGGAGCGCAAGGCGGTTCGCCGCGTCGCCAGCTCCCGAACGAGTAAGGAGCCCTGAACCCTAGCCATAGACTGCACCTCCTTACCCCGTAGGCTACTCCGCTGGCAGCCGCCGGTCAATCGGTCAATGCGCCGGCTACCCACCAGGCGAGACCTCCAGGAGCGAGAGCGCGTGCAGGGGCAGGGAGAGGCGGAGCCCGAGCTGCCGTGGGCCGGCGGCCTCTATCGCCACGGCCGGACCATCCTCCAGCCCCTGGCGCCGCCTGAGCTCCGCCAGCTGGGCGGCCGTCGGGTTCTGGGGACGGCCCATCGCCTGCCAGATGGTGTAGGCGTTGCTGTGCGTCTCGTCGATCCGCCAGTGGCGGATGTACGCCCGCGCCGCGTCGAACGGCAGGTTGTGGACGGTGATGGTGACCTCCGCCGGCGGCGCCTTGGCATACTGGTCGTCCTCGTGATGCCAGACCAGCGCCGTCACCCGCGGGCCGGCGTCGCCCTCGCCGAGCGCCGCCAATCCATCCACCTCCGCGTCGGAGCGCTGCCCTGCCTCGCCGCCAAGCTGGTCGAGCTGATCGATAGGCCAGGTGGCGTCGGACACGAGCGCCAGGCGGGTGCGTCCCAGGCGCGCCAGCAGGCGGTAGCCGTTGAGGAGCGGCAGCTCAATGTTCTCAGCCGTAAAGAACTCGCGGAACCCTTCGAAGAAGCGCTCGCCTTCGAAGTAGAAGGCCCATGACGTCGCCAGCGCCACGTCCGGCGCATCCGGCAGCCGATCGTTGAGGTCCATCAGCCGCTTGAACACCGAGGCCATGATCGCCGGATAGTACGCCGTATTGCGGAAGCCGAAGTTGGGGTTGTCGTAGCGGCTATAGTGCGCCGGCACGCAGGGGTCGCACTCGTCGACGAAGACGGGCAGCCGGCGGAACTCTGGATAGCGCGCGGCGGTGCGCAGGTGGGCGCGGATCTCGGTGAGCATCTTGCGCCGCGACGGCGACTGGCGGGGCGTCTCCACCCGCCCCACGCCCTGCACGTCGCCGCCCCAGTCGAAGCGCGCGCCGTCGTCGGAGAGCGGGCCATAGCGCCGGCCAAAGCCGGACCCCTTGGTGTGAAAGGTGATGAAGTCCAGTCGCGTCCCCCGCCGGCCGGTCACCGCGTTGGTCGGGTGCTTGCCCCGGCCAGCGCAGTGGGCGAGGAAGCCGTCCATGAACGAGGCCGCCCTCTCGCCCCCGGTGACGGCCGGGCCCCCCACCTTGATCTCAGGCAGCGCGCGGGTCAGGCCGGCGACGGTGTGGTCGTACAGCGTGCAGTACTGCTCCAGCGTGCCCCGCCAGTAGGAGATGTCTGGCTCGTTCCAGACCTCCCAGTACCACGACGCTACCTCGTCCTCCCCGTAACGCTCCAGGCAATGGCGCGCCAGCTGATACATCAGCTCCTCCCAGCGCCGGTTGTCGCGCGGGGGAAAGCTCCACAGGCCGGCCTCGTATGGCCCGTACTGAGACGGGCTGCGTGTAAACGGCAGGGTCGCGTCGGGCGGCACCAGGGACTGCGGGGTAAAGCCGAGCTCCACCAGGGGCTTGAAGCCCGCTTCGTGGTAGGCGTCGAAGACCTGGTCGACGATGGTCCAGTCGTAGACCGGATTGCCGGCGGCGTCCTCGTGGTAGACGTTGCCGGAGCCCCAGTGGGGCCAGGAGAAGCCACGCCCACTGGTGAGCAGGTTGTGCGCCCGCACGTAGTACGGACGCTCGGCAAAGGCCGCGAAGGCGGCCAGGGCCCGCTTGCCCCGCGGGGTGTACGTCCAGTTCAGTTCGTCGTAGCCAAACGACGTCCACAGGCGCGGCAGCTCGCCCAGCGGCCGTGCCACATCTACCTCGATTCGTGCCTGCTGAATAGCCATTGCAGGCCGGCATCGTACGCTCCCGGCCCGCGCTTGGCAACCCCGGGGCTCAGCACGGGCGGGTGCACACCATCCGGATCAGCGGCCACGGCCGACCTCACTCCCTTGGGCCGGGGCAAGCCGCACGGCGGGGTGAGGTGGGGCAGGGGTGCGGCGCGGGCGCAACCGAAGGGAGTGAAGTTCCTCCTCTTTCCCTATCTCCGCGTTCGGGCAAGGGGAGGGGTGGGGCACGGAGGCGGTGGGTGTACACTTGCCGGCACGCCGACGGAGCACGCGGCGGAAGCGCCGCCGCGGCCGGCCGTGACCACAGGCAGGAGGGTCCGCAAGATGCCGACCACGCACAGCGGTTTCATGATCCAGAGCACCCACGGCACGGTGGGTAATTTCGAGCTGGTCGTGGCTAGCCCGCTGGGTGGGCTGGCGCACTGCTGGCGCAACAACAACGCCCCCGGCTTCCCCTGGATCGGGCCGACCTACTTCGGCAGCGGGGACGTCCAGGGCCTCTCGCTCATCCAGAGCACGCTGGGCACGCCCGGCATCGGCAAGCTGGTGGTGGCGGTGCGGGAGGGCCAGCAGCTCGGCCTCTACGAGCGGAACGATCAGCCCCCATTCGCCTGGTACGGCCCCCTGTACTTTGCCACCGGCGTGGCGGGCAACCCGGCCCTGGTGCAGTCGCGCTTTGGCACGGTGGGCAACTTTGAGCTGGTGGTCCCCCTGGCCGGCGGCGGCCTGGCCCACTACTGGCGGGACAATGCCGATCCGGCCCTGCTGTGGGTCGGCCCCAACGTGTTTGCGACCGAGCTGGGCCAGGTGGATGCCGTGGCGCTGGTGCACAGCAACTACGGCGTACCGGGGAACCTGGACCTGATTGTGCGCGTCGGGGACCAGCTCCTGTGGCTCTGGCGCGACCCAGGGCCGGCCTTCGCCTGGAGCGCGCCCGTGCCCATCTTCAGCGGCGCGGCCGGCATTCCCGGCTTCATCCAGAGCCGGTACGGCGTGCAGGGGAACTTTGAAGTGGTCACGCCCCTGGCCGGCGGCGGGCTGGCGCACCTGTGGCGCGACAACGACGACCCGGCGACGCCGTGGCACACCGGCGCCGTGTTCGGCGCGGAGCTGGGCCAGGTCGATGCCGTGGCGCTGGTGCACAGCACCCTGGGCACCCCCGGAGCCGGCAACCTGGAGCTCGCCGCCCGCGCCGGCAACCGCACCGCCCACTACTACCGCGAGGACCAGCCCCCGTTTGCGTGGCACGGCCCGACTACCTTTGCCTGCGATGAGCCGACCTACGACCCCGTCACCCAGGGCGAGTGGCGCGTCCCCTACGCGTCCGGCGTGGTCGGCGTGCACGGGGCGCAGCTCCATACCGGCAAGGTGCTCTTCTTCTCCTACGAGGAGCATGGGGGGCAGCTCCATAGCGAGTCTGCCGTGCTCGACCCGGTGGCTGGCCAGGTCACCAAGTCGCATGTCGATAAGAACCTCTTCTGCGCCGGCCACGCCTTCCTGCCCGACGGCCGCCTGCTGGTGGCCGGCGGCGCCAGCACGGCCGTGAAAGCGCTGCACGTCTTTACGCCCCACGCGGAGGGCGGCTCCTGGGCGGACCTGGGGGACATGCCGGACGGCCGCTGGTACCCCACCTGCGCCTGCCTGCCCGACGGCCGCCTGTTCATTATTTCCGGAACAGGGGCCGGCGGTGGCCCGCGCGTGGATCCCCACTCCTGCACCATCATCCTGGCCACCCCCCTCAACGCCACCTATGAGCTGTTCGATCCTGCCGCCGGCCTGCAGCCGCCGAGCGCGGCGCCCATCGTGAATGAAGCCGATCCGTACTCGCTGTTCCCCTTCGTCTTCGTGTTGCCATCCGGCAAGCTGCTCATCCACGCCGGTACGCTGACCCGCTTCCTGGACCTCACCACCTGGACGTTCGATGACGTGGTCCTGACCACGCAGAGCGCGACGGCGCGCACCTATCCCTCCACCGGCACGAGCGTGCTCCTCCCGCTACTGCCGGGCGCCAGCCCGCCCTACCATGCCCGCGTGATGCTCATCGGCGGTGCCGGCGTCTCCTGCCCGTTGCCCGCCACCGACACGACGCCGGCCACCAACACCTGCGAGATCCTGGACTTGGCCAGCAGCCCCCTTGGCTGGCAGTGGGCGCCGCCCATGCCCCACCAGCGGGTTATGCCGGACGCGGTGCTTCTGCCGGATGGAACCGTGCTGGTGATGAACGGGAGCAGCACCGGCGTGGCCGATAACGGCATCAACCCCGTGCTGGAGACCGACCTCTATGACCCCGTGAGCAATACCTGGACCACGCTGGCCTCGATGCGCGTGCCGCGCCTCTACCATTCCACCGCCCTGCTGCTGCCGGACGGCCGCGTACTCACCGCCGGCAAGGACGAGGAGTTCAACCCGCCGCCCTTCAACTACCCCGAGTACCGGATCGAGGTGTTCAGCCCGCCCTACCTGTTCAAAGGGCCGCGCCCGGTGATCACAGGGGCGCCGGGCTCCATCACCTACGGGGCGTCGTTCGACGTCCAGACCCCTGACGCCGCGAGCATCACCGCGGCGGCCCTCATCCGGTCCGGCTCGGTGACGCACTCCTACAATCCGGATCAGCGCTACGTGGGGCTGGTCATTGCCGCCAGCAGCGGCGGGAGCCTGACGCTGGAGGCGCCGCCCACCCCCTTCATCGCCCCGCCGGGCTACTACATGCTCTTCCTGCTGAATGGCGCGGGCGTGCCGTCGGTGGCGCAGTTCGTGCACCTGGCCTGAGCCGAGCCTGAGCCGGAGCGGGGCGCCTACCCGCTGAAGGGGCGGGTCGCCAGCCTTGCCCCTCCCTCAGCCAGGGGTTCCGCTGGAGGCGGGGCAACCAGCAGGGGAGAGGAACAGGTCGCCGCCTGGAACGCATGCAGGCGAGATCGTTCAGGGCACGGCGGGCGCTGCCCCGCGGCTGCCGTCGTGGCGCTGGCGCGGAGCCGCGACCGCAGGCGCCCGCCGGCAGGAAAGGAGAACCGGTACTGATGGCGTCCCGAGGCTTCGCGCGCCAGGTGGTGGTGCGCGCCTTACTGGGGTGCTGCGCCTGGCCGGCGCCCCTCGCGGCCCTGGCCGGCGCGTGCGCACCGGCGGCCGGGCCAGGACGGTCCCCGGGCACAGGCATCGGGCCGGGCGGGCAGGCCACCGCCACCCCGCCTCAGGCAGGCCCCGGCGCCCAGCCATCCCCCCGCGTCGGTGCGGTGCCGGTCACCTTCGCCGGCGGCTGGCGGATTGAGGAATATGCGGAAACGTTGCAGCAGGCGACCGATGCCGTCGATGCCACTACGTTCGCCCAGCTTGCCCGCCGCGGCGCCGTCACCGCGGACGTGCTGGCGAGCAAACCGCCGGGCGCGTCCCTGGAAGGCTATCTCGCGCCAGGGACCTACCAGGTGGTGCCGGGGCAGACCAGCGCCGCCTCGCTGCTGGAGCAGATGGTCCGTCGCTTCGCTGAGATGGCGCCGCCGGCGACGCGCGCCGCGGTGCAGCAGCGCCTGGGCCTGACCGTCCATCAGTGGGTGACCCTGGCTTCGATCGTGGAGCGCATGTCGCTCTCTGGCGTGAGCGGAGCGGAAGCGGGGCCGGCCGTTCGGGCGCGATTGGCCGAGCAGCTGCTGGCGCGCCTGCGGGCGGGGGAGTGCCTGTGCGTGGACGTGACGATCCAGTTCGCGCTGGGCCGGCCTGGCGACTGGTGGCCGGCCCTGAGCGGCCCGACGCGCAGCGTCTTGCCGGAATCGCCCTACAACACCTATACCCATCGGGGACTGCCGCCGGGCCCTATCTGCAATCCGAGCGCGGACACCCTCCACGCCGTCGCGGCCCTCGGCGGATAATGGTGCAGAGTTCAAGGTTCAAGGTCTCGGGTGTGGCGTTTGACCCGAATGCCGGATCGCTGGAGGGAGCGGGGGAAGGCGAATACCCGACCTGATTACCCCATACGCGTATAACGTCCTGTTCGGCGATGCCATCCTGCGGGAGATCCCCGACGGCGGGCAGCGCCGCTTTGTCCTGATCGACGCCGGCAACGTGCTGGCTGGCGAAGGAGGCGACGACGCTGCGCTCGTGGCCGCACTCCAGGACGTCATTGCGCGCACCGGTGGCCGCGTCGATCTCTACGTCATGACCCACGAGCACCTCGATCACGTGCAGGGGCTGCGCTACGCCGCCGAACGGGGCTATGAGCTGGCGATCGACACGGTCTGGATGACCGCGTCGTCGGCGCCGGACTACTACCAGACCCATCCGCAGGCCAGAGAGAAGAAGCTGGCCCTGGAGGCGGATGCGTGGGCGTTTACGCGCGCCCTGGGCAGCACGGAGCTTGCGCCGACGCTGCGCCTGATGCTCGACCTCAACCTGCCCCGCAGCACGAAGGACTACGTAGACTACATTCGCGCCCGCAGCGCCAAGGTCTACCACCTGCACCGTGGGCGCAGGCTGGCCGGCAAGCATCCGTTTACGGAGACCCGCTTCCGAATTCTGGCGCCGGAAGAAGACACCAGCGTCAACTATCGCCCGCGGCGCGCCCGCCTGGCCGGCGATGCTAGCGGCGCCGCGGCCGCGGGTGGCGCAGAGGCGGACGCGGCCAGGCCGGTGCCCCTCCCCGGCATCGACGCCGGCGCCTGCTACCAGCTCATCGATTGCCCCAACGCCGGCGTGGCGGATGGCGTGCGTTCCATTGACTGACAAGGCGGCCAACAACACTAGCCTGGTGCTAGAGATCACCTGGCGGGGGCGCCGCCTGCTCTTCGCCGGCGACGCCGAGCAGGAGAGTTGGGCGCTCATGGCCGCCCGGGCCAGGTTAAAGCCTGTGGACCTCTATAAAGTGGCCCATCATGGCAGCGTGACCGGCCACCCGCCTCCGCCGGTGCTGGACCTCATCCTGCCGGCCGCGCGGCGCCAGGAAGCGGTCGCCGTTCTCTCCACGCGGCAGACGCCGGCGTACGGCGAGGTGCCCCACCCCACCGTGATCGGGGACCTGGTGCAGCGCACGCGCTGGCTCTATCGCACCGACGCCTCCGGTGAAGAGGAGCGGGTCGCGCCGGGCGCCCCCGTGGTGGTATCCCTTCCGGCCAGGGAGTAGCCGTCATGCCACCGCGAGGAACTGCTACGCCCCGGCGCCCCAGGCGCGCCGTGTGCGCCGTCATTCTCATCCACGGCATCGGGAACCAGGCGGAAGACTGGTCACAAGCCTTCCGCAACGCGCTGGGCCGCGACCTGGGCGCCGCCCATGCCGGCGGGGCGCGGCGCCCCGTGGCGCTGGTCTCCCACTCACAGGGCACCGCGATCTCCCACGACGCGCTGCGCCAGGCGGGCGCCAACTACCCGCAGCTCCGCACCTGGATCACCATGGGGTCGCCCCTGCGCAAGTACTTCGCCTTCCCGATCGAGTGGGGGCGGCGCCAGCTGGGCCTGCCCAGCACGCTGCGCTGGCTCAATCTCTACGATCCCAACGACATCGTCGGCAAGGACCTGGCGGGAGCAGTGGACTGGCCCAGCCCGCAGCCCGCGGATCGCATCGTCGACAACGTCGCCAACGCCGGCGGCGCCCACGACCACTGGGCCAACCCGCAGGTGGCCAGGGCCGTGGCGGCCGAGATCCGCTGGCTCCTGTAGGGCCATGGCCATCAGGGGGTCTCTCCGCCTCGGCTCGCCGTTCGCGCCGGTGGGAGGAGGGGAGGGAGTAGCGAGTAGCGAGTGGCGAGTGGTGAGCACTCGCTTGACCCTTTCGCGGTGAAAGAAAGGCCGCGCCTAACCTGGATAGTTTGCGAGCGGAGCCCTCACCCGAACCCTCTCCCAGAGGCAGAGGGGACGCCTCGCTGGACGTGACTACCGCGGGTGAGGATCGCTGGCGCGGAGAGGGGCGAACGGTGCAACCGGCGCTCATCGCCCCGCCGGCGGCACTGGTGGCGGCAGCCGGTCGGCCGGGTTGCGCCACGACCGTCTGGGCTCCCACCCGAACAGGCGCCGTGCCAGCGCGTTGGAGACGCCGGATTGCGTGTCGCTAAGTCGCTCCAGCCCCGGCAGGCGCTCTGTGCCCGGGTAGGCCAGGGGCAGGACCTCTCGTACCGGCCGATCGGTCCAGGCGTCGTCCTGCACTGCGAAGACGGCGACGCAGGCCGCCTCAGGGTGGTCGCTCTCAATCGCCAGCCGGAACAGGGTCGCCAGGTCTCGGGGATCGGTGTAGCTGAACAGGCTGCGCGCGCCAGCGAGCGGGTCCTGCCGGAAGCGCTCCTCGGCGCCGGCGTACTGCCACGGCCGCACCACGGCGCTGGGCCGGATGGAGACCACCCGTAGCTGCCCCGCGGTGCGCCGGTGGATGGCGGCGGCGATCTCCTCGCCGACGAGCTTGGAGAGGCCGTAGGGGTCCTGTGGCCGGTTGGGGTGCGTCTCGTCCACCGGCATGAACTCAGGGGCGAAGTCATGGGTGCGGTAGCCAAACCCGAGCGTGTTGATGCTGCTAGCCAGGGCCAGCGCTCGCAGACCCAGCATCGCCGCCGCCTCGCAGGCGTTGAACGTCCCCATGACGTTGGTCTCGAAGACCCGCGGGTTCGGATGCGTCCCCGGCGCGGGGATAGCGGAGAGGTGGATGGCCGCGCGGCAGCCTTGAAAGACCTCCAGCACGTCCGACAGCCGCTCGTGATCTCCGACCCGATATCGCACCCCCGGCACGCGGGGCTGGACGCCCCGGCCAGTCACCTGCTCAGGCGGCAGGCTCTGGTCCAGAACGACCACGTCATAGCCGTGCTCGACCAGCTCCCGTACCACCCAGCCCCCGATCCACCCTGCGCCACCGGTCACCGCGATCCGCTCTGCCACGCTGCACCTCATGCCGTCTCAAGTCTGAAGGCTTCAGCCGTGCCCGCGCCGCGCGAGCCACTCCCGCGCGGCGTGCACCTTCCCTTTGTACACGACCCGCAGCCCGAATCGCTCGCGGATGGCCTGGACCAGGGCTTCCAGGTCGGCGCGCGAGCCTCGGCGGAGCTCCAGCTCCACGTACCGACGAACATACGGCCGCCCCTCAATGCGCATCTCGTCCAGCGACAGCGCCACCTCGCTCCCGCCGCGACGCAAGAGTAGCTCGCGCCGCGGGTTGAGCAGCACCACCGCGGGGCGCAGGTCGCCCAGCGCGTCGCGGCGCTCCAGCTCCGCCAGCACGGGACCCGCCTCCGGCAGGCGCGCCCACTCCGGCGGTCCCGAGCCGGCCGGCGCACGCGCCGTGATCTCCACGCGGCTGCGGCTCGCGCCCGTTTCGCGCCGCGCGGCGCCTTTGAAGGTCAGCTCGCCCCACGGCGCGCCATCCTGCTCGCGCAGGCGCAGGGTACACCCTTCCTGAAGCAGGCGATCGTCGGGCGTGTCCCAGTAGGTGTCACGCAGGCGCACCGCGCGCCGCGCCACGACCCGCCAGCCAGCCACCTCCTCCACCTCCGCCAGCGAGCGAAATGCCCGCTGCGGGCCCGACAGCTTGGCCTCGATCTCCACGGGCTGCTCGTCTTCTACAGGCTGGTCGTCCGCGCAAGTTGGCGCGGTGATCTGGTGGCTGGTCACGCTGCGCTCCGGCGGCCGGCCATGGCCGGCGCGATGGCTCACGGTGGCTGGCTCCGTACTCTCTCGGGGCTACCGTACCACGTGCGGCGCAGTGGCGAGTAGGGAGCAGCGAGGGGCGAGGAGCGAGCTGATCGTCCCTGCATAATCTCCCCCGCATGATCTTCGAGCATCGCTTCCGCGTGCGCTACGCGGAGACCGACGCCATGCGCGTGGCGCACCACGCGGCGTACCTGCTCTGGCTCGAGGCCGGGCGTGTGGAGTTCCTCCGCTCGCTCGGGTTTCGCTTTGCTGAGATCGAGGCGGCCGGCTACGGCCAGGCGGTTCGCGAGCTTCGCATCCAGTATCGCCGGCCGGTGCATTTTGACCAGGAGCTGCTCCTGCAGGTAGCGCTGGTGGCCGCCTCGGGGCCGCGCCTGACCTTCGGCTATCGCCTGTACGACGCGGGCGAGCATGACCCCGATCCAGACGGGGCCGAGCCGGTCGCGCTTGCCGTCACCGAGATGGTGTGGGTCACGCCCGCGGGGCGTCCCACGCGCCTGCCTCGCTCTCACCCGCTCCACGCGGTGCTGGCCGCCCTGCGTCGTCACCCCGATTGGGTCGGCTGGTAAGGCGTTGAGGCTGGCATTGAGGTTGTCCAGGTAGGCTGCAGGTGATCCCCGATGGCGCTTGCCCGACCCGCGCTCCGGCCGTTCCTGCCAGTGCGCGGTCCGTTCGGCGAGGCGCCGGCCCGTGCCTGGGCGGCCGGCGCGCGAGGGGTGTCGGTGCTGGGGGTACTGGCCGGCCGGCTCCCCTGGGCGGATCTCCTGGCGCAGGCGGTCCTGGCGGTGGCCGCGGCCATGGCCGTCCTTCCGGCGCTGGCGCAGGGGCTCATCCACTGGCAGGACGACACCAAGTACTTCTACTATCCCCTGCTCTCGGTCCTCGCCGTCGCGCTCAAGGAGGGGCGCCTGCCGCTGTGGGAGCCGGGGATCTTCGGCGGGTACCCGCTGTTCGCCGATGGCGAGAGCGGCATGCTCTATCCCCTCCATCTGGTGATCCTGCGCCTGCTCGAGCCGGCCCAGGGGCTGATCGCGCTGCGCCTGGTGCGCTTCTACCTGGCAGGGGCATTCACCTACGCCTTCCTGCGGGCCACCGGTGCGGGGCGCACCGGCGCCGTGGCCGGCGGGCTGGTGTTCCAGCTCTCCGGCTTCATGGTCGGGCAGGTGGTGCACGAGAACCTGGCCAGCGGCATGGTCTGGCTGCCGCTGGCCTTGCACTTCGTGGAGCGGGCCATCCGCGCCCCATTCCCCCGCCGCTATCTGCTGGCCGGCTTCGCTGGCGTGGCGCTGGCGATCCAGGCGCTGGCGCTCCACGTCCAGGTCTGCGTCTTCACCGCGCTGCTGGTCTTTCCCTACCTGGGCTGGCGCGTCCTGTGCCGCGACGGCCTCCGCGCTCCCCTGCTCGGCCGCTTGCTGATCGGCACCGGCCTGGCCATGGTGGCGGGGTTAGTCGCCGCCGGCCTGGCGGCGGTGCAGCTGCTGCCCCTGCTGGACCTGGCGGGGCGCTCCGCCCGCGGCCACGGTATCAGCCTGGCCGCAGCCACGATCAACAGCGTCACGCCCTTCCAGCTGCTCACCATCGTCTTCCCGCACCTGCTTAAGCGCCCCGACGGCGGGGCCCTGACCTACTGGGTGGAGTGGGAGGTGGCCCTTTACGTCGGGATGCCGGCGCTCCTGCTGGCCACCCTGGCCGTCCTACTTCGCCACGACCGGTATACCCTCTTCTTCGGCGCGGCCGGCGTACTGGCCCTCATCCTGGCTACCGGCCGCTATGGCCCGCCGTGGGTCGTCCTCGTTACGCAAGACCTGCTCGGTGAGCACGGCCTGCGCTCGCCGGGGCGCTTCGCCTTTCTCTGGAGCTTCTCGGCCGCGGCCCTGGCCGGGCTGGGCGTGGACTGGTTAGAGCGGCGACGGCGGCCCCCGCGCCTCGCGGTGGATGACCTCGAGCAGGGGGAAGGGTCCCCGCGCCTCGCGCCGGCCGGCCTCTCAGGCGAGGCCCAGATCCCCGTCACTGGCGACGCCACGTCGTTGCGCGCTCGCCTGCCGTCGCTGGCGGCGCGCCTGTGGATCGGCGTCACCGGCGCCGTGCTGGCCGGGCTGCTGGCGGGGCTGCTGCTCGGGGCAACGAGCGCCCACCGCTGGCTCACTGCGCATCCGGACCAGGCGCGGGCCTGGCTGGAGCGCCGCTACGTGGCCTTCGACCGCACGGCGCAGCTCACGGCGACGTCGGACGACGTCTATCGCGGTCTGGTAGCGGCGCTGGACCCGAGCAACCCGGCTACGGCGGTCTGGGCGCTCAGCATCGCCGGCGGCTATGGCCTCTTCGTGGCCTGGCTCGTAGCGTCGGCGCGGTCGGTGGCGGCGCTCCGCGCCCTGACTGTACTCATCGTCGCTATCCCCTTGCTGGCGGCCGCCACGCAGGCGCACCCCGCGGCCGCGGTCGCCGCCATCGTGCCAGACTCCGGCGCGGCCCTGTACCTGCGCGACCGCCTCGCGCCGGCGAGCGTGCGCGCCGAGGACCGTCCCCTGTACCGGCTCTACACTTCCCAGCCAGTCTACCTCGGCCGCACCGACGTAGAGCCAAACGCGCTGCTGCCGCTCGGGGTCCAGGAGGCCGGCGGGTATAGCTCTTTGAGCACGCAGGTCAATCTGGCCTACGCTTGGGCAGCCGAGGTCAGCCAGAGCCGCCTGCTGGACGTGTGGAACGTGCGGTATTACGCCTGGCCCAACCGGCCTCAGCCCCTGCCGTCGCACGAGCTGACGTCCTTCCACCCGCAGCGCCCGCTGGCGAGCGGGTCCGGCGCCAATGCCGGCGCGGCGGCCTCGTTCCGTGTCCCAGGCGTGCTCGGCGAGAACATTCGCGTCGTCGCCACCCTCCGTGACGCGTGGAACGTGGCGCCGGGCACGGTGGTGGCCTGGGTCACGGCCACCGATGACGCGGGGGAAGAGCACCGCTGGCCCCTGCGTGCCGGCATCGAGATCGCGGAGGCGACGGCGCCCCCTCCCGGCGTCCAGCGGGGCGGTCCGGCGCCCCAGAGCGGTATGGTGGACCACTATGTGGCAGCCGGCATCCGGCCGCTGCCGGTCTTCTCCTGGAAGGAGTACGGCGCGGACCGCCGGCCCTATGACGTGTACCTCTATTACGCCAAGCTGCCCCTCGCCGCGCCGCGGACGATCGTGCGCCTGCGGGTGGAGCCGACCATCCTGCCCGACGCCCCGCTGGCCATCCTCCGCATCTACGGGCTGGGCGTGGGACAGCCGGACTGGTGGGTGCACAACGTCCTGTGGCAGGACCGTGAGCGCTTCACGCTCGTCTATCAGGACGAGGAGATCCAGCTCTATCGCAACGAGGCGGCGCTGCCTCGCGCCTACCTGGTGCCCCTAGCGGTGCGAGCGCCGCGGGCCATGCACCTCAAGGAGATGGCCGAGCGCGGGTTCGATCCGGTGCGCATGCTGCTGGTCGACGCGCCGCCGGAGGCGCCCCTGGAGGGTCCGTCGGAGCCCCTGGGGGCAGGAGGCTGGCTGGAGCGCGATGCTGCGCCCGTCGGCACGGCGGACCCCGCAGGGAGGGTGAGCGTCTCCGGCGCCGGTCGCGTCGAGATCGTCCGCTACGGCGCAGAGCACGTGGTGGCCAGTGTCAGCGCAGCCACCCCCGGCTGGCTCTTCCTGGCGGATACGTTCGATCCCTGGTGGCGAGCGTACGTAGATGGGCAGCCGGCGCCGCTCCGGCTGGCCAACGCCATGTTCCGCGCCGTGGCAGTGCCGGCGGGCGAGCACATGGTGGAGTTTCGGTACGAGCCGCAGCCACTGCAGATCGGGGCGGCCGCGACGCTCGCTACGGGCATGCTGCTGCTGGCCGTTACACTGGGGGCGCTGGCAGCGGACCTGGGCCGCCGCTGCCGGACGCCCTTCGGCAGGGGGGCAAAGGAGCCCAGGCATGGCTGAGCCACAAGTCCGGGACGCCCTGCGCTGGTCGCCGGCGCTGCACGGGCCGCGTGACGCGCGTGACCGGCCGGTGGTGCAGGGGCCGGGTGACCCGCGCTCCTTGCCGGCGCCGGAGTTTGCCAGTTTGCCCAAAACGCGGTTAGATAGGAGCGTGAAACCGGACCGCTGGCGGCGCTGGACGATCGGGCACGAACTGACCCTGCTCGCGCTGGCAGTGCTGCTCCCCTTCGCACTGCTGGGCGTATACTGGGCCTACGAAGATTACTGGCAGGAGCAGGCGCGCATCCAGGCCCGCGCCCTCCGCCTGGCGCGGGAGGTGCGCGCCGAGGTCGACCAGTTCATTGCCGACACGGCGGCCCTGGTCGAGGCCCTAGCCCGCGTGCCGAGCGTCAAGCGGGGCGAGCAGCCCCAGACGAACCAGCTCCTGGAGGAGATCGCACAACGGTACTCCTACTATGAGAGCCTGTTCGTCGCTGGCACCGATGGGCGTGTGCTGGCCTCCGGTGGCGACGACGTGCCCCCGCCGGGCAACCGGCTCCGGTACATCCAGCAGGCGCTAACCACTGGCAGCACCCACATCACCGATCCCATTCCCCCGCGGAACACGGGCCGGCACGTCTTCGTCGTCGCCACGCCGGTGTGGGACGAGACGGGGGCGCCTCTGGGGATCGTGGCGGTGTCGGTCAACCTGCTCCGGCTGCAGGAGGGCCTGCGGCGCGCCGAGCTACCGGAGCATTCATCGCTGCTGGTCGTCGACCAGTATGGACGGATCGTGGCGCGGCGCACCGAGCCGGAACAGTGGGTGGGCCGGTCGGCCCTGGATAGCTCTGCCGTGCGCGATGCCCTGCGCCTGCGGGAGGGTGTCTCGGAAGGCAACTTCGCCGACGGCGTGCGGCGCCTGAGCGGGTTCGCCCGCGCCACCCGCGTGCCGTGGGAGGTAATCGTGGGCATTCCCACCGATGAGGCCTACGGCGCCTTGCGGCGCGGGCTGCTGCGGTCGCTGGCGCGATTGCTGCTCGTCGGCGCGGTGGCGGCGGCTGCGGCCTGGATCCTCAGCCGGCGGTTGACCCGCCCCATCGGCGAGCTGGCGGCGGCGGCGCGTACCTACGCGGCCGGCGACCTCTCCCACCGCAGTCGCACTACCGGCCCCGATGAGGTGGCCGCCCTTGGGTCGACGCTCAATGCCATGGCCGAGGCGCTGCAGCGCCAGATGCAGGAGCTGCAGGACGCCCGCCAGCGGGAGCGCGAGGCGGGGGAGCGGGCGCTGGCTGAGCTGCGCCGCCTGCACTCGGAGTTCATTGCCGTGGCGGCGCACGAGTTGCGCACGCCGGTGGCCGGCGCCAAGAGCTATTGCGAGCTTCTGCTGCGCGACGACGTCGCGCTGCCGGCGGCCGTGCGCCGGCAGGCGCTGCAGCGTCTCGATGCGATCTGCGAGCGCCTGGCACGGCTGGTGCGCTCGCTGCTGGGAGCCTCCCGCATCCAGGCCGGGCGCCTGGAGGTGCAGTGCGAGCCAGTCGATCTGGCTGCCCTGACCCAGCGGGTCGTGGAGGAGTTTGCCGTCTACGCCCAGGGACACGAGGTGCGGCTCGCCGTCGGTTCCGGGGGCGCCGTCCCCGTCCTCTCCAATCACGCCTCGACCGTGGCGCTGGCCGACGCGGAACGGGTGGAAGACGTCCTGGTGAACCTGCTCTCCAACGCTGCCAAGTACTCGCCGGAGGGGACGCCCATCGAGGTGCGGGTCAGCGGCGGCGCTGAGGCGGTGGAGGTGGAGGTACAGGACCACGGCCCGGGCATCCCGGAGGACGAGCAGCCCGCGGTCTTCGAGCGGTTCCGCCGCGGGCGGGGCGTGGCGGCCAGCGGCGTGGGCCTGGGGCTGTACATTGCCCAGGCCTACGTCCAGGCCATGCACGGCGAGATCGGCGTGCGCAGCACGCCGGGCCAGGGGGCAACGTTCTGGTTCAGGCTGCCCGCAGCAGGGGACGGCCTCATCGGAGTTCACGGTTCAACGTTCAACGTTCAAAGTGCAGCGTTCAACGTTGAACGGAGTACGCCTGAGCCAAACCATGTTCCCTCTTGAACGCACACGTCAAACTTTGAACCTTGAACCTTGACTTGATCTGAAGAGAGGAGCGTGTGACGTCACTGAGTGCGCCGGTCACCATCCTGATCACGGACGATGACCCGGACCTGCTGTTTACGCTTCGCAGCCACCTGGAGGCGGATGGCTACCGCGTGCTGGCCGCGCCCAACGGCCAGACGGCTCTGACCATGGCGGAGAAGGCGCTGCCCCATCTGGCCATCGTGGATCTGGTGATGCCGGTGATGGATGGCTTTGAGCTGGCGCGGCGCTTGAAGAAGCTGGGCGACGTGCCCATCATCATGCTCACCGCGCTCGATGACGAGGAGAGCAAGGTGAAGGGGCTGGAGCTGTACGCCGACGACTACGTCACCAAGCCCTTCAGCTATCGCGAGCTGCACGCGCGGATCAAGCGGGTGCTGGAGCGCTCCTGGCCGTCCGGCGAGCCGGGGGCGCCCCAGTTGAAGCTGGAAGGGGGCGTGCAGGTGGACTTCACACGGCGCCAGGTGGTGCATCCCAATGGAGAGACGGTCCGCCTCTCGCCCACCGAGACGCGCTTGCTGCAGCTGCTGGCGCGCAACGCCGGGCAGGTCTTGCCCAACTCGCTCCTGCTGGACCGCGCCTGGCCCGACGGTGGCGGCTCGGCGCAGGCGCTGTGGGAATACATGCGCCGCCTGCGCCAGAAGCTGGGCGACGACCCCGATTCGCCCCGCTACATCGAGTCTGAGCGGGGGATCGGCTACCGGCTGCGCAAGCCGGCCGCCTGATGCGCCCGGCCCCGCGATCCTTCAGGCGCTCCAACCGGTCGGTCCAGCTCAGGTCGCTCGGGCTCTTGCGCGGCTCACTCGGGCATCAAGCAGGTCAATCCGGCTGACGAGCGGCTCACTCGGGCATCAAGCAGGTTGGTGGCATCCACTCGCTAAGTATCCGCTGGTATGTTCGCGCCGTCCTGTCCATCGATGCCCGGCCGTCCTGTCCCGCACGAACATACCAGCACCTACTTAGCCTCGATCATTCCTGGCCGGCGATCAGTTCCCTCTCCCTTTGGGAGAGCGGGCGGCGGTGCGGGCGCCGCTCGTGAACGGTCCAGGCTGTAGCAGGCGGCCGGCGGCCCAGGGGGCGCCGCACGGTAGCATCACAGGCGCCATGATGGACCAGAGCAATCAGCGCAATCAGCCCAATCGCCCCGCCCAGCCCAACATCCTGCTCATCACCAGCGACCAGCACCACTACTCCTGCCTCGGCGCCGTGAACCCCAAGCTCAGGACGCCGGCGCTGGACCGCCTGGCGCGGGAGGGCACGCTCTTCACGCGCGCCTACTGCCCGAACCCGGTGTGCACGCCCACGCGGGCCAGCATCATCACCGGCCTGTACCCGTCGCAGCACGGCGCCTGGACGATTGGGGTCAAGCTACCGGAGGACGTGCCCACCGTGGGGCAGATGCTGTCCGCTCGGGGCTACGCCACGGCCCTGATTGGCAAGGCGCACTTCCAGCCCCTGGCGTCGACCCCGGAGAGCCCGAGCATCGAGTGCCAGCCGACGCTGCGCGACCTGGACTTCTGGCGGAGCTTCCACGGCCCCTGGTACGGCTTTGAGCACATTGAGATCAACCGCAATCACGCCGACGAATCGCATGCCGGCCAGCACTACGCCATCTGGATGGAGGAGCAGGGCCTGACCAACTGGCGAGACTACTTCCAGCCCTGGCCGCGGGATCCCAACCAGAAGCGCCGCCGGCACGTGTGGGACCTCCCGGAGCAGTTCCACTACAGCCGCTGGGCGGCCGAGCGGACCATCGCCTTCATCGAACGGGCCTGGGTAGCGAACCGGCCGTTCTTCGTCTGGGCCAGCTTTGCCGATCCGCACCCGCCCTATCTGGTGCCGGAGCCGTGGGCGTCGATGTATGACCCGGCCGAGATGGAGCCGGGGCGCCTGGTGCCTGGTGAGCACGAGAAGAACCCGCCCCACTTCCGGAAGACGCAGGAGGAGCAGCCGGACTTCTCGATGTACCGCGAGACGCCGTACGCTAACCACGGGTTCCAGTCGCACCGGCACGACGAGGCGTCCCTGCGAAAGAACATGGCCATCTACTACGGGATGATCAGCCTGATGGACCACCACATCGGGCGCATGCTGGACCGGCTAGACCAGCTCGGAATCGCGGAGAACACGCTGGTGGTGTTCAGCACGGATCACGGGCACTTCCTGGGCCAGCACGGCCTGATCGCCAAGGGGGCTTTCCACTACGAGGACATGATCCGCGTCCCGTTCCTCGTCCGCTTCCCGGGCCGCGTGCCGGCGGGCGGGCGAAGCGATGCCCTGCAGAGCCTGGTGGACCTGGCGCCCACCTTCCTCTCGGTGGCCGGGTTGCCGGTGCCAGGCCACATGCAGGGGCTGGACCAGCTCCCGGCGTGGCGAGGCGAAGGGCCCATCCGCGATCACGTCATCGTGGAGAACCGGCACCAGCCGACGAAGGTGCACCTGCGCACCTACGTGGACCAGCGTTATAAGCTCACGTACTACCGCGACCAGCCGTACGGCGAGCTGTGGGACCTGGAGGACGATCCGGGCGAGATCAACAACCTGTGGGACGAGCCCTCCGCCGCCGCCCTGAAGAGCCGCCTCCTCCACGCCGCCCTGAACGCCGAGCTCCGGCGCGAGCCGACGCGCATGCCCCGCATCGCCGGCGCGTAACGGTGCAGACCGATTGCCTGGGTCAGGCAGACGGCCAGCCGCACCTAGCTGCTGGACAGGTCGTCGAACGAGAAAGGACAAGGAGTACCGTTTGGGAGAGAGAATGATGATGCGCACCCTCCCTGCGCCGACGCGGCGGACGGGTTCATCCAGCACAAGCCGGCCTTCCTCGTCGATGGTGCCGGTTGTCTCTACTGCTCTACTGCTTTCAGAGTAGTCTCCATCACGTTCCTCGATTTGCTCGCTCTGAGCGAGGTGCCCGCATCAGAATGCGTGGACGTGCGCACAGCCGATGTTCCCGCTCTCCGTGTCGGAGAGGGCGGCCCGGCTGGGGACCGGTGCGGTTTGGATGCGGTCGAAGGGAATGAGGTCTGCCGTGCCGGCAGGTCCGGCTGCTTCGCTCGCACCCTGCTGAGCGGCCAAGGAGAGTTGGTATCCCGTATCAGAGCCAGAGCATAAGGAGCGCCGTGCCATGGCGGAGGTCTCGCCACCGCAGTATCGCACCGTGCACATTCGCAACGTGCCGGTGCCGGTGCGCGATGGGACGCGCCTGGCAGCCGACCTGTTCGTGCCCGAGCCGGTCGCGCACCTGATCGAGCGCGGCAACGGCCACCAGGTCATCTTGCCTATCTCGCCTGCTTCGTCCGAAGCTGCTCCTGAGGGCCGGCGCGGCGCCTCGGCTGACGCTGCCCCTGAGGTAGCCGAAACGGGACCAGGCGCCAGTTGCCCCCCTGAGCGGTTCCCGGCCCTGCTGGAATACCTGCCGTACCGGAAGGACGACCTGACGTCTCCACGGTGGGATGCCCACCACTATTTCGCCGCGCGAGGCTACGTGGGCGTGCGGCTCGACGTCCGCGGCACCGGCGATTCACCGGGCGTGGCCCGCGACGAGTACACCCTCCAGGAGCAGTTGGACGGTTACGACGCGATCGAGTGGCTGGCGGCCCAGCCGTGGTGCAATGGGCGTGTGGGCATGTGGGGCACGTCGTACGGCGGGTTCAACTCCATCCAGGTGGCGATGCATCGCCCGCCCAGCCTCAAGGCGATCGTCTCGCATGCGGCGACGGACGACCGCTACAACGACGACGTGCACTACCACGGCGGGTGCCTGACGGCGCTGGAGCAGGTGGAGTATCCGCTGGCCATGGTGGCCATGAACGCCCTGCCGCCCGATCCCGAGCTGGCCGGCCCACAATGGCAGGCGATCTGGCGCGAGCGCCTGCAGGCTACCCCGTGGATGCTGGAGTGGCTGCGCCACCAGACCAACGACGACTACTGGCGCCACGGGTCGCTGTGCACGAACTACGCGGCCATTCGCTGCGCGGTGTTCCACATCGGCGGCTGGAATGACGGCTACACCAACGCCGTCTTTCGCATGGCTGAGCACCTGCGCGTACCCTACAAGGCCCTGGTCGGCCCCTGGACGCACAGCCGCCCCAACGTCTGCGGCGTCGGGCCGCGCGTCGACTTCCTGTACGAGATGCTCCGCTGGTGGGACTACTGGCTGAAGGACATCGATACCGGCATCATGGATGAGCCGCCGATCACCCTGTACGTCCAGCGGTGGCGCCCGCCGGAGCGCTTTCCGAAGGGGGTCCCCGGCTACTGGCGTTATGAGCGCGAGTGGCCGCCGCGGCGCACGCGCACGCTCACCCTGTACCTTGCGACGGGCGGTGCGCTCACCGATGAGCCGGGTAAGGGGCAGGATACGTACACCTACGACCCCACGGTAGGAACGACGGCGGGAGACTGGTGCCCTACCGAGCCACCGTCTGGCCTGGCCGGCGACCAGCGGACCGACGACGCGCTCTCGCTGACCTATGACACGCCGCCGCTGGCGGCGCCCCTGGAGATCCTCGGCACGCCGGCAGTGGTGCTCTTTGTCTCCTCCACAGCGCCGGTGGCCTTCTTCTCGGCCCGGCTCTGCGACGTGGCGCCGGACGGCCGCTCTACGCTGATCACGCGGGGCGCGCTCAACGCAACGCGGCGCCGATCGTCGCAGGTGCCGGAGCCGCTACGGCCCGGCGAGGTCTACGAGCTGATGATCCCGCTGCGGGTGATCTCGTGGGTGCTGCCGGCCGGCCACCGGCTGCGGCTGAGCGTCGCGTCCGCCGACTGGCCCATGATCTGGCCCTCGCCCTACCCGGCGGAACAGTCGGTGTACTACGGCCGGGCCACGCCGTCGCGCCTGTCGCTCCCGACGGTGCCGGTCGAACCCCCGCCCGCGGGCGAGCCGGCGCCTCGCCTTCGGCCCGCAGCCGACCTGCCGCCGACGGCGCGGGTCTCGGCCGGCCCCGGCCGGCGGGAGATCATCTACGACGAGCTGGCTGGCGCGGTGGCGGTTCGTCTCGGGACGAGCAGCACGGTCGCGCCTCTTGGCCAGAGCGTCGCGCTGGAAAGCAAGCTGGAGGCGGAAGCCCGTGTCATGCGCAGCGATCCGGCGCATGCCGAGGTGAAGGGCGTGCGCCGGTACGTGCTGGAGCAGGCGGGCGTGAAGACGGAGGCCGTGGCGCGGGCGGAGATCCGCAGCACCGTCGATGAGCTCCAGGTCGCGATCGAGCTGGACGTCACCCAGGAAGGGGTGGTGTACCTGCGCCGGCGCTGGCGCGAATCGATCCCGCGCCATCTGCTGTAATGCCCATCCGCTGCTCACGGCGCGCCATTGCTGCCCGGCCGGTGTGCACGGCATGGATGAGCGCTCACCGGCCCACTGGTCGAAGCGTCAGTCATTAGACGCCACCAGAGCCCCAAAGTCGCTGGTCCCTGTGAACTGATCCTGCGTCCTCTCTACGTGAGCGCCAGCAGGGGACGGCGCCGGCCAATCGGGCCCGTGATCGCGGGCTGGGCCACTGATGGCGCGGCCGGCGCCGGCTGTCCAAGGCCCCCACTCAGCAGGTACGATGGCACGTACGTGTCAAGGAGGCAGAGCCAATGGCGGAAGCGAGGCAGCGCCGGCTGGTGCAGCAGGCGGCCCAGAACCAACCAATTCACACCCAGGATGCGGACCTGGACTATCTCCGCAAGCAGGTGCTGGCCCTGCAGCGCGTGCTGATACAGAAGGGGGTGCTCACCTATCAGGAGGTGCTGCAGGAGATCCACCGGCTGGAGACGCTGGACCACAGCCTGGGGGCGCAGGTGGTGGCCCGCGCTTGGGCCGATCCGGCGTTCAAGCAGCGCCTGCTCCAGGATGGGAAGGCGGCCTGCGCGGAGCTCGGGATCGAGATCGCCGGCTATGATGAGCTCCAGGTCGTAGAGAACACGGAGACGCTTCATCACATTGTCGTGTGCACCCGCTGCAGTTGTACGCCGGCCCAGCTGGTGGGGCTGACCCCCGACTGGTACAAGAGCCAGGCCTACCGTACGCGCGTGGTGGTCGAACCCCGCGCGGTGCTGCGCGAGTTCGGGCTGGAGCTGCCGCCGGAGGTGGATGTGCGCGTGGTGGACACCTCGACGCAACGCCGCTGCCTGGTGTTGCCCAAGCGCCCGCCGCTCACCGACGGCCTGCCGGAGGCCGAGCTCGCGGCGCTGGTGACGCGCGACAGCCTGTTCGGTGTCGGGCAGGCGCGCGGGCCGGCCGGCGCCTGAGCGCCGTGCCACCGGCCGTCCAGGGCCGGGACTTCACCAGTGCGCCCGGATGGTGCGCCGTTACGTGCTTCCGTGGGGACCTGTAGGGATAGGGCCCGCGTCGCTGGGGGGCTTCACCACATGCTGGCCCCCTCTCTCTGGGAGACGACGAGCCCGCCGTATTCGCATGCGTCGCCCTCACCCTCTCCCTTTCCCAAAGGGGGAGGGGACCCCGCTGGCCGTGAAGGTGGCGCTCTCGTCGCCCGCTCTCAAAGGAAGAGGGGACGGGGGCTCGCGTGAAGAAGGAGCCCTCACCCTCTCCCATAGGGAGAGGGAACTGCCCGCTGGCGATGAAGACGCCGGGTTAGCCGGTTCGCGCTGCTTCGGCTGGCCGCGGGGGCAGACGCAGGGACTGCGGCAGCTCGGCCGGGGAGGGCGCGTCCACGCTGAGGCCGGTAGGGGTCTCCAGGCACAGCTTGGGGCTGGCGCCTTCAAGCTCAAGCTGGACCGGCACGGGGTAATCGCCGGAGAAGCAGGCCGTGCACAGGCTGTTCGGTGGGAGCCCGACGGCGCGGAAGGCGCCGTCCAGGCTCAGGTAGCCGAGCGAGTCGGCGCCGAGCTGCTCGCCGACGGCGCGGACGTCCGGCAGGCGGTGGGCGATGAGCTCGCCGTAGGTAGCCATGTCCACGCCCAGAAAGCATGGATGGCGAATGGGTGGGGCGGAGATGCGCAGGTGCACCTCCTTGGCGCCGGCGCGGCGGAGCAGACCGACAATCTGCTCCTGGGTGGTCCCCCGCACAATACTGTCATCGACCACCACGACCCGCTTGCCGGCCAGCACCTCCGGCAGGGGGTTGTATTTTAGCCGGGCCGAGGCCTTGCGCATGCTGTCGTCCGGCTGGATGAAGGTGCGATGGATGTAGCGATTGTGGACCAGCCCGTCGCGGTACGGCAGCCGTGCCTCGTCGGCGTAGCCGTGGGCGGCGGGGATGGCCCCCAGCGGCACGCCAATGACCAGGTCGGCGTCGGCGGGATGCTCACGCGCCAGTTGGCGGCCCATCTGGTACCGGATCTCCTGCACCAGGCGGCTCTGCACCACGCTATCCGGCCGCGCGATGTAGATGTACTCGAAGAGGCAGAGCGCGTGGCGCGCGGCCACGGCTGCGCTTCGATGGCTGCTGACGCCGTCGGCGTCGATGACCACCACCTCGCCCGGCTCGACCTCGCGGTAGAACTGGGCTCCCACCGTATCCAGCGCGCATGATTCCGAGGCCAGCACCCAGGCCTGCTCCCGCCGGCCGATGCAGAGGGGCCGATTGCCCAGCGGGTCGCGGGCGCCAATCAGCTGGTCGCGGGTCATCATCACCAGGGAATAGGAGCCAATCAGCCGCGGCATCGAGCGCATGATCCGCTCTCGCCACGTCTTGCCCGGCGTACTGGCGATCAGCGCGGCGATCACCTCGCTATCGGTGGTGCTCCAGAAGCGGTAGCCCCGCTCTTCGAGCTGCCGGCGCAAGAGGGCGGAGTTGACCAGATTGCCGTTGTGGGCGATGAAGATCCGCCCCAGCTCGCCGTCGGCGAAGATAGGCTGGGCGTTCTCGGGGCGTGAGCCGCCGGTGGTGGAGTAGCGGTTGTGCCCGATGGCGATGTGCCCCTCAAGCTGGCGCAGGATGTCTTCGGTGAAGACCTGCGAGACCAGCCCCATCTGCTTGTAGAAGCGGAGCTCCTCGCCGTCGGACGTGGCGATGCCGGCCGATTCCTGGCCGCGGTGCTGCAGCGCGTAGAGCCCGAAATAGGTGATCCGCGCCACGTCCACGCCGTGGCCGTAGATGCCAAAGACGCCGCAGGCGTCGCGCGGCCGGTCCGTTGCAGGTGTGCGCACAGTTGATTGTACCTCCGCGGCCACCGGCGGCCGGACGGGACGCCTGCGTCCGTGGCCGGGCCACCGGCGACATTGGGGAGTGTCCCCCGGCGCTACTGCCCCTGGGGCAGGGGCGCCGGCGGCGGGGAGAATGGCGGAGCGCCAGCCCGACTCCTGGTTTGCACGGCTCATGCCGCACCGTCGTGCGGGCGCGCCGCGAGCGACGAGGCATCAGGGCGCAGCAGCCGCTCCAGCGCGGTGTGATACACGGTGAGCGCCTCAGCCAGCGGCACGTCGACGTAGGGCGCGATCGTGACACGGTCGCCGCCGGTCGTGCCGAGACGGTGCACGGGGATGCCCCGCCGTCGCCCCAGCGCCACCAGGGCGTCCCAGCGCTCCGGCGGGACGGAGACCAGGATGCGTGACTGCGTCTCGCCGAAGAGAACGGCGTCAGGGCGCATGGCGGCCCAGGCCGGCGGTAGCTCGATCTGAGCGCCGATGGCCGGCGCGCCGGCCGCGGCGTCGTCCGCGGGCAGCCCAAAGGGGCCGGAGCAGCTTTCTACCAGCGCCACGGCGAGGCCCCCGTCCGAGCAGTCGTGCGCTGAATGGAGCAGCCCAGCGGCGATGGCCTCACGGCAGAGGGCCTGCACCCCCGCCTCGCGGTCGAGGTCGATCTCAGGCACGCGCCCGGCGACGAGGCCGTGCACCACCTCCAGGTACTCGGAGGCGCCTAGCTCCTCTCGCGTGTCGCCCAGCAAGGCGATGACGTCGCCGTCGCGCTGGAACCTGCTGGGGCAGTGCTTCGCCACATCGTCCAGCAGGCCGAGCATGCCGACGATGGGGGTTGGATAGATGGCCTCGCCGGCGCTCTCGTTGTAGAGGCTGACGTTGCCGCTGATCACGGGGGTGCCCAGCGCCTCGCAGGCCTGGGCCATGCCCTCAATGACCTGCTGGAGCTGGTAGTAGACCGGCGGCCGCTCGGGATTGCCGAAGTTGAGGCAGTTGGTGGCCGCCAGGGGCGTGGCGCCGGTGCAGGAGACGTTGCGCGCCGCCTCCGCCACGGCGATCCGCCCGCCCATAAGCGGGTCCAGGTAGCAGTACCGGCCGTTGCCGTCCGTGGCCAGGGAGATCCCGCGGCCGGTGCCCTTCAGGCGAAGGACGGCGGCGTCGCCGCCCGGCCCCTGCACCGTATTGGTCTGCACCGTGTGGTCGTAGCGCCGGTAGACGATGCGCTTGCTGGCGATATTGGGCGACGCCAGGAGCCGGAGCAGGGTACAGTTGAGGTCGTTGGGGACGGGGAGCGCGGAAAGGTCCCGCTCGCGGGCCGCGCGGATCTCATCGGCTTCGCGCCCCTGGCGCACGTACAGGGGTGGGTTGGTCAGCAGCTCGTGGGGCAGCTCCGCTACCACACGGTCGCCGTCCTTGACACGGACGAGGTTGTCGTCCGTGACGCGGCCGATGATGTCAGAATGGAGGCCCCAGCGGGCGAAGATGGCCTGGGCCTCGGCCTCGTAGCCCTGCTGCACGATCACCAGCATCCGCTCCTGGCTCTCAGAGAGCATGACCTCGTAGGGGGTCATCCCCGGCTCGCGGCGGGAGACGCGCGCCACGTCGATCTCGATGCCGCTGCGCCCCTTGCTGGCGCACTCCACCGTGGAGCTGGTGAGCCCCGCCGCCCCGAGGTCCTGCATGGCCACCAGCCAGGGCTGGTCCAGGATCTCCAGGCAGGCCTCGATCAGCAGCTTCTCGCGGAACGGGTCGCCCACCTGGACCACGCCGCGGTGCGAGGCCTGCGGGTCCTCCAGGCTGGCGAAGGTGGCCCCGTGCAGCCCATCGCGGCCGGTGTCGGCGCCGACCAGGAGCACGCTATTGCCGGGGCCGGTCGCGCGGGCGCGGATGAGCCTATCCGCGCGGGCGATCCCGACGCACATGGCGTTGACCAGTGGGTTGTCTGAGTAGCTCCTGGCGAAGACGAGCTCGCCACCGACGGTCGGCACGCCGATGCAGTTTCCGTAGTGGCCGATGCCGCCGACGACGCCCTCGAAGAGGTACCGGTTGCGCGCGCCGCGGACGGGGTCGTCCAGGGGGCCAAAGCGAAGCGAGTCGAGAATGGCGATGGGGCGGGCGCCCATGGTGAAGATGTCGCGCACGATCCCGCCCACGCCGGTGGCGGCGCCCTGGAAGGGCTCGACCGCGCTGGGGTGGTTATGGCTTTCGATCTTGAAGACGGCGGCCAGACCATCGCCCAGGTCCACCGCGCCGGCGTTCTCCTCGCCGGCGCCGACGAGCACGCGAGCGCCGGTCTCAATGGGACGGGCGCGGAAGCGGCGCAGCAGCGGTTTGCTGTTCTTGTAGCCGCAGTGCTCACTCCACATCGCGCCGCACATGCCGAGCTCAACGGGGTTCGGCCGGCGGCCCAGGCGCCGGCATAGCTCGTCGTATTCGGCGCGGGTCAGGGCGACCTCGCGCAGCTGGGCGTCGGTGGGGATGCTGGCCTCCGTTTGGGTAGGGATGCCGGCCGCAGTGATGGCAGGTACGGTCATTCAGTCATCCTGTGGTGGTGGCGCAGAATAGCAGGGAGTTACTTTTGCAGGTCCCACGCGGACAGTGGACGCAGCGGCAGGAGGATAAAGGGCTCATGCCTCGACCAGCGCCGACGCGATGGAGTGCCACAGCCCCAGGCCATCGGTCCCGCCCAGGAGCGCCTCGCTGGCGCGTTCGGGGTGGGGCATCAGGCCCAGCACGTTGCCCCGCCGGTTGCGGATGCCGGCGATGTTGTGCACCGAGCCGTTGGGGTTGGCGGCGTGCGTCACATTTCCGGCGGCGTCGCAGTAGCGGAAGATGACCTGGCCATGGGCCTCGATCTCGGCCAGGGTAGCCGGCTCGGCGAAGTAGTTGCCGTCGCCGTGGGCGATGGGCAGGCGCAGCACCTGCCCCCGCTCGTACCGGCGCGTAAAGGGCGTCTGGTCGTTCTCCACGCGCAGGTGGACCCACTGGGCGCGGAACTGCAGCGAGTCGTTGCGCAGAATGGCCCCCGGCAGCAGCTGGGTCTCCAGCAAGATCTGGAACCCGTTGCAGATGCCGAGCACCAGCTTGCCCTGCTCGGCGTGCTCGGCCACCGCCTCCATGATGGGCGAGATGGCGGCAATGGCCCCCACCCGCAGGTAGTCGCCATAGGCAAAGCCGCCGGGCAGCACGACGCAGTCGAACCGGTCGAGCGCGCGCCGGCCGGCGGTGGCGTGCCAGATGTACTCGACCGGCAGACCGAGCACGTCCTTGATGACGTGATAGGTATCGGCTTCGCAGTTGGAGCCTGGAAAGACGATGACGGCGAACTTCATCCTCGCGAACCTTATCGTGAAGGGAAGGAATGGACCACGCAGCGCTAGTCCGCCTCGACCACCTCGTAGCGGTAGGTCTCGATGACCGGATTGGCGAGCAAGCGCCGGCACATCTCCTCCACCTGGCCCTCAGCCTGGACCCGATCGGCGGCGTCCAGGCGCACCTCGAGGTACCGCCCGGCGCGGACATCGAGGACGTTGCTGAACCCCAGGCTGCGCAGCCCGCCGGCCACGGCCAACCCCTGCGGGTCATTGACGCCGGGCTTGAGGGTCACGTGGATCCTGGCGAGTAGCGTCATGACGTACCCCTTTGCACGCCCTCTCCCGCCGTGGAGGAGCTGGCGAGGTCGCGCGCGGTGAGCCGGCGCAGGGCGTCCAGGTATTTCTCGCGGGTGCGGACGACGACGTCCGGCGGCAGTTCGGGTGCGGGCGGCTCCTTGTTCCAGCCGGTGCGCTCGAGATAGTCTCGTACGAACTGCTTGTCATAGCTGGGGGGCGAGGCGCCCGGCCGGTAGGTGGCGGCGTCCCAGAAGCGGGAGCTGTCGGGGGTGAGGAGCTCGTCGATGAGGATGAGCGCCCCTTCAGCACCGTCCTGCTCGTTGCGCAGCGTCGCGCCGTCTCCGCCGGCCAGGAGGCCGAACTCCATCTTGGTGTCGGCGATGATGATCCCGCGCTCGCGGGCCAGGGCGGCGGCGTAGCGGTAGACTTGGAGCGTCTTCTCCCGCAGCCGCTCCGCCAGCGGCCGGCCGACGATGGCCACCAGACGGTCGAAGGTGATGTTCTCGTCATGGCCGGCTACGGCCTTAATGGCCGGGGTGAAGATGGGCTCCGGCAGCTCCTGGCTCTCCACCAGGCCCGCGGGCAGTGGGACGCCGCAGGCGGTGCCCTGGCGCCGGTACTCGCTCCAGGCCGAGCCGGCGAGGTAGCCGCGGGCGACGCACTCCACGTCGATCCGGCGCGCCCGCCGCACGAGCATGCTCCGGCCGGCGAGCAGGGCGCGGTACGGCCGCAGCTCAGGGGGGAAGGCGTCCACGTCGGCTGTGAGCAGGTGGTTCGGCACCAGATGCCTGGTCTGCTCGAACCAGAAGGCCGAGAGCTGGTTCAGCACCCTCCCCTTGTCCGGGATGGCCGTGGGCAGCACGACGTCGAAGGCGGAGATGCGGTCGGTTGCGACGATAAGCAGCTGCGCCTCGCCCACGGCATAGATGTCCCGCACCTTCCCGCGGGCGAAGGGGCTGAGGCCAGGGAGCCTGGTCTCGCGGAGGCCGTTCACTGTCCATCACCTCCTGTCCCTCTCCCCTCGTGGTTGACGGGAGCCAACGCCTCGCGGATCATGCGTAAGGCCGACGGCAAGTCCGTCTCAATGTCCTCGCTGCGGAGACGCACCAAACGCAGACCCAGGGATTCCAGGAGAGCTTGGCGCTCCCGGTCGAGCTCCCGCTGAGCATCATCTTGAGGTGGGCCGTCGATTTCCACGATCAAGCGAGCCGCCGGACAGTAAAAATCGACCACGAACGGCCCGATCGGCTGCTGGCGCCGGAACTCTGCTCCATCAAGTCGGCCCCCTCTGAGCGCCTGCCACAGAATAGCCTCACTCTTTGTCGGCTCCTTCCGGAACTGCCGAGCAACCTCCTTCATCCGCTGCCGGAGCGCAGGTGGAACGTTCAACCGGTCGTCCGCCCCCTCTCCCCTTGCGGGAGAGGGGGCCAGGGGGTGAGGGGACCCCGCCAGCAGTCCGGCCCGCTGGAAGGCCACATCGACGTACTTGAGGTGATAGCCCAGGTCGAAGAGCTCGTCGAGCTCGCGCGGGCTGAGGCGCGCCTGCACCGCTGGGTCCGCCGCCAGCAGCGACCGGAAGTCCCGCTGCTCCGTCCAGGCGGTCATGGCGTGGCGCTGCACGACCTGGTAGGCCTCCGTCCGGTCCATCCCCTTCTCGATGAGGGCCAGGAGCACGCGCTGCGAGAAGTACAGGCCCCGCGAGAGGTTGATGTTGCGCTTCATGTTCTCCGGCAGCACCCGCAGCCGGTCCATCACGCCGGTGAACAGGTGCAGCATGTAGTCCAGGGCGATGCACGCGTCCGGCAGGATGATGCGCTCGGCGGAGGAGTGGGAGATGTCTCGCTCGTGCCAGAGGGCGACGTTCTCCAGGGCGGTGACGGCGTATCCGCGCAGCAGGCGGGCGAGGCCGCAGACGCGCTCGCAGCGCGCCGGGTTGCGCTTATGGGGCATGGATGACGAGCCCTGGCGCCCTTCCTCGAAGGGCTCCTCCGCTTCCAGCACCTCGGTGCGCTGCAGGTGGCGGATCTCAGTGGCGAACTTCTCCAGCGAGGCGCCGACCAGGGCCAGCGTGCAGACGAAGTGGGCGTGCCGGTCCCGCTGCACGATCTGGTTGGAGACGCGGTCCACGTGCAGGCCCAGCTTGCGGCAGACGTACTCCTCCACCTCCGGCGGGACGTTGGCGTGGGTGCCGACCGCGCCGGAGATCTTGCCGACGGCGATCTGGGCTCGCGCCTCCTGGAGACGGGCCACGTTGCGGCGCATCTCCTCGGCCCAGAGCAGGAGCTTCAGGCCGAAGGTGATCGGCTCGGCGTGCACGCCATGGGTGCGCCCCATCTGGGGCGTGTCCTTGTAGGCCAGGGCCTGGCGCTCTAGCACGGCCGTCAGGCGCTGGGCCTTGCCAATCAGCAGGTCTGCCGCCCGCTTCAGCTGGAGCGCGAGGGCCGTGTCCAGCACGTCGGAGGAGGTGAGGCCCATGTGCACGAAGCGGGCCTCCGCGCCCAGGCTCTCGCCGAAGGCCCGAACGAAGGCGCCGACGTCGTGGTCGCTCACCCGCTCAATCTCGCGCATCCGCGTCAGGGAGCAGGTGCCGCGCCGGATCTTCTCCAGGTCATCCCTGGGGATCACGCCCAGCTCGGCCCATCCTTCGCAGACGGCGATCTCCACCTCCTTCCAGGCGTCGATCTTGGCCTGCTCCGTCCAGATGGCTCCCATCTCGGGGAGCGTGTAGCGTTCGATCATCAGGTCTCCCTCACCCTAGCCCTCTCCCAGCGGGAGAGGGGAAGAAAGCCTCCTTCTCCCAACGGCGGAGCGGCCTCACGCCTCCCGCTCTCCGATGTCGCGCCGGTACTGCATGCCGTCGAAGTGGATGCGCCGGACGTTGCCGTAGGCCGCGTCCCGCGCGGCGGCCAGCGTCGGGCCGAGGCCGACGATGGTCAGGATACGGCCGCCGCGGGTCACCAGCCGGCCATCGCGCTCGATCGTGCCGGCGTGAAAGACCAGGACGTCGGGGTCGAGCGAGTCCAGGCCGCTGAGCACCTTCCCGTCGTCCACCGTGTCCGGATAGCCGGCAGAAGCCAGACAGACGGCGCAGCTATAGCCGTCCCGCCAGCGCAGGGTGAGGTCCGCCAAGCGCCCGTTCAGCGCCGCGTCCACGGCCTCGATCAGGTCGGTCTTCAGCAGGGGAAGGATGGCCTGCGCCTCCGGATCGCCAAAGCGGGCGTTGAACTCCAGGACGTGGGGGCCGTCCGCGGTGAACATCAGGCCGGCGTAGAGAAACCCGACGAAGGGGCGCCCTTCCGCCGCCAGGCCGGCCACTGTGGGGCGCACGATGCGCGCCATCACGTCATCCAGGACCGGCGGCGGGACGAGGCGGGTGGGGCTGTAGGCGCCCATGCCGCCGGTGTTCGGGCCGCGGTCGCCGTCGAAGATGCGCTTGTGGTCTCTGGCCGCGCCCATGGGGAGCGCCGTCTCGCCAGCGCAGAGGGCAAAGACGGACGCCTCCGGCCCTTCCAGGCGCTGCTCGATGACTACGCGCTCGCCGGCGGGGCCGAAGATGCGCCGCTCCATGATGGCCGCGATCGCCTCGTGCGCGTCGGCGTCGGAGTCGCAGACGATGGCCCCCTTGCCCCTGGCCAGGCCGTCCGCCTTGACCACGAGGCGGTCCCAGGTCGCCGGCCGCGTCTCGACGAAGCGATGGGCCTGGCGCGCGTCGACGAAGACCTCGAATTGCGCCGTGGGGATGCCGTGGCGGGCCATGAACTGCTTGGCCCAGACCTTGGACGCCTCGATCTGCGCCGCGGCGCGGGTGGGGCCGAAGGCGCGGATGCCGGCCGCCTGGAGGGCGTCGACCGCCCCCGCGGCCAGCGGATCGTCGGGGCCGACGATGGCCAGGTCGACCTCGTGGCGGCGCGCGGCCGCCGCCAGCGCCGGCAGGTCCATGGGATCGACGGGCACGTTCCGCCCCAGTCGGGCGGTGCCGGCATTGCCGGGCGCGGTGAGCACCGAGCGGACGCGTGGGCTGCGAGCGGCGGCCCAGGCCAGGGCGTGCTCGCGGGCCCCGCTGCCCACGATCAGGACGCGCATGCCTTCTTTGCCCATCGCTGCATCGGGAAAGGGCCGAGCCTTCGCGTCGCCATCATTCCCACTCGACCGTCGCCGGCGGCTTTGACGTGATGTCGTAGACCACGCGGTTGACGCCGGGCACTTCGTTCACGATGCGGCTGGCGACGCGGGCCAGGAGGTCATAAGGCAGGCGCGCCCAGTCGGCCGTCATGTAGTCGTCGGTGGTAATGGCGCGAAGCGCGACGACGTGGCCATACGTGCGGTAGTCGCCTTGGACGCCGGTGCTGCGGGAGTCGGTCAGCACGGCGAAGACCTGCCCCAGGCTGCGGTACAGCCCCACCGCCTTGACCTCCTCCACGAAGATGGCGTCGGCCTCGCGCAGGACGGCCAGGCGCTCCTCCGTTACTGGCCCGAGCACGCGCACGGCCAGGCCCGGACCCGGGAAGGGATCGCGCCAGACCACCTCATCCGGCAGGCCCAGCTCGGTGCCGACGGCGCGGGCCTCGTCTTTGAAGAGGTAGCGCAGGGGCTCAAGCAGCTTGAAGCGCAGGTCGCTGGGCAAGCCGCCCACGTTGTGGTGCGTCTTGATCTTCGACGCGGCCTTGGTCTCTGGCGTCGCGCTCTCGATCACGTCGGGATAGAGCGTGCCCTGGGCCAGGAACTCGAACGGCCCGTCTTCGGCGGCGAGCGCCCGCGCCTCCCGCTCGAAGACGCGGATGAAGCGCTCGCCGACGATCAGGCGCTTGCGCTCAGGGTCGGAGACGCCCCGGAGGTGGGCCAGGAAGTCGGCGCTGGCATCGACGTGGCGCAGCCGGAAGCCGAGATGCTCCTTGAAGGTGCGCACCACCGCCGCGGCCTCATCCTTGCGGAGCAAGCCGTTATCGACGAAGACGCAGGTCAACTGCTCCCCGACGGCGCGGTGGATGAGGGCGGCCGCGACCGATGAGTCTACCCCGCCGGAGACGGCGCAGAGCACGCGCGCCGGGCCGACCTGGGCGCGGATACGCTCTACCGCCTCGGCGATGAACGAGCCGGGGGTCCACGTCGGCTGACAGCCGCAGAGCGTGTAGCAGAAGTTCTCGAAGATGGCCAGCCCCTGGGGGGTGTGGGCCACCTCAGGATGGAACTGCAAGGCCATGATCCGCCCGCCGTCGGCCATGGCGGCGTGGGGGCAGGTTTCCGTGCCGGCCAGGGTGTGGAACCCCGGCGGCAGGTCGGCCACCTGGTCGCCGTGGCTCATCCAGACCGACGCCTGCTCCGGCAGGCCCTGCAGCAGGGGGTGCTGGCGGTCCAGCACCTGGATGGTGGCGTGGCCGTACTCGCGGCGCGCGCCCGCGATTACTCTGCCCCCCAGGCGCTGCGCCAGCAGCTGCATGCCGTAACAGATGCCGAGGATCGGTACCCCCAGCTCCAGGACGACCTCCGGCAGGGAAGGGGCGCCCGGCTCGTAGACGCTGGCCGGGCCGCCGGAGAGGATGATCCCCCTGGGCGCCAGGGCGCGCAGGCGCTCGGCCGGTGCATCCCAGGGCAGGAGCTCGCAGTAGACGCGGCACTCGCGCACGCGACGCGCGATCAGGCGGCTGTACTGGGAGCCGAAGTCCAGGACGACGATCGTCTCCCGCTGGGGCGCGTCCGCGCCGCGGGCGGCCGGCGCAGGCGCGGCAGTGGGTGTTTCCGGTGTAATCAGGGTGAGCGGTGTCGCTGCCGTGGGCGCCGTACTCACGATTGATTCTACCGTGCGGCCACCCGCGGCCGGCAGGGCAGCGGCGACCCGCTGCTATACTCCCCCTGGGACACGCAGCGAATGAGTGTGCGCGCCCTTCCCTGGACGCGGCAGGGTGGCCTTTCTGGGGCCGCGGCCCGCCGGCGTTGGGGCGACGCCGGCCTGGCCTATCTCTATCTGGCGCCGGCGCTGATCCTGCTCACGCTGTTCCACTTCTTTCCCGCCGTCTACGGCTTCTACATCAGCCTGTGGAGGTGGGGGATCGTCCAGGAGCGGTTCGTCGGGCTGGAGAACTACTGGCGCCTGCTGGCGCAGCCCCAGTGCGAGGCCGGCGGCCCGCTGCTGGGCTGCTCCATCGGCGATGAGGCCTTCTGGCAGAGCCTAGGCGTGACGCTGTGGTACGTCGCGCTGGTGATCCCCGCGGAGATGGTCCTGGGCCTCGTCATCGCCTACCTGCTCTTCCAGCCCATCCGCGCTCGGACCGCCTACCGCACGGCCTACTTCCTGCCACACGTGACGAGCACGGCCGCCGCGGCGGTGGTCTGGAAGTGGCTCTACAACCAGAACAGCGGCTTCCTCAACGGCCTGGCAGAGCTGCTGCACCTGCCGAAGAGCCTGTGGCTGCAGGAGGCGTCGGGGGTCTTTCAGCTCCTCTTCGCCCAGGTTGGGGTGGCGCTGCCAGACTGGCTGGCCGGTCCCAGCATGGCGCTGGTCTCCGTGGCGGCCATGTCGATCTGGGCCTACACCGGCCTGTACGTCGTCATCTACCTGGCCGGCCTGGGGAACATTCCGGCCGAGCTGTACGAGGCGGCACGCATCGATGGGGCGAACGAATGGCAGCTCTTCCGCCGGATCACGCTGCCCCTGCTCTCCCCGACCACCTTCTTCCTGCTGGTGGTGGGGACCATCGGCGCGATGCAGGCCTTCAACCAGATCTATGTCATGACCGGAGGCGGGCCCCTGGATACGACGCGGACGGTGACCATGCTCATCTTCAAGACCTTCTACCAGCAGACGCGGGTCGGCTACGGCTCAGCCATGGCCTTCGTCCTCTCGCTCATCATCATCGCCCTGACCGTGGTCAACTTCCGCGTCGTGGGCCGGCGGGTGCATTATGAGTAGCGAGTGGTGGTCAGGTGGTGAGCAAGTGGTGAAGTGCGTAGTGGAGAGTCGAAGGCGAGCCGGCGGTTGGGAGCCAAGACCGGTGGTGGACTGATGGCGCAGGTGGCGGAGCCGACAGTCGAGACTGCACCGGGGCGGGCGGCTCCGGCCGCGCCGGTGGAGGCCC
>DAOTTI010000102.1:0-29146 GCA_034437795.1 Chloroflexota bacterium | reverse complement strand
CCGAGGCGCGGGGCAGCGGGCACGGCGACGCCGACTACTATGTCCACGCCGCCTTTCGTGACGCGGTGCTGGGCAAGCGACCGCTGGAGTTTGACGTCTACCGCGCGATGGAGACGGCGGCCCCGGCCATCCTGGCCGCGGAATCGATTGCCCAGGGGACGAAGCTGCTGCGCGTCCCTGACTTCCGGCCGAGCGCCTCGCGGCCGGCGGGCCGGATGCCGCTGGAGGGAGTGGCGAGTAGCGAGTCGCGAGTAGCGAGTGGCGAGGGGGAGCCCTCACCCTGGCCCTCTCCCCAAGGGGAACAGAACGCCTCACTGGCCGTAAGTGGATGCTGGGAGCCCGCGCGGCGGCCGCGCTTCTGGCGGCGTGCGGTGGCCTCCGTGGGGCGGAGGCGCCGGCGCGCATCGCCGGGCCGAAGGAGATTACCTGGTCGTTCTACCAGCTCGGTGAGGCCCGCCAGAAGCTGTGGGACGAGACGTTCCGGATGGCCGCGCAGGCGACGGGGGTCAAGATCAACGTGACGTGGGAGCCCGGCCAGGATTACTGGAACCGCGCGCCCGCACTCGCCGCGGCCGCTACCCTATTCCTGGTCGGTGGACCGCACACTTGAGCGGAGCGGCAGGGTTGATCCACCACACGCAACCGCGGGCCAGCGTGGGACGCCCCTTGCGCCTGCCCCTCACTTGACCAGGTCAAAGGTCTATGCTAGGATCGGGTGGCGGGGCCAGCATGGGACGCCCCTTGCGCCTGCCCTGCATCGGCGCGCCCACGCCGCGAGAGCAGGCCACGCAACGAGGTATTGCGAGATCTCAAGCCGTGGCAGGCGTGACCCGCGCTGGCGCAGGTCCGATAGGCCAGGAGGGGAGAAGGCCAGACATGACGGGGACGACGCACATGGGGACCGGGGCGGCGGGGTGCACCGTCGGCGGGCCACGCGGGGCGGGCCGCAGCACGAAGCGCCGACTCTTGCAGGCAGCGGGGCTGGGCGCCGGCGGGGCCGCCCTGCTCGCCGCCTGCGGCCTGCCGAGGGGCGGTGAGCCGGCCGGTGGCCCCAGCGCAGCCCCCGCCACCGTCCGCTTCAAGACGTACTTCACTTCTGAGGCCGTGCGCCAGTCGTACGACCAGGCCTTCGCCGCCTGGAAGGAGCAGTACCCCACCATCACGCTTGACCTTGAGTTCACCAACTACGCCACGTTCAAGGAGCAGATCGTGGCCCAGATCGTGTCGGGCACGCCGCCGGATGCGTCAAATCTGGACATGGAGGAGTTCCTGCCCTGGGCCTACGACGGGCTGCTCCTGCCGCTGGACGCGTACATGAAGCAGGCCCGGATCAGCGCCGACGAGTTCTACGGGGGCGCCGAGTTCCAGCGCATCCAGGGGAAGTACTACGCGCTGCCGAGCACCGGCTACACCACCGTGCTGTACTACAATCGCGACCTCTTCCAGAAGAGCGGCGTGCGGCTGCCGCCGCACGACGGGTCCTGGCGCTGGAAGGACCTCCAGGAAGCGGCCATCCGCCTGACCCGCCGCGACCCGGCGAACCCGCAGCAGAGCCAGTGGGGGCTGCTGGTCGGTCACGCACTGAACTACGAGTTCCCCTCCGCCGTGTGGCAGAACGGCGGGAACGTGACCGAGCGGCGCGAGTCGCCCACCCGAACGACCCTGGACGAGCCGGCGGCCGTCGCCGCGCTGGAGTGGCTCGTGGATCTGCGCTACAAGCACCAGGTGGTGCCCCTGCCGGATGACGAGAAGGCGCTCGGCGGCCACCCCTTCGTGCTGGGCAAGGTGGGGATGTTCTGGGCCAGCGCCGGTCTCTTCGCCACCACCATGACGCAGGTGCAGGACTTCTGGTGGGACGTGGCGCCGGGTCCCCGCGGCCCCTCCGGCGGTCAGGCGTCGTGCGCGGCCCAGAACCAGTTTGCGGGGTACAAGGCGACGCGCCACCCCGAGGCCACCCTGCAGGCCGTGTACTTCTTCACCGGCGGCACGGGCCAGCGGTTGCGCGCCGAGCTGACCAGCCTCTTGCCGGCCCACAAGCGCATTCTCCAGGAGGTGTGGCTCAAGGCGCCTCCGGCTGTCAACCGGCAGGCGGTGATCGACAGCTACCCGTACACCCGCGCCCTCTGGAAGGGGCGCCAGTTCGGGAAGTGGTTCAGCGTAGTGCAGCGGATCCTGAACGAGGCGCGCGACCGCAAGCTCTCGGTGGCCGACGCGGCCCGGGAGGCCGCCCGCCAGGGCACCGCCATTCTGAGCGCGGGGCCCGGAGGGTAAGTGAGCCGAGCAGTGGCCCGTGCCCCAGACGGCGTCGAGCGGCGCCGTCTGGCGGTGGGGTGGTCCCGCGGGTCGCGTACTGGCGAGGCCGCGGCTAGGCCGGGGAGCGGGTGGCGCAGGCGTGCGGGCTGTCCGGCATGCGATGCACCCTGGCGCTGGAAGGCGTGCGCGAGCCGTTCGAAACGCCGGCGTCGCACCCGCTGGTGCAGGCGCTACGCTGGGCCAGCCGGCGAGTGAGTGGGCGCGAGCCTGAGGAGGTCGGTCTGGCCCTGGTGGGGGACGCCAACCTGTACGTGCGCGAGCTGGGTGTCCCCACGGTGTACTACGGGCCGGGCTACGAGACGGCGCACTCCGATGAGGAGCGCGTCTCGATCGGCCGCGTGACCCACGCGGCCCAGGTCTATGTGCTGGCGGCCCTGGCCTACTGCGGCGTGTGAAGACCGTTCAAGGCTCAAGGTTCAAATTTCAAAGTTGAGGGTTCGGAGCGAGGGGAGGTGCGGGTTACAGCGTGGTTTCGGGAGGGGCTGGCGCGGATTGGAGGTAAGCGGAGCCCTCACCCTCTCCCACAGGGAGAAGGAGGCCGGCCAGCCGCGCCCCCTCCAGGCGCGTGCTGCTCACCCTCTCCCACTGGGAGAGGGAACTGATCACCAACCGCGCGGGGTCCAGGCGTCGAGGGGGGTGATGGCGGGGGCGGGCTTTGGCGGCGCGCCGTGGGTGATGGGGGTGAGCAGGACGGCGATGGTCGTGGCCGTCACCTTGTCTGCGAGGCGCACCACCAGCTTCCTGACCCCGGGAGCGGGACGCTGGGGCGCGCTGATCTCCACGGGGACGACCTCGAAGCGGGCGTCCTTGGGCGCGAGGAGCTGCGCCTCTAGCCTGGCCCCGCCCTGGAGGAGCGTCGCCTGCCTGGCCTGGCCTGCGGGAAGCACGACGTCCGCTCTGGTGTGCATCGCCCACGCCACGGCCACGGGGCGCGAGGTCTCCACTTCGTCCTGCACCAGGAGGCGGGTGCGCCCATCGAGCAGGGCGATGCCGCGGCGCACTCGCTTGCCGCCTGCCGGCGCGTAGCCGGCCGTCAGGTCGGCGATGGCCAGCGCGCTCTCCCTGGCCGTGCGGAAGGCGACGATCGGGGCCACCGCGGTTGGGTCCTGGTTCTGCCCGTCCAGGGTGAGGGTATTGTGCCCTTCGGTGCGCAGGCGGTAGTAGGTCCAGCGCCGCGACGTGGGGCGCTGCGGGCTCTGGAAGTAGCCGGGCAGGTTGTAGTCGTCTGGGCCGAGGTCGAGCACCCACCGCTGGCCGAGGGCGTCCAGCACGAACGTGCCAAGGTCCAGGTGCGAGTGGTTGGCGCGGTTGTCGCCGCCCTTGAAGCCGACGTAGAGCGCCCTGGGATCCGCCCAGGCGGAGCGGAAGAAGACGAGGTGGGCGCCTTCGTACCAGCAGTCAAGTGGGACCGACGCTAGCTCGTCCTTGCCGCCACGGGGGTCATACCACAGCAGGTCGCGCGCCGATGCGCGGCCGGCGGCGGCCTCGCGCGCGGCCCAGGCGTAGAGCGGGTTGTCGTAGCGGCGGGCCAGCCAGAAGAGCGACGGCTCCTCGCCCGCCCGCTCCGCCGCATCGGCGAAGTTGAAGAAGAGGCCGGTGGGGCCGGCGCTCTGGATCCGGAAGAGGCCGGTCCCCGCCAGGCCGGGCATGGCGCTCAACCCGAAGTCGGTGCCGAGGGCGCTTTCCAGCGCCGCGAAGGCGAGCACGGTGTACTTGGTGGCGTAGCTCCAGTAGCCCGGGCCCTCCGCCCAGGCGCCGTCCGGCGCGAACGACGCCAGCGCCTTGGGCAGGCCGCTCAGCGCCCGCGCCAGCAGGAAGCGGGCGAGGTCCGGCTGCTCGTCCGCCACCGCCAGCGCCGCCGTGGCGATGCCCCCGTTGCAGACGTTGTTCCAGTTGAACGGGTTCTCCGCCCACCAAGCCCGCGTGCGATAGGCCTGCTCCGCCGCGCGCAGCCCCTTCTCCACCAGGGCCGCCTTGATCGGCGCCCGCTCGCTCTCGGAAAGGGCGTCGTAGAGCCAGTCGTAGCCGACGGCCAGGGCGTGGCTCATCTCCGCCACGTCCAGGAAGTGGGAGGGGTTCCAGTCGCTGAACGAGGCCGCGGCCAGCATCTCGACCGTGGCGCGGGTGGCCCACTTGCGGTCGCCGTCCAGGCGATAGAGCAAGGCCAGAGTATAGACCCGTTCCAAGACGCGGCGGCTGACGTCGAGCAGGCGCGGACCGATGAGCACGCGTTCCACCGGCGGCTCGACCAGGATCCGCTCTCCGGCCCGGACCAGGTTGTCCTTGTATGCTCGGGCCGTGGCGTCGCCGGCGACGAGGCGCCGGATGCGCTCGACGTCGTCCGGCAGCAGCAGAAGGCGCGGGTGGCCCGGGCGCAGCGTTTGCAGGACGGTCTCCTCCGATGGGAGCGTGGCGCTCGGGGCGAGTGGCCGGACGGCCGGAGCCGGCGCTGGCTCTTCTGGCGTGCTGGGCATGGGCTGCCTGGTCTCAGGGCTGGTGGGGCGAATGGTACCGCCACAGGCGGCGAGCAGCAGGCCGGAGGCGGCCAGCCAGGGACGACGCCGGACCCTCGCGCTGCCACGGCGCGGCCTGGCCGCGGTGACCGGCCGTGTGGGGGAGGCGACTATGACGCTCTGCTATCAATATGCGCCTTCCGTCCGCCGCAATCGATACCGGCGCGTTGTGCGGTCGAGCGTAGCTGCCAGTCGGAGCTATGGCGGGGCGTGGCCGTAGATTGAAATGTGGCGGGCGGTGTCGGCGCTGAACGGCCGGCGCTGCCAATCGGCCCACCGTTCTCTGAGAGACAGGCCGGCGAGCTGGGCCATCAGGTCAAGCTCGCTGGGCCAGGCGTAGCGGAGCTGGACGGGGTAGAGGCGGATGCCGCCCGGGGCGAGCACGACGTGCTGGCTCATCACCCGCTGTCCCACGGGGTCGTGCTGCGCCACGGTGAGGCGCACCTCGTCCAAGTCGACCCGCGTCGTCCAGACCGACTGGCCACGCACGTAGCGGGTGGGGTCTGGCACGAACGCCTCGATCAGGAACAGGCCGTCCGGCGCGAGGTGGCGGGCCACGTTGCGAAAGCACCGCACCTGGTCTTCTTGCGACGGCAGGGCGAAGAAGGTATTGAAGACGACGAAGATCAGGGAGAAGGCGCCGTCCACCGCGACGTCGGCGAAGTCGCCGATGGTGACCGAGAGCTGGGCACCGCCTGGCTTGGCGCGCAATCGGGCGATCATGGCCTCCGACGCATCGATGCCGTGGACCTCCACGCCCTGGGCCGCCAGGGGCAGGGCGATGCGTCCGGTGCCGACACCCAGCTCCAGGACGCGCCCGCCTCGCGCCAGGTCTGCCAGCACGGCCACGGTGGCCGGCACGTCCGTCGCGCCCTCATGCCAGGCGTCGTACACGCCGGCGATGCGTTCGCCGTAGGTGGATGGCCCGTAGTCCGGTATCGCCTCTGGCATGGGCGGCACTCCTTGGTGCGAAGATAAGGGGATTGTGACTGATCGGTGCGGGGACGCGGAGACGCGGCGACGGACCTCACCCGCTTCGGCCGGGGCCGCGCCGCACCCCTGCCCCACCCTGCCCCGCCATGCGGCTTGGCCTCGCCACCCCCGCTCCGACGCGGCGAGAGGGAACGAAGGCCACGGAGAGAGGATGTCACCCACCGTGGTCGGGGGGCCCTCGGTCCCAAGCGGAGACGTGGGGACGTCGGGCACGGCCATCACGCCCTTCGGTCGCGTCCGTGCCGCGCATTCACCAGTGGAGCCCTCACCCGAACCCTCTCCCACAGGGAGAGGGAGGTCACGGTCAACAACTGCGTGCTGCATGGTTACCCGAACCCGCCCCCACAGGGAGAGGGAACTGATCGGCGGCCGTGACTGCTCCGGACTGGCGGTGAGGCTTGCCCGGCATGCGGATGTCCCTATGATTGAGGGAGGCCAGTGGCAAGCACGCTCCGTCCCATCTTGCTGATCGCCGCCGACTGGCGCGCCAGGGCGCTGGCTCTGGCCGAGCTTCAGGAGGCCGGCTACGAGGTGGAAGCGGCGCCGGGTGTGCGCGACGCCGCCAGGGCACTGCTCTCGGGATCGGTTGAGCCCGGCCTGCTGCTGCTTGACACGCGTGACGACGCGGACGCCACGCCGGAGAAGGCGGTCGGGCTGCTGGAGCTGGCGCCGCAGGCGCCGGCCATCGTGATCACCGGCGCCTATGAGCAGGCGACCTGGGAGCCCCTGCGCCCGCGCCTGGCTGCTTTGCTGCACCGACCGATCAGCATCGCCAAGGTGGTCGAGGCGGTGCAGCGCGTTCTGCCGGCCCCCACGGAGCGCGGGTCGATGACGGGGCGGGATGGGCTGGAGCGTGGTGCTGGAGGGTAATGCGGCGTAATACGGGTAATGCGTAATGCGTTATTGGTGCTTTGCCTGCTGGGCGCAAGTTATTCGGGCCAGCGTGGGTGGTTCACGAGCAGAGCCCTCACCTTATCCCATAGGGACAAGGGACTCTAGGTGGAGCCCTCAGCCTCGTCCTCTCCCTCTCGGAGAGGCGATCAGAGCATGGACGCGTCACCCGCGCCCTTTCCCGCTGGGAGAGGGAACTTCTTGCCGGCCGGGAGGAGCCGGGCTAGAGTACGTTGATGCGTCCGGTTCGGCGGTATTGGGCGAGGGCCTGGCGCGCGCGGCGCCGGAGGCTCGGGTCCGGGTCGTCGTGCATGCCCTGGATGGCGCGAATGACCTGTTCCTGCCGTTCGCGGGGCGATCCGTCGCAGAGCGTATGTAGGATCTGGGCGCGCACGGCGGCGTCCGGATCGCTGGCCATGGCGAGCAGGCGGTCCCACACCTGGGGGACGTTGCGCTTCAGGTCGCACGGGCACAGACGGTGCGCCGCCCACCGGCGCACGTTCGGGCCGGGATCGTAGGTCAGGCGCAGCAGGGCCATCACGTCGTCGGGCGCAGGCGCCCCGGGCTCCTCCTGCCGCGGGGCAGGAGGGGCCGCCCGTGGGGCGGGGGCTTGCTTCGGCATGGGCCTCCTCCATTCGGTTGGGGCCGTTTGAACACGGCCGCGTCACAAAGGGCGCGGCAACGACTTCAGAGACGGTGAGTGTACTTCTTCGGCTGGGGCCGTTTGAGGGTGGTCAAATCACGATTGGGCACCGCGGCGACCGCAGAGATGGTGAGAGAGTGAGTCCGCTTCTTTGGCTGGCGTCCGTAAGCCCCGTGACGTCGTCGGCGGTGTAGCGGAGGCGGCGAGACGGTAAGTCTACTCCTTTGGCTGAGGTCGTTTGAGCATGGCCAGGCCGGCGACGAGCAGCGTGGCCAGGGCGGCGCCGGCCCAGACGGCCGCCGACGGGACGCCTTGCTCGGTGCGGGCCGTCGTCTCTCCCGCCGCCGGGGCGGCAGGGGCACTGTGCTGCGCCGCCAGGGCCCGCGCGGCCTGCGCCCATTGCGCGGTGGCGCTCCGCGTCTGGGCGTCTTCGACCAGCCGCAGGCGGGCCGCCCAATCCGGCAGCGACTCGAGGGAGAAGGCCGTGATCTTGCCGCCGTGCACGACCGCGTGCGCGGTGGCCTCCCACGGATCGAGCGACGGAGGCAGGCTATCGCTGAAGAGCAGGTGGCGCCAGGTGACGGTATCCGCGGCCACGCGGTAGTCGTCCCCGGCCACGCGGCAGGCGCGCTGCGCCGGACACCACCAGAGGTAGACCCGCCGACCCGGCGCGACGCGCAGGGCGGCCAGGTTAAGGTACCCCGGCTGGGCGCTGGACCAGGAGGTGGCCTGATTGGCGAAGAGATAGCCACCGCCCAGGGTGAGGACGATCACGCGGGCATCACCGGTGAAGAGATCGGTGAGGGCGCCGGCATCGCGGGAGTTCCAGGCGGCCTCATAGGCACGTACGACCGCGAGCGGATCCATCGCCTGCGCCTCAGCGGGCGGAGACGGGAGGAGCAGGCCCGCTCCGGCCAGCGCCGGGACCAGGCAGATCAAGCGGATCACGCGCCCCGTCCGGAGAGCCATCGGGCACTTCTATGGTAGGGCACGGCTTGAGGTCTGGCCACGCTGAAGGCGGTGGACCGCGGTTATCGCTTCTCAGCCGGTCACTCCTGGTGGTAATGGCGTCCAGTTCCTCGTGGTCGTAACGGCCCAGCGCCATGCAGGCACCGACGACGGGGCGCGAGGTCTGGGCGGACTGTCCAGCGAGGGGAGAATGCGCCCGCATAGGCAGCAATGGGCGTCAGGGGCGAGTGGTGGGGGTCTTGATGGTGAAGGAGGGCGCGAGGTCGGAGAGGATGGCGTCCAGTTCCTCGTGGTCGTAGCGGTCCAGCGTCAGGCCGGGGAGGCGCTTGCAGGGGGAGGCGATGATCCGGCGGCGATAGAGCACCTCCTTGTACACCGCTGTGCCGAACAGCGCCTCATAGTTGAGCAGCGGGAGCAGTGCGTTGAAGAGGCGCCTCGCCTCTGCGTGCCGGCCGCCATCTAGCAGATTCCAGATCTGGGCGTGCACGTCGGCGCTCTCACAGGCCGGCATCGTCCCGCAGGCGCCCCGCCGGTACTCATCCATCAGGTAGCGGCCAGCCTTGCCGCCCATGATGCCCCAGCAGCGCTCCCCCGCCAGCTCCAGCGTCTTCACTATCTTGTAGCCGGTGTTGAGCGACTCTTCCTTGATGTAACAGACGTCGTCGATCTCGCGGCACATCCTGGCCATCAGCTCGGGCGACATCGGGGTTCCTGGCCCCGGGCGGTCGGGCGGTCCGATCCGCTCGTGGTTCTGGAGGTAGATGGGGAGGTGGACCGCATCCGCGAGCGCGGCGTAGAAGTCATAGATCCCCTGCTCATCCAGGGGCGGATCATAGGCCGGCATGGCGATCACCGCGTCGGCGCCCGCGTCCTCGGCGAAACGGGCGTACTGCACGGCCTCGGCGGTGGTGCGGGCGCCGACGCCGATCACCACCGGCACCCGCCCCCTGGCGCCGGCGCGCTCCGTCTCCTCGATCGCCACGCGCGTAACCACCTTCCGCTCCTCAGGACTAAGCGTGGTGAACTCGCTGGCGTTGACCGGCGTGACGATGCCGTGCGTTCCCGCCTCAATGCAGAAGGCGATCACTCGACGTAACGAGGCCACGTCCAAGGCGCCGTCGTCGGTAAAGGGCGTCACTGGAATGGCGAAGAGCCCGCGGTGGCGGCCGGTGTAGACCATTGGCTTCCCCTGCTGACACGTGTATTGACGTATGGACCTATGACTTCTGGAGCTATGGACGTATGGAGCTATGGACGTACGACGGAACCGTAGAGGCTGCGTCTGCGGCTCCAAACCTTCAGCCGGCCTTCTGGCGCGGCTGCGCCTGGCGTGCCGGTGGCGCGGGATCAATCGCGCGGATGGCGGCGCGGCAGCCGGAGTGCGCGGCGCGCAGAATTGTAGAGGCTTTGGCGCAAGGCGGTGGGCCGCGCCGATGGCGAGAGATGACAAAGCTGAGCCGGGCGTGCGGCATCAGCGGACGACGAGGAGGATGCCGGCAAGGACGATGCCTGCGCCGGCCAGGGCGGCCGTGCTGGGGAGTTCACCGAGCAGGAGCGCGCTGAGCAGCACGCCGCCGGGGACTTCCAGAGTGGCGATGATGTTGGCGTAGGTGGCGGGGATGCGGCGCAGGGCGGCGTTGTAGAGCGTGTGCCCCGTGCCAAGGGGGCCGAGGCCCAGGCCCAGCAAGGCCAGGGCGCTGCGGACGTCGTACTGGCTGTGGGGCGCCTGCCAGAGGGCCAGGGGCAGGAGCCAGATGGCCCCCCAGCCGTAGACGCCGGCGGTGTAGTCAAACAGCGGGTCGGCGCTCCGGCGGGCGCGCCCGATGACGGAGTAGATGGCAAAGGTAATGGCGGAGCCAATCGCCAGGGCATCGCCCAGGAGCATGCGAGGGGTGATCTTGGGCTCGAAGCCGGTGAGCACGGCCACGCCAGCCACGCCCAGGGCAACGCCGAGCCACTTGCGGGCGGTGAGCGGCTCGTGCAGGAAGGCGCGCGAGAAGGCGGCGATAAAGAGCGGGGCGGTGTAGACCAGGGCCAGCGAGTGGGCGACGCTGGTGAAGAACAGGGAGGCGATGTAGAGAAAGAAGTGCAGGGCGATCACCACGCCGTAGATGGCGAAGCGCCGGTGGGGCAGGCGCCGCCAGCGCACTGGCCGGCGGCTCAGCGCGCCGAAGGCCAGGACAGTCAGCGTGGCCAGCAGCAGGCGCCAGAAGGTGATCTCGACGGCGCTGACGCCGCTGGCCCAACGGACGAGCACGGGGCTGGTGCTGAAGAGGGCGACGGCGCCGGCCGCATACAGGTAGCCTGCCTTGCTCATGAGCGGAGCCCTTACCGTGGCTGGACGGAACGAGTGACGAGTAGTGAGGAGCGAGGAGCAAGGGGCGAGTGGTGAGGAGCGAGGCGTGGCTGTCTCCCAGAGGGGCTTTAAAGGGGCCATCACCGCCGCCCGCTGCGCGGGCCCCCGCTCTCCCAGAGGGAGACGGGATTCCGCACTCTCCCCAAAGGAGAGGAGAGTTTAAAAGGGGCCATCACCCTGGCTCGCTGCAAGAGGCAGAGGCGAATGATGGCCGTGAGGAAGCGGTCAAGCCCTGTAGGGGCACCGGCGCCGTGTGGAGGGGCTGGCCAGTTCCACAGGAACCCAGGCTGCGCGGGCTACTTGCGGCGGGGCCAGAAGTCGATGGTGGTCGTGTAGTCGGTGATCGGGGCGACGTCGTACTGGCCATCAGCCATGGTGAGGGAGTAGGCCAGGGCGCCGGCGGTATCCAGCGACGTGAGGCAGGGGATGCGCCGCTCTGTGGCGGCGCGCCGGATCTCGAACCCATCCTGTAGCGGGCCGCGGCCGCCGGTGATGGTGTTGATCACCAACTGCACCTCGCCGCCTCGGATCAGGTTGAGAATGGCCGGATCCCCGTCGGAGAGCTTGCCCACGGCCTGCACCGGCAGGCCCAGTGAGGCGATCAGCCGCGCCGTACCGGGCGTCGCGTACAGGCGGTAGCCGGCGGCGGCAAACTGCTTGATGATGGGGACCGCATCGTCCTTGTCACGATCGGCGATGGAGAGCAGCAGGCCGCCGGGCGCGGGGGTGATCCCGGCCGCCAGCATGGCCTTGTACAGGGCGGGGGCGAAGCTGCGATCGATCCCCATCACCTCGCCGGTGCTCTTCATCTCCGGCCCTAGGTAGGTGTCCACGCCGACCAGCTTGCTCATGGAGAAGACCGGCGCCTTCACCGCCACCAGCTTCTGGCGGGGCCACAGGCCGCCCGGGAAGCCCAGGTCCCGCAGCGTCTTGCCCAACTGGATGTGCGTCGCCAGACGGACCATCGGCACGCCCGTGACCTTGGAGAGGAACGGAACCGTGCGGCTGGAGCGCGGGTTCACCTCCAGCACGTACACCTGGTCTTGGTAGACGACGTACTGGATGTTGACCAGGCCCCGCACCTGGAGCCCCTCCGCGATGCGGCAGGTGTAGTCCACGAGCTGGTCGACGATAGCCTCGGAGAGGCTCAGGGCGGGGTAGACGGCGAAGCTGTCGCCCGAGTGGACGCCAGCCCGCTCCACGTGCTCCATGATCCCCGGGATCAGCGTCTCCTCGCCGTCGGACACGGCGTCGATCTCCACCTCCTTGCCCTGGAGGTACTTATCGATGAGCACCGGCAGCTTCTCGGTGGGGGGGACGACCGTACGCAGGTAGCGCTCCAGCTCCGCCTCGCTGCCGATGATCTCCATGGCGCGGCCGCCCAGGACATAGGAGGGGCGGACGAGTACGGGGTAGCCGATGTGGCGGGCGACGGTGAGCGCATCCGCCACCGAGGTGACGCCAGCGCCGGGGGGCTGGGGGATGCCCAGCTGGTCCAGGAAGTTCTCGAACTTGCGCCGGTCCTCCGCCAGGTCGATGGTCCGGACCGAGCTCCCGATCACTTGCGCCCCGGCCCGCTCCAGCGGGCCGGCGAGGTTGATCGCCGTCTGGCCCCCGAACTGGGCGATGACCGGCGGCAGGCGGTCGGACGAAGGCTGAAGGCCGAAGGAGGGTGCGACGTTCGTCTCTCGTCCTTCGTCGTCGCCATTGCCGTTGGAGGCGCCGCCTTCGTTCAGCAGCACCTCGAGCACGCTCTCCTCGTCCAGCGGCTCGAAGTACAGCCGGTCGCTGGTATCGAAGTCGGTGGAGACGGTCTCAGGGTTGGAGTTGACCATGATGCTCCGCCAGCCGGTCTCCCTGAGGGCCCAGGCGGAGTGGACGGAGCAGTAGTCGAACTCGATCCCCTGGCCGATCCGGATCGGCCCCGAGCCGATGACCACGGCCCGCGGCTCCGGCAGCGGCTCGGCCTCGTTTTCCACTTCGTAAGTGGAGTAGAAGTAGGGCGTGCGGGCCTCGAACTCGGCGGCGCAGGTGTCTACCATCTTGTACACCGGCCGGATGCCCCACTGGGCACGCAGCTCCCGCACACGGTCGGGCAGGCCCTGGACGCTCTCGGAAAGGGTGCCGATCTGCTCGTCCGAGAAGCCGAGGCGCTTCGCCTCCCAGAGCAGCCCGGGCGTGAGGGGCTCGGCCAGGAGGCGGCGCTCCATCTCGCAGATGCGGGCCATCCGGTCCAGGAACCAGCGGTCGATGCCGGTGCGCCGGTTGATCTCCTCCACCGAGGCCCCGCGACGGAGCGCGGCCATGATCGCCCACAGGCGGAGGTCATTGGGCGTATCGATCTTGGCCCAGAGCGCGTCGGTGATGGCGGACGAACTGGAGGACGACGGTGGGTCGTCTTTCGTCCGCCAGGCGTCATCCTCCCAGAGCAGGCTGCGCCCGCCGAGCTCCAGCGAGCGCACGGCCTTCTGGAGGGCGGCTTCGAACGAGCGCTCGATCGCCATCACCTCGCCGGTGGCTTTCATCTGCGTGCCGATGGTGCGGTCGCCGTAGGGGAACTTGTCGAACGGCCAGCGGGGGATCTTGACCACGCAGTAGTCGAGCGCGGGCTCGAAGGCGGCGGTGGTCTCGCCGGTGACGGCGTTGGGGATCTGGTCGAGCGTCTTGCCGATAGCGATCTTGGCCGCCACGCGGGCGATGGGATAGCCGGTGGCCTTGGACGCCAGCGCCGACGAGCGCGAGACGCGCGGGTTGACCTCGATCACGACGTACTCGAACGACCGGGGGTTGAGCCCGAACTGGATGTTGCAGCCGCCTTCGATGCCGAGGGCGCGGATGATCCGCAGCGCGGCGGAGCGGAGCATCTGGTACTCGCGGTCGGCCAGCGTCTGGGAGGGGGCGACGACGATGGAGTCACCGGTGTGGACGCCCATCGGGTCGAAGTTCTCCATGTTGCAGACGGTGATGCAGTTGTCGGCGCGGTCGCGCATCACCTCGTACTCGATCTCTTTCCAGCCGATGAGCGAGCGCTCGACCAGGACCTGGTGGATGGGGCTGGCGCTGAGACCGGTGGTGACCCTGGCCTCCAGGTCGTCCCAGGAGTAGCTCACGCCCCCGCCCGTACCGCCGAGGGTGTAGGCGGGGCGGATGATGAGCGGGAAGCCAATCTCCTGAGCAGCGGCGCGGGCCTCCTCCACCGAGTGGACGATGCGGGAGGCCGGCACCGGCTCGCCCAGCTCGAGCATGAGGGCGCGGAACTGCTCACGGTCTTCGGCGCGCTGGATGGCTTCCAGGGGCGTGCCCAACAGGCGGACGCCGTACTTGTCCAGGATGCCGGCCTCGGCCAGGTCCTTGGCCAGGTTGAGCCCCGTCTGCCCGCCCAGGGTCGGGAGCAGGCCATCCGGCCGCTCGCGGGCGATGATCCGCTCCAGCACGGGCACCGTCAGGGGCTCGATGTAGACCACGTCGGCGATGTCCGTGTCGGTCATGATCGTGGCCGGGTTGGAGTTGACCAGCACGCTCTGCACGCCCTCTTCACGCATGGCCTTGCAGGCCTGGGTCCCGGCGTAGTCGAACTCCGCGGCCTGGCCGATGACGATCGGCCCCGAGCCGATGATGAGCACCTTGCGCGGCAGCTCAGCCATGGACCTGACCCCCTGGCTCGCTCTGGCCCTGGAACGACGCTGCGCCGCTTGCGCGCAAGGAGCGCCCCCGACGTTCCCCTTCCTGGGAAGGGACGGAGCGAAGGATGCGGTTAGCCACGGTTCGCCTCCAGGTGTTCCACAAAGTGGTCAAAGAGGTATTGGTTGTCCTGCGGGCCGGGGCTGGCTTCGGGATGAAACTGGACGGTGAAGACGGGCAGCTCACGGTGGGCCAGGCCTTCCACTGACCCATCGTTCAGATTGACGTGGCTCACCTCGAAGCCGCTGTCGCGCGGGATGGTCGCGGCATCCACCTGGAAGCCGTGGTTCTGGGAGGTGATGGCGACGCGGCCGGTGCGCAGGTCCTTGACCGGGTGGTTGGCGCCGCGGTGGCCGAACTTGAGCCGGCTGGTCCTGGCGCCGATAGCCAGGCCGACCAGTTGATGCCCCAGGCAGACCGCGGCCAGGGGCAGGCGGCGCTGGCGGACGGGCCCTTCGATCAGGCGGCGCACGGTCTGGATCGTCGGCTTGAGCGATGGATCGCCGTCGGGGTCGCCCGGGCCGTTGCCAAGCACCACGCCGTCGGGCTGGAGGGCCAGGATCTCGTCAATGGTGGCGTCGTAGGGGACGAGCACCGTCTCCAGGCCACGGCGGGCCAGCGAGCGGGGGATGTTGTGCTTGATGCCGCAGTCGATAAGCACGACGCGGTAGGGGCGCGACGCCTTGCGCGGCTCGGCGAACGGCGCCCAGGCGGCGGGGTCGAACCGTTCGAACTCAGGCGCGGAGACCTGCGCCACCAGCGCCTGCTCCTCCAGGGGCGGCACCTGCCTCGCGCGCTCAACCAGGCGCGCCGCCTCCGCAGCCGCGCCCGGCACGCGCCCCAGGAGCCAGGCGCCGGCATCGCCGTTCTCCGGCGGGAGCACGGCGGGGTCCGGCGGCGCCAGCACGGCGCGTTTCACCCCGTGCGTGCGCAGGTGGCGGGTCAAGGCGCGGGTGTCGATCCCTTCACAGATCGGGATGCCGTAGCGCGCCAGCCAGGCGGCCAGCCGGCCGGTGGCCCGCCAGTTGCTCGGCTGGGGGCAGTATTCGCGCACGATCAGGGCGTTGAGCCAGGGGCGGGTGGACTCCAGGTCGGTGGCGTTCACGCCGTAGTTGTCGATGAGCGGGTAAGTCAGGCACACGATCTGCCCACGGTAGGATGGGTCGGAGCAGACCTCCTGGTAGCCGGTCATGGCCGTGCAGAAGACGGCCTCGCCTTCCGCTTCCAGGGGGGCGTCCGCCCCGCCGACGGCGTAGCCGAAGAAGGCTCGCCCGTCCTCCAGGGCCAGGATGAGGCGGCGGCGATGGCGGGGGCCGGTGCCCCGCTGCTCGGGGCCTTCGCCTTCAGCCACAAGCGGCTCAGTATTGCTCAGTGGAGCCTTCATCCGACACCTCTCCTATGCATGCACGGTGCCCTCACCCAGTCGCGAGTAGCGAGTAGCGAGTGAGGAGCCCTCACCCTGACCGTCTCCCAGAGGGAGAGGGGAGTGATTGGTCGTGTAGCGGGTAGGTTAGAGCTCATAGACGATCTCGCCTCCGACGATGGTGGCCAGCACCTGGCCCCGCAGGATCAGGCCGGCGAGGGGCGTGTTCTTCCCTCGGGAACGCATCTGCTGCGGATCGACGCACCACTCACGGTCGGGATCAAAGACGACCACGTCGGCTGGGGCGCCGGCGGCGAGGGTGCCCGCAGGCAGGCCGAAGACGGCGGCCGCGCGGCTGGTCATGGTAGCAACGGCCTCCACCAGATCCAGCTTGCCGGCGTGGACCAGGCTCAGGACGCTGCCCAGCGCAGTCTCCAGATTGGAGATCCCGAAGGCCGCCAGGGCGTACTCGCAGCGCTTGTCCTGCTCAGCGTGCGGGGCGTGGTCGGTGGCGATGCAATCAATGGTCCCGTCCTTCAGGCCCGCCAGCAGGGCGGCGCAATCCTCGGCGGTGCGCAGGGGCGGGTTGACCTTGGTGCGGGTATCGTAGGGCGGGAGTGAGGCGGTGGCCGACCACCAGTGCCCGGCGACCAGGTCGTCGGTGAGGGTGAGGTGATGGGGGGTCACCTCGGCGGTGACGCGCACGCCCCGCTGCCTGGCGCGCCGGATGTGGTCGATTGTGCCGGCGGCGCTGACGTGGGCGACGTGCAGGTGGGCGCCGGTCAGCTCGGCGAGCTGCACGTCGCGGGCGACGATCACCTCCTCCGCCTGGCGGGGCCAGCCCGGCAGGCCGAGGCGGGCGGCCACCGGTCCTTCATTCATCAGCCCGCCGGCGCTGAGGCTCCGGTCCTCGGCGTGCTGGATGATGGGCCGGCGCACGAGCAGGCTGTACTCCAGGGCGCGGCGCATGACCGCGCTATCCTGGACGCAGTCGCCATCGTCGGAGAAGGCCACGGCGCCGGCCTCGGCCAGCTCGGCCATCTCCGCCAGCTGCCGGCCCTTGCGTCCCCGCGTGATCGCGCCGATGGGGTAGACGCGCACGACGCCGGCGACGCGCGCCGTCCGCACGACGAACTCGATGGCGGCGGCGGTATCCAGCGCTGGCTCGGTATTGGGCATGGCGCAGACGGTGGTGAACCCGCCGGCGGCCGCCGCCTCCGTCCCGGTGCGGATCGTCTCCTTGTCCTCGAAGCCGGGCTCCCGCAGGTGGGTGTGCAGGTCGACAAAGCCGGGGGCGACCACCAGCCCCGACGCGTCGATTGTGCGCGCGCCGGCGGGAGCCGCCAATCCCTGCCCGACCTCAGCGACGACGCCGTCGCGGAGCAGGACGTCGGCCACGGCGTCGACATGGCTGGCCGGATCGATAACTCGCCCGCCGCGGATCAGGATCGGCGCGGCGCTGCCTGAGCGGGTGTGGCCGCTCCCCACGTCACGAGGGATCATGCGCGCGTCCTCACACCACCCGCCCGCTGCGGCCGCCGGCCAGGAGATAGAGCAGGGCCATGCGCACCGCCACGCCGTTGGTCACCTGCTCCTCGATGACGCTCTGGGGGCCGTGCGCCACGTCCGGCATGATCTCGATCCCTTCGTTCATCGGCCCGGGGTGCATGACCAGGGCGCCGAACTTGGCGCGGGCCACCCGCTCCCTGGTGAGGCCGTACAGGCGAGTGTACTCCCGAAGGGAGGGGAAGAGGCCATCGTGCTGGCGCTCCTTCTGGATGCGCAGGGCCATCAGGACGTCGGCTTCCTGGCAGGCCTTGTCCAGGTCGTACTGCACGCGGACGGCGGCGTGCTCCTTGTGCACGCCGTTGCCGGACTTGCGGCGCAGCCCGTCGGCGACCGCCGCCTCGATGCCGGGGGGGATGAGCGTCGGCGGGCCGCAGAGCACGACCTCGGCGCCGAGGGTGGCGAAGCCCCAGACGTCCGAGCGCGCGACGCGGCTGTGCAGGACGTCACCGATGATGACGATCTTGCGCCCGGCGATGGAGCCGAGGCGCTCGCGGACAGTATAGAGGTCGAGCAGGGCCTGGGTGGGGTGGGCGTGCCAGCCGTCGCCGGCGTTGATGACGCTGGCGTCAAGCTCGCGCGCCACGAGGTAGGGGGCGCCGGCGCAGGGATGGCGGATGACGACCATGTCCGCGCCCAGGGCCTGGAGGGTGCGCGTGGTATCGACCAGCGACTCGCCCTTCTCCACGCTCGAGCCGGAGGCGGTGATGTTGACCACGTCAGCGGAGAGGTTCTTGGCGGCCAGCTCGAAGGAGACGCGGGTGCGGGTACTGGCCTCGTAGAAGCAGTTGACCATGGTCTTTCCGCGCAGCGACGGGACCCGTTTGATGGGGCGGGAGAGCACTTCCTTCATGGCGTCGGCGGTCTCGAGCACCTCATTGAGCTCGTCGGCCGTAAAGTCGTCAAGGTCCAGGACGTCTTTGCGCCTCATGGCCGGGTGGTCTCCTTTCGGACGGATCCCTTCGTCTGCGACACGGCGCGTCTCCTCCCGTCGATCACTCGTTTCGGTTACCCGTTGGTCACTCGTCATTTACTCCGCAGGCTCGCGGAGGAGGACGACCTCGTCCACGCCGTCGACCTCGCGCAGGCGGACCTGCACCTGCTCGTCGCGCGAGGTAGGCAGGTTCTTGCCCACGTAGTCGGCGCGGATCGGCAGCTCGCGATGGCCGCGATCGATCAGGACAGCGAGCTGGACCTGGCGAGGCCGGCCGTAGGAGAGGATGGCCTCCAGGGCGGCGCGGGTGGTGCGGCCGGTGTAGAGCACGTCGTCTACGAGCACGACGCGGGCGTCCGTCACGTCACGGGGCATGGAGGAGGGGTGCACGGTGGGGCGGGTACCGCGCAGCTCCAGGTCGTCGCGGAACATGGTCACGTCCAGCTCACCGACGGGAACGTCGACGCCTTCAAACCGGCGGATGAGGGCGGCGAGGCGGTGGGCGAGCTGGACGCCGCGCCGGCGCATGCCGACGAGGATCAGGCCGGATGGCCCCTGGTGGCGCTCCAGGATCTCGTGGGCGATGCGGGTGAGGGCGCGCCGGATGCCATCCTCGTCCAGGATGCGCTTCTCGCGAGCCTCAGGGCCGGGGGCGGGGTGGCGGGGCGCGGGGGGCGGTCCGCCGGTGGCTCGTGGCTGTGTCGTCTCGGTGGTGCGTGCTGCAGACATCAAAAAAGCTTCCTGCCCTGCGGCAAGAAGCTCTTTCGCGGCGCGCCTGCCCGGCCGGTGAGATGATGGCCTTGCGGCGCGTACCCCTGTGCGCGTCCTTGCCGCCTCGCTGGGCCGACTTAAAGGATCGGTTGTGGGTGGTGAGTATTGTTGGAGATAAGGATAGCAGGCGGCCGCGAGTGGAGGGGAGCCCATCCCCTAGCCTCGTCTCCGACACGGAGAGGGGGGACGCCGGCCGTGGGGAGAGGGCATTATCGGCGGCCGCCGCGCCCTGGCCGACGTGGAGAGGGGGACGAGGGCCGTGGCGAGTGGAGGGCAGCCCTCACCCCCTTCGGTCGGGGCCGCATCGCACCCCCGCCCCACCCCGCCCCGCCGTGCAGCTTGTCCCCGCCGCCCCTCTCCCGCACGCGGTAGACGGGGAGCGCGGGCCATGGCGTGGCGCCATCCGGAACGATTGCGCACGCCTGAAGACTGCTGGCTGGCACGGCTGAGGGCCATGACCGGCTATACTGCGGTCAATGGCGCTAGTACCGACCGGCAAGGCGAACTCGCTGCCTGCGCCAGGGGGGCAGCCGGCTCCTGGCGAAGGCGTGCAGATCACGTGGGCGCCGGAACTGGCTGAGCGGCTGAGGACGGGGCTGCCGCTGACCGTGCTGGGCCAGGCGGCGCTGGCGCCCCCGCTCGGGCGCGTGTTGGTGCTGGGACGAAGCGACGGCGGCCCCAGCGGCGCCACCGCCCTGGCGGCGGTGATCATGCCGGATGCCAGCCCCGGCGCCCTCGCCCTGGCCCCGTTCGGCCTGGGGCCACTGGCCGGGGCCTTTCAGCCACCCGACGAACTGCGAGAGCGCTTCCCCGCGCGGCGCACAGGTGAGGCGATCTTCATCCTGGACGAGCAGGGCCGCGAGCGCTTCGTCGTAGGGCCGGGGGTGGTCCTGAACCACCTGGTGATCGCCTGCGGCGCCTGGCCCCTAGTGGCGCCGCTCTTTGGCCCTCGCACGCGGGCGCGGCCGGTGGCCGACGCGGCGGCCCTGCGAGCCGATCTGGACGCCTTCTGCCACCTGGTGGCGGCCACGGTGAACGCGATCTACCGCCGCCAGGGGAGCGCGCCGCCGTCGCTGGCGTTCACCATCCGCCCCACCGGCCTGAACGTGGACGCGGCGTTAGGGGGCCTGCGCTGGCTGGGCAGGTCGGCGGCCGACCTGATCACCCGTCTGCCGAAGGGCACGCCGTTCGCTCCGCCCTTACCCCAGCGGGCGCCGGTGAGCGAGCCAGGGGCCGGCGACCCTGAGGCGGCGTTCGACGAGGTGGGGGGCCTGGAAGAGGCCAAGCGGGAGCTACAGGCCATCTGCCTCGCCTTGCGCGATCCGGAAGCCTACCGCCGCTGGGGCGCGCGCCCGCCCAAAGGGGTGCTGCTGTTTGGCCCGCCCGGGACGGGCAAGACGCTGCTGGCGCGCTGTCTGGCCCAGGCGGCCGGCGCTCGCTTCATCCCCGTGCGCGCCGCGGACATCACGTCCAAGTGGTACGGCGAAGCGGAGCGGCGGATGCAGCTGGTCTTTGACCGCGCGCGGCGCGAGACGCCGGCAGTGCTCTTCTTTGACGAGATCGACGCCATTGCGCGCGACCGCGACGGCTCGCACGAGGCGACGCACCGCGTGGTGAGCACGCTGCTGGAGAACATGGACGGGCTTCAGGAGTTACAGGGCGTGGTGGTGGTCGCCGCCACCAACCGGCCGGAGGCGGTGGACCCCGCGCTCCTGCGCCCCGGGCGGTTCGACCGGCTGGTCGAGGTGCCCTTGCCTGACCGCGAGGCGCGTGGCGCCATCTTCCGCGTGCACATGGGCAGGGCCGAGCGCCAGGCGGGGCGGTCGCTGTTCGAGCCGCTGGACGGCGCCGCCTGGAACCGCCTGCTGGACGTGACGGAGGGCTTCAGCGGGGCAGAGATCGCGGAGACGGTGCGCCGCGCGCTGGAGGAGAAGGTGCGCGCTGGCGTGATGGACGGGCGGATCACGCCGGCCGAGCTGCTCCACCAGGCGCGGACAGTGCGTCGCCAGTGGTAAGCCAGAGGCCAGAAAGCCAAGAGCCGCCCAGGCGCCAGTTCCGCTAGGCGCGGCCGGCGCGCCGCCAGTGGGAGGGCGGCCAGGGCGCAGGCGATGGGCGGCCGGCGTTCGCCTGGATTGCTGATCAGCGGAGCCCTCACCCTCTCCCTCTCGGAGACGGAACTAGGGGTGGGCGTGAGGCGTGATGGCTACCGTACAATGCCGCCTGTGCTGATCCGCGACGCAGTGCTGTGGGATGGAACGGGGGGCGCGCCGAGGCGCCACACGTCGCTTCAGACCGACGGCGAGCGCATCGCGTGGATCGGGCCGGACGCGCAGGCGCCGCGGCCGGTCGATGGCGAGCCGGTGATCGACTCGGCGGGGCGCTGGCTGCTGCCGGGCCTGTTCGATCTGCACGTGCACCTGACGGCCGATCCCAGGCAGCCGGACTTCCTGCGCTACCTGATCACCACCCCTATCCCCGACCAGGCGCTGATGGGCGCGCGTAACGCCCGCGAGATGCTAGAGGCCGGCTTTACCGCGGCCCGCGACCTGGGAGGGGTCGGCTACGCGAACGTAGCGCTCAAACGCGCCATCGATGCCGGCTGGATCCCCGGCCCGCGGCTGGTGACGGCCGGCCATTTCCTGACCGTGCCGGGCGGTCACGGGGACCAGGTGCTGCGCCCCGACGTGGTGGTGCCCGCGCCGCACGTCATCACGGGGCCAGACGAGGCGCGGCGCGCGGTGCGGGAGCAGGTGAAGCGGGGGGCCGACTGGATCAAGATCCTGGCCACCGGGGGTGTGATGACGGGCGGCACGGCCCTGGGAGCGGCCCTGTGGGACGATGATGAGCTGCGCGCGGTCGTGGCCATGGCCCGTCGGCTGGGGAAACCAGTAGCCGCCCACTGCCACGGCGCGGAAGGGATCATCGCCTCGGTCAAGGCGGGGGTGCAGACCATCGAGCACGGCACGATGGGGGACGAGGCCGCGGCGGCTGCCATGGCGCGGTGCGGCGCGGTCCTGGTGCCGACGTTCACGGCGGCGACGTCGATCGTGGACGAGGCCAGGGCCGGCCGACTGCCGCCGGCGATCGCCGCGCAGGCGCTGCAGATCGAGCCCCGGCACGCGGGCGCCTTCCGCGCCGCGCTGGAAGCGAGGGTCAGGATCGCCTGTGGCACGGATACCGGCGTGCCGGGGACGACCTTTGGCGCCAACGCCCGCGAACTGGCGCTTATGGTCCGGCACGGCCTCACGCCGGAGCAGGCCCTCGTGGCCGCGACGCGGGACGCCGCCGCCGTGCTGGGCTGGGGCGAGCGGCTGGGGACGCTGGAGGCGGGGAGGCTGGCCGACCTCCTCCTGGTAGACGGCGATCCGCTAGCCGACATCAGCGTGCTGAGCGAGCGGGCGCGCCTCCATCTGGTGGTGAAAGGCGGGACGGTGGCGTCAGACCGGCGCCCCGAGGGGGTGGGACCGTGAGTTGGGGGCGCGCGTTGCCCGCGGCAGGGCTGTCCGTGCGGGCGATGGACGCCATCGGGCGGGCCGTGGGGCGCCTGATCCTGGCGACCGGCGGGGGGCAGGTGCGGCGGGGCCCGGATGGCACGATCATCTTCGAGCACGTTCGGGGCCCGCTGGTGGACCTGGTGCTACGGGCCGGCGGACGGCTGGGGCTACCGGCGGGCACGGCCGCCTTCGCCCTGGGACACGTGATCTTCAACACCGGCCGGTTCGACGAATCGACCGAAGCCGGCGCCCGCTGGCTGGCCCATGAGGTGGGGCACGTGCGCCAGGCCGAGGTGCTGGGCGCCCGCTACCTGCCGGCCTATTTCCTGACGTTGCTCCGCACCGGCTACGCCGCCCACCCGATGGAGCGGGCGGCCACACAGTTTGGGCAGCGGAACTGGGAGCGATACCGGCGGCTGGCCGGCGCTTCGGGCGCGCCGCCTGGCGGAGAGACGTTGGGGCTGAAAGACGCGCCTCCCGCCGCCGGCCGCGCGCGGCCGGCGACCGGCGATTGATCGAGCAGCCGAGCGAACCGCCCCACGCCATGGACGGACCGCCCCGCATCCACGCCGGCATCTTCGACATCGGCGGCGTGCTGATCGCCAACGAGCCGGGCGCTGTCCGGCGCGACATCGTCGCCACGTTGGCCATTAGCGATGAGGCTTACGACGCAGCGTGGGCGGAGCTAGGGCCCTTGCTGGGCCGTGGCCTGATCTCCGAGCAGGAGTTTTGGGCGCGGTTCTGCGCGCGGACGGGGGCGCGAGGTGGGCTACCGCCCGCTCCTTCGCACGCAAGCAGCACCGCGCTTGGGGCGGGCCCGGCCGACGGGCGGCGCCCGAGTGGGGGCGCCGGGAGCGAAGCGGCGGGGCCAGGCCAGAGCGACGGGCCGGGAACAGGGTCCATCTTCCTACGGGAGTACGTGCGGCACTTCCGCGTGCACCAGGACGTGCTGGACCTGGTGGCGGCGCTCAAGCGCTGCGGCTTGCGCCTGGCGGTGCTCTCGAACACGATCGAGCCCCACGCGCGCTTTCTGCGCCGAACGGGGCTGTTCCGCCACTTTGACGTGCTGGTGCTCTCCAACGAGGTGGGGATGAGCAAGCCTGATCCGCAGATCTACCGGCACACGTTGCGCCTGCTGGAGAGCGAGGCGTCTCCGGAGCGGGTCTTCTTCGTGGACGATCTGGCCGAGAACGTGGCGGCGGCCGCGGCCCTGGGCATCCACGGCATCCGGTTCCAGAGCGGGGCGCAGCTACGGGCTGCGCTGCGGGCGCTCGGTGTGGACGGGCTGGACGCGCCGGGGCCGCCTGGCGGGCGCTCGGACCAGGCGCGGTATCCTTTTGGACCGTGAACGCCTGGGGACGGCTGGCCGGCAAGGTGGCCATTGTGACGGGGGCCGGATCGGGGATCGGGCGCGGGATCGCCGAGGCCTTTGCCCGTGAGGGGGCGCACGTGGTGGTGGCCAACCGGCGGGTCGAGGCCGGTGAGGAGACGGTCCGGCGGATCGAGGCGGCGCGGTCGGATGACGGCGGCGGCAGCGCGCGGTTCGTGCAGACCGACGTGACGGACGAGAGGTCGTGCGCGGCGGTCGTGCAGATTGCGGTAGAGACCTACGGTAAGCTGGACGTGCTGGTGAACAACGCCGGCATCTTCCCGCGGGCCACGCTGGAGGAGACGACGGCGGAGCTGTGGGAGCGGATCATGGCCACCAACCTGCGGGGCCCCTTCTTCCTGTGCCGGTACGCCGTGCCGGCCATGCGTCGCGCCGGCGGCGGGAGCATCATCAATGTCGGCTCGACCAACGCCTATTGCGGCCTGCCCAATCTCTTTGCCTACTCCTGCTCCAAAGGGGGCCTGCTCACGCTGACCCGCAACCTGGCGCGGGCGCTGGCGCCCGACCGGATCCGCGTCAACTTCCTCAATCCGGGCTGGGTGATTAGCGAAGGGGAGCTGGTGGTGCAGGCGCAGGAGGGGCATGATGCCGCCTGGCTGGCGGAGATGGGGCGCCGCCAGCCGCTGGGGCGCCATCAGGTACCGGAAGACGCCGCCATGGCGGCGGTGTTTCTCGCCTCAGACGAGTCGTCCCAGGTTACGGGCGTGGAGCTGAACTGCGACGCCGGGCGCTCGATGCCGGGGCTGGGATCCGCCTTCCCGGTGGCAGGTCGCTGACGGGTCCCCGGCCGGCGGGGCGCCGGCGCCGCCCTGATCCCTCGAGAAGCGCCGGCGGGTGTCGGCCAGTGGAGCCCTCACCCTGGCCTGCGCCACTGTTATCGCCACAGGAAGAGCTTGTGCTCCAGCGGCGGGTCCGGCTCGATCCTGAAGGCGCGCAGGCGCTCGCGGATGGCGGCCCGCGCCTCCGTGACGGACGTGCGGGCGGCCTGCTCGAAGGCTTGGGGCCAGAAGCGCTCAGCCAGGTCCCAGACGTAGGAGTAGGTGCCGCGGGTGCGACCGGTCAGATCCACCTTGCAGATGAGGAAGCGGCGCTGGAGCTCAACCAGCGCACGCTCGGTGGAGGCCGCCTGGTCGGCGCCGCGCAGCCCCGCGCCACGGCGGAGGTCGCGAGACGGCTGCGCCGGGTGGTCTACCAGGTAATCGAAGATGAGCCGCGCCTCGCGCGAGAGGCGCCCTTCCAGGAAGAGGCGGACGGGGTCGCGCTCGATCTCCTGGCCCCGCCCGCCCAGCGCGGCAATGAAGCGGGGCAGGTACTCGGGCGCGATAAAGCTGGGCTGGCCGCGGATGATCCTGGCGTAGAAGAGGCACCGCGCGAAGTGCAGGTCGTCCTTCCAGAACCAGGTGGGGGCGAGGACGGACACGGCGCTTTCGCCCATGGCCTCAGCCAGGTTCGGGAAGTCCAGTCCCGGCACGGGGCCCCAGGTGCAGAACCCGAGGGCCGCCACGAAGGCGGCGGCATCGTCCTGCGTCAGGATCGGGTGCGGGAAGAGGGCCCGCCACCCCTGCTCCGTACGCGCCGCGGGGCCAATCGCTTTCGCCATCACCTCGCGATTGTCTCATTGGTTCCGTAGCCGGAGCCAGAGCATGGAGAGGGTTCAGCGGCGGAGCCCTCACCGCCGCCCACTGCGCGGGCTACTGCTCTCCCAGAGGGAGAGGGGACTGAAGGTGCCCTCACCCTAACCCTCTCCCAGAGAGAGGGAATATAACGTCGCATCGTCCGGAATGAGTGGTTGTACCTGCGGGGACGGTTGCGTGTGGCCGCAGATGAGGAGTAGGCTACACCTAGCGCGATGGACGGCGCGCAGAAGGAGGGTAATGATGGCGCTACGGCGATACACACGGCGCGCCCTGCACGGGCGCACGGCGTCGGCTCTGGCTGCGGGTGTCCTGGGGAGTGCGGCGGCGTGCGCCGGCCCGACCCCGAGCGCCGGGCCGGGGGGAGCAGCGCCGGCAGGGCGCCGGGCGGACCTGCGGGTGCACGTGGTGAAGAAGACCGACGTCTCCGACTGGATCGAGGAGGGGTTGAAGCAGAACATCGACGACTGGAAGGGGAGGCACTCCAACATCAACGTCACCCTAGAACTCCACGGGACGTGGACGGACAAGTACTTTCCGGAGGTGATTGCCGTCAGCGCCAGCGGGCAGCTGGGCGACGTGGTGTGGTATCCACCGCGGCACCGCTCGCACATCGCCTGGGGATCCAAGTACCGGATCGTGCGGGACCTGATCCCCCTGGCCAAGGCGGCGCGCTACGACCTGGGCCAGTTCTATAAGGGGGCGACCGAGCAGAACACCTTTGAGGGCAAGCAATACTGGCTCTCCTACATCTCCGAGCCGATCGTTCCGGTCATCGCCTACAACAAGACCAAGGTGCAGCAGCTGGGCATGCCCCTGCCGAAGGACGACTGGACCTTCGACGAGCTGGCGGAGTGGGCCAAGCGGGGCACCACCGCCACCACCTTCGGCTATTACCGCGGCAACGCGGGCAACAATGCCTTTTCCAGTGGCCCGTACCTGCGCCAGTGGGGCGTCGAGCCGGTGGACGCCACCGGCCGGAAGGCGACCTTCCTGGACAAGCGCGAGGCGTTCGTGCAGGCCCTGACCTTCCGGTACAACCTGATGAACGTGTGGAAGGTCTCGCCCCACCCCAGGGACGGCTCGATCAATCAGGAGGACCTGTTCGGCAAGGAGCAGCGCCTGCTGGCGGCGGACATCTGGCCGTTCCGGATCCAGATCTACCCCAAGGACTTCCGCGACTTCGAGATCGACTTCGTGCTGACGCCCACCGTCAAGCGTGGCGAGCGGCGGCGCAGCATGCTCAACGAGCACGTCTTTGGCGTGACGACGGCGAGCAAGTTCCCTGAGGAGGCCTTCCAGTTCCTGACCTGGATCGCCGGCAAAGAGATGAACGTGCAGGGGTTGGTCCAGGGGTTCAAGGGTCCCATCGCCCGCGCTGATGTCTGGGCCGACACGCGCATTATTGACCGCTGGCCGACGTACAAGAAGCTCCGCCCGATCATGGAGACGATCGAGCCGGACTTTGTCGTGGCCAACTTCCGCGGGGAGGAGTTTGACTCCGCCGCGAGCTGGGCCAGGCTGGAGCGGGGCGAGATCCCCGTGCTGGAGATGGCGACTGAGATCCAGCGCCTGGCGCAGGAGGTGCTCAACAAAGAGCCGGCCTAACCTGGACCCTTCATGAGCGGAGCCCTCACCGCCGCCCGCTTGGCGGGCTCCCGCTCTCCCAGAGGCAGAGGGGACCGAGGCGATCACCGCGCCCCGCGCCTGGCGCCCCTAGCCCTCTCTCTGGGAGAAGGGACTTCTCGCCGGCCGTGCATAAGGCGGGCTAACAGTCCCGTTACGCATCCGGTTACGCATGACGCATTGCGCATGACGCATGACGGATGACGTATTGCGCCTCACCCCTTCCGGTAGGGCTGGACCAGGCGCTTTTCGATCTTGGCCACCATGGTGTAGGCGGGGTCGAAGACGTTGCCTACGTCGTAGCGCAGGCACTGGCCCAGCAGCAGCGAGATGGCGCGGTAGTCGAGTGCGTAGTCCTCGGCCAGCCAGCGCATCAGCTCGGTGGTGGCGTGCTGGACGGCCTGGTCCAGCGGGCGCGCGTTGCCCACGGCCATGAGGTAGGTCTCGTCCTCGGCGCGCGGCCAGCCGATCGGCTGCTGCTTGCGATGGATCCAGGCGGTGAAGGTAACGTCCATGGAGATCTCGGTGCCGGTGCCGGTGATCTCGCCGTCGCCCTGGGTAGCGTGCCCGTCGCCCAGGTGGAAGAGGGCGCCCGGGACGAAAACGGGGAAATAGACGGTGACGCCCTGGCGGAAGCCGCGGTAGTCCATATTGCCCCCGTGGGGGCCGGAGGTGGCGCAGGAGATGGCCTGGCGGCGGGGCGGCGCCACGCCGAAGCACCCCAGCATCGGGTCCAGCGGGATGGTGAGGGCGCCCAGCGCCGTGGCCGGCTCCTGCAGCGTGGCCGTCCAGCGCTCGACATCGATCTCCCAGGTGCCGCGCCCGCGGTCGCGGGGCAGTTCGTGCACGAAGGATGGCTCCACCACGTGAAGGGCGACCAGGGCGCTGGTCCGCCCCCAGCGTCGGTTGGGCACGATCCGGTCGAAGCGGACGGCCAACACGTCGCCGGGCTCCGCCCCTTCCACGTAGAAGGGGCCGGTCTGCGGGTTCCCGCCTTCGGTCACCTGGTTGCCATACTGGTCGTACCCGCCGCTATCGACGGTGGTGGTCTCGACGCTGTCGCCGGAGGCGATGCGCATCACCGGCGGATGAGACCCGATGGCGGTGTAATAGACGGTCGGCTCGAACCGGTGCGTGGCCGGCATGGCATTCCCCTCTCGCGTGCGGACGACGCGTTTTCTCGGACGGCAGTGGCGTGCCCTGGCAGCATGCTCCTCCGACGTGTGGACTACCCTTCGAGCAGCAGTCGCTCCGGGTCCTCGATCAGCTCCTTGACGCGGACCAGGAAGGTGACCGCCTCACGGCCGTCCACGACACGGTGGTCGTAGGTCAGGGCCACGTACATCATGGGGCGGATCACGACCTGGCCGTTGAGGGCGACCGGCCGCTCCTCGATCTTGTGCATGCCAAGGATACCCACCTGCGGCGGGTTGAGGATGGGGGTGGACAGGAGGGAGCCGAAGACGCCGCCGTTGGTGATGGTGAACGTGCCCCCACGCAGCTCTTCCAGGGTCAGCTTGCGCTCGCGCGCCCGCGCCGCCAGGGAGGCGATCTCCTGCTCGATCTGGGCGAAGGTCTTCTTGTCGGCGTCGCGGACGACCGGCACCACCAGCCCTTCGTCGGTGCTGACGGCAATGCCGATGTCGTAGTAGCGCTTGATGATCAGCTCTTCGCCTTGCAGCTCGGCGTTGAGCTGCGGGAAGGCCTTCAGCGCGCCGATACAGGCCTTGGTGAAGAAGGACATGAGGCCCAGGCTCACGCCATGCTGCTCGCGGAAGCGGTCGCGCCAGCGCCGGCGCAGCTCCATCACGGCGGTCATGTCGATCTCGTTGAAGGTGGTGAGCATCGCCGCCGTCTGCTGCGCCTCCACCAGGCGGCGCGCGATCGTCAACCGCCGGCGGGAGAGCCGGACGCGCTCCTCTGGCCGAGCTTCTTTGAGTAGCGGGTAGGGAGTAGCGGCCCGCGAGTCCGGAGAGGGCGCGGCGGCTGGAGGCGGAGGGGGCGCCGCC
>DAOTTI010000101.1:0-3779 GCA_034437795.1 Chloroflexota bacterium | reverse complement strand
CCGAGGCGCGGGGCAGCGGGCACGGCGACGCCGACTACTATGTCCACGCCGCCTTTCGTGACGCGGTGCTGGGCAAGCGACCGCTGGCGTTCGATGTCTACCGCGCCATGGACACGGCCGCGCCGGCGATCCTGGCGGCGGAGTCGATCGAGCAAGGGAGCAGGCCGCTGCGCGTCCCTGACTTCCGGCCGAACGCCTCGCGGCCGGCCGGCCAGCCGCCGGCCGGCGGGGCTGAGTGATCCACCACGCCGGCGGGGGAACAATGGCGTCGAGGGTTCAGTTCGCCGGCGCGACGCGGGTATCCCAGTCCGCTAGCCCAGGTTCTCCACGGCCAGCGGAGAGCGCCCTCTCCCCAAGGGAGAGGGCGAGGGTGGAGGGCTCCGCCTCGTGCATAGTCTGCGCTAGCGCCGGCCATGGCGGTGGTTGGCCGACCACGGTCGGCCATCAGCTGCCTCTCGATAGGAGAGGGGTAGGGTGAGGGCCCCGCTGGTGAAGAACCCAGGCTAGCGCGTCGGGCCGCCTTCCATGGCGCCGCGGGATGCGGGCTGGGTCAGCACCTTGGCGTAGCGCTCGGGGCTCTGCATCGCCTCCTGCTTCGCGTCGGCCATCTGCCTGCCGGCCAGGTCCAGCCGGTCCCGCCCCCACACCTGCCCCACCTGAGGCAAGATCTCCTCTTCCTCCACGCGGACGTGCTCCATGAGGGCATCCCTGATCTCACGCAGCCTGGCCAGCCAGGCGTCGTCGGCCGGGTCGTGGCGATTGAGCTCGCGCATCTTCTGCTCAAGCTGCTGCACGTCCTGGTCCTGGCGCTGCTCGAAGGTGGCCAGGGGTGTGCCCTGTGCCGCGGGATCACGGGAGAGCGGGCCGTAGAGGTACGTGTCTTCAATCTCCTCGTGGATCTTTAGCTCCGGCTGCAGGTTGTGCCACAGTTCGCCTCGGGCCTGAGGTCCGGCCCGCTCGATCTCTGCGAAGCGCTGCCTCACGGCCTGGTGCTCGGCGAGCAGGAACTGGATGGCGTCCATGGAATGGTGTCCTTTCACGTTCGGGGGTTCAGCTTGTGCGAGATACAGGGCTGGCGCCACGTCCCTGCGATCTCACGCCCGCAGGACGCTCCCGCAGTGCTCGCTGTGCGGCTGCGGAGGGCCAGCCACCGGGGCCACACGAGCCTGCGGAGCTGGAGTACTCGCTATGCGCCTGCGGAGGGCCAAGCGTGGCGCCACGCGCCCTACACGCCTTACGTCGGCAAGGCCCGTGCCGCGCGCCCTGTGTGCCCACGTGCCGGCGGCCACGCACCGGCGCGCGGCCGCCGCAATCGCGCGGCCGCCCACGAACCGGGCACCAAAACCCTTCCGCGATTAGAACATTTGTGCTACTCTGGGTGCAGGCCGGCGGTCGGGCGCGGCGGCGTTGATGGGGAGACTGCCAGTGTCAGGCCGTCGGGCGCACCGCTGGAGCATGCCGGCTCACGCGGGGAGGGCAGGAATGGTCAATCTGTACTTCTTGGAGATGGAGGCGCGAATGCGCCACGAGGAGGCCTTGCAAGGGGCGGCGCGGGCGCGCCTCTATCGCCTCGCCGCGCGCGGGCGAGACGCCCGGCCGGCACGCCGGTGGCGGCTGCGCTCGGTGGGCGCGGCCCTCAGCCTGTGGCTGGGCGTCCGGCTGGTGCGGTGGGGCTACCGGCTGATGGGAGTCTCGTCCCACCCTGCCGCCCCAGGCGGGCCGGTCCGGCGCTGGGAAGGGGTGCCTCTGGCGCGCCCGCGTCACGGCGCCTCGCGCGCGGCCTGCCGCCCGCAGACGCTGCGCCGCCGGCGCGGGCCCCTGCTGCTGGGTGGCTGAAGTGTGGAGCGAGGAGCGAGGGACGAGTAGCGAGGAGCGAGGAGTGAGCGCTGCCCCTGGCCCGGGGTGCCCACGGGAGACGGGACCATTACAGGGAGCCCAAGGGGTCCGGAAGCGGGACGACCATAGGGAGCCCAAGGGGTCCGGAAGCAGGACGACCAGAGGGGAGCCCAGGGGGCCGCCGGAGGCGGGATGGCCAGAGGGGAAGGGAATGGAACGGTGCGCTGTCTGGAGCAAGTGGTGGCGTGCGATGCCCGCCGCGCTGGCCCCGCTTCCGGGCCGGCGCGCTACACTTGCCGTGCTGCCACCTCCGTGTGGCAGGGGTACGGTGCATAATGGGGCGGCGTCGGTGAGGCCGACGTCGCCGTCTCCCTGTGGCCAGGGTCCCGGGTTGCGCAGCCAGCCGTAGGCAGCAGGAGGAGGCGAGGTGACGCGGCAGGCGATCCTGCAAGCGGCTGTGGCCGCCGCGCGCGCCCATGGCGTAGACCCCGTCCTCGTCGCAGGGATCATTCAGCAGGAGAGCAGCTTCGACCGGCTGGCGTTTCGCGCCGAGCCACACATCAACGACGCCAGCCGCGGGCTGATGCAGCTCCTGTATGGCACGGCCCGCTGGATGGGCTACCGCGGCGAGCCCGATGGGCTGTACGACGTGGCCACCAACCTGGAGTACGGCTGCTCGTTCCTGCGTTACCTGCTCCACCGCTACCGTGGCGACGTGCGCCGCGCCCTGGCCGCCTACAACGCGGGGCCAGGGAACGTCGATGCACGGGGCTGGGAGTGCGCCCGCGCCTACGTCGAATCGGTGCTCCGCCACGCGGACGCTTTGCGCGCCGAGGTGGAGGCGCCGGCCGTGTTGCCGGCCAGTGTGGAGGCACCGGGCAAGCGTCGGCGCTACCACGCCTTCCCCCTGGAGGTGCCATACGTCTCGCAGCTAGAGCCGGATGGGAAGGGCTACAACAACTGCGGCCCGGCGTGCATCACGATGGGGCTGGCCTACCACGGCCTGGTGGCGGGCACGCGCGAGGACATGCATCGCGTCGCGGAGGCGATCCGCGGGGGACCCTGGCACCTGGGGACGTACACCAACTTCGCCCAGATGCGGGCGGCGGCGCGGCGCTATGGCATTCCCCACTGCCAGCTCTCACGCTGGGAGGCGGTGTACGATGCCCTGGACCAGGGGCAGCCGGTGATGATCCTGCTCGATAACGCGGTGCTGGAGCCGCGCCAGTACCCGCGCGGGCCGGCCTTCGACGCCCACCACTTCGTCGTGCTGCTTGGATACACCGATACCACCTTCTACGTGGCCGATCCCCTGAGCGTCTACACCCACGGGCCGGTGCAGTACACGCGGGCCAGCGTGGAAGCGGGGGTGGCCCGCGTAGGGGGCGTCCAGGCGCTGGCCATCGACCAGCCGCCGCCGGAGCTGCCGGACGCCTCAGGGCAGCCGGCGCCGCCGGGGAGGGACGAGATGCTGATCCGGATCAGTGACGCCGACCTGAAGGCCTACTTCGAGCAGCTCGGGCAGCCGGTGAACATGGAAACGGCGATCATGAAGCGGGCCGCCCTGGCCTACCGCCGCGGTGAGACGCGCGGCCCAGCGCTGTCCGACGAGTATGCCGCCGTCGCGCCGGACGGACGGGCGGTGATCCGGCAGGACTTTAGCGCCGGGATCGCCGAGTACGACCCCACCATAGGCGAGGTGGTCTGGGTGGAGACGGTGCTCCACCCCGAAGCGATCCGCAGTAGAAGCTAGCCTGGATGATTCATGGCCGGCGATGTGTCCCCTCTCCCTGTGGTCGTCCCGCCTCCGACGGGAACCCTGGACGAGGGTGAGGGCTCCGTTCGTGAAGAATCCAGGCTAAGTATCCGCTGGTATGTTCGCGTCGCCCTGTCCATCGATGCCCGGCCGTCCTGTCCCGCACGAACATACCAGCGCTGACTTA
>DAOTTI010000100.1:0-7415 GCA_034437795.1 Chloroflexota bacterium | reverse complement strand
ATGGTGGGCCGGACTCGGGTAGGCGCCGAGGTGAATGACCGCATCGGCGCCGGCCAGCGTGCCGTACACCGACCCGGCGTCGGCAAGATCACCCAGGAGCGCGCGGTGGGCCAGGCCAGGGGGCGGCAGCACGCGGTCCACTGCCCACACCTGGTAGCGGCCCGCCTCTCGCAATTCAGCCAGCATGGCGCGGCCGATCCGGCCGCTGGCGCCGGTCACGACGACGTTCATCGATGTCAATCTCCTGCGGTTTGTGGTGGTCCGGGATACCACGGCAGCTACTCGGCATCCTTCGCCAGGGCGGTCGCCAGCGCTGGAGCGGCATCCCTGGCCATACGCTCCAGGGCACGAAGCTCGGCGTCGGCGTAGGGCCGGCCGCCGGGCCGGCGGGCCAGGACCCAGAGCCCGGCCAGCCGCCCGCGGTGCCGCAGGGGGACCGCCACCCCCACCCCACGATCGGCCAGGGCCGCCACCGGCAGCAGCGCCGGCGGTACGTCGGCAAGCTCCTGCCACCGCTCCAGTGGCAGGGCCCGCGGGTACAGCGCCAGCAGGCGGGGGAGCAGGTCTACGTCAACAACACGGCGGCGTGCGCCCACGTGGCGGCCGCCTGCGCCGCCTTCGGCATCACGCGGGTGGTCTACACCAGCTCCGTCACCATCTACAGCCTGGACCAGCAGGCCCGCCGTGGCGGCATCAAGCGCCTGCCGGCGGACGAGTCGATCGAGCCTGCGCCGGACGACTGGTATCCGCTCTCCAAGTGGGTGGGCGAGCAGATCTTCGCCCTGGCGGGGATGCAGCACGGCGTGCGAACGGTCTCGCTGCGGCCGGCGCTGGTGGTGGGCCCCGACGAGTACGCCCAGCGCGGCCGGCCCCGCCATGATCGTGACGCCTCCGGCGGGATGTGGGGCTACGTCGACGCGCGAGACGTGGCCCTGGCGGCGCGGCTGGCGCTAGAGCGTCTGGACGACCTGCCCCCGGGGAACCACCCGTTCAACATCGGGGCGGCCGACGCGCACAGCGCCCTGCCGCTCAGCGAGGTCATTCCGCGCTTCATCCCCGAGCTGGCCGCCCTGGCCGGCGACCTTACCGGCACGCAACCCGGCTACAGCATCGAGAAGGCGCGGCGCCTTCTCGGCTATGAGCCCCGCTACTCCTGGCGCCAGTTCGTCCCCCACTGATCTGGAGACACCGCACGTAGCGAGTGCCGAGTGCCGAGGAGCGAGTGCCGAGAAGCGAGTGTTTCCTTCGCCCACGATGCGAGCTGGAGGCGGGGCGACGAGAAAGAGAGGACGCGGCGCGCCGTTCGTCGTTCGTCGTTAAGCGCGCCCGCTCAGAAGCGGCCCTCGCGCTCCTGGAAGTGAGTGGGCCGGTCCAGCGTCGGGCCACCGATGCGCAGCCAGTGGGCGACCCACTCCACCATCTGCGCCAGCGAGACGCTGGGGTAGCCGAACAGCTGGTGGCAGCGCGCGGCGTTGCTCAGGAGAGCCGTAGGGGCTTCACCCCCGCAAAAGCGTGGCTCCACCCCCAGCAGGGCGCCAAACCGTTGCGCCAGCCACCGGATGGAGACCACCTCCGGCCCCGTGACGTTGAGGGGTACCGGCGGCGATGTGGCGATGCGGAGGGAGCGGATGGCCACGGCATTGGCGTCTCCCTGCCAGATGACGTTGGCGTGGCCCATGGTCAGATCGACCGGCTGCCCGGCCTGCACCTGCTGCGCCACGTCCAGCAGCACGCCGTAGCGCAGATCGATGGCGTAGTTGAGGCGCAGGAGAACGGCCGGCGTGCCGTACTGGCGCGAGAAATACTCGAACACCCGCTCGCGGCCCAGGACAGACTGGGCGTATTCGCCAACGGGCGCGGGGGGCGTCCATTCGTCCGCTCCGCCGGAAAGGACCGGCACCAGGGGGTAGACGTTGCCGGACGAGAAGACGACGATGCGGGCGTCACGGTAGCGGCCGGCGACCAGCGCCGGCACGTACGTGTTCATGGCCCAGGTTAGCGATTCCCCGCCGGTGGAGCCGAACTTCCGGCCGGCCATGAAGATCACGTTTGGCGCGTTGGGTAGCTCCTGCACGGCCTGTGGGTCAAGCAGATCGCAGGCCAGCGTCTCCACGCCGGCCTCGTGGAGCTGGCGCGGCAGCCCCGGCGTCGAGAAGCGAGAGATGGCGATGACGCGCCGCCCCGCGCGGCTGCCGTCCGCCTCGTCGGCCGCGCGCCGGGCCAGTCTCGCCAGCGAGGGGCCCATCTTGCCGCCGGCTCCCAGGATGACGATGTCCCCCGGGATGGCCGCCAGATCACGCACCAGTGCGGGAGTGGGCGTGGAGAGCAGGTCATCCAGCTCGGCTTCGGTTTTCGGTGGCACCATGACAAATCTCCCAGGCTCAACCGTTCGGGCAGCGGTCAGCCGCCGGCCGCCCCCAGCCGACGGAGCCACGTCTCGTCGCCAATCGTGGTCGGCGGGCCATGCCCCGGCAGGACCATGGTCGGCGCCGGCAGCGCCGCCAGGCGGCGTAGGGAGGCCATCAGCCGGCCGGGGTCCCCGCCGGGGAGATCATACCGGCCGTAGCTGCCGGCAAACAGGGTGTCGCCGCTGAAGAGCAGGCCCTGGCGGGGGAGGTAGAGGCAGATCGAGCCCGGCGTATGCCCGGGCGTGTGCCAGACGTGGACCTCCAGCGGTCCCAGGGTCAGGAGATCGCCGTCATCCACTTCACGCGCCACGGGCGCCGACGGGACGCGGATCTCTGGGAACAGAGCGGACGGTCTGGGCTGGGCCAGGTCCGGCGCATCCAGCCGGTGGGCGACGATGGCCGCCCCCGTGGCGTCCGCCAGCGCGCCGGCCTCCGCCACGTGGTCCCAGTGGCTGTGGGTCGCCACCACAAGCTCCAGCGCAAGGCCCTGCTCGCGCACTGCCGGCAGCACCACGTCCAGGGTTTCCGGCGGGGCATCGACGGCCATCGCCCGCGCCTGGTGGGGCACGATGATCAAATAGAGGTTATTGGCCAGCGGGCCCAGCGGGCCGAACCAGTCTACCTGCACGTCGGCGTCGAGGATCCGCTGCCGTGTGGCGGCCATGCGCGGATGGTAGCGTCTGAGCGCCTGCGAGGGGCGGGCCCAACGCGCGCCTCCGGTCCGCCGCTGAGCCGTGGGCGCTAGGCGCCGGCCAGCGGCGGGCCGGGCCGCCAGCCGGCCTGGGCCAGGAGATAGTACAGGGCCTGGCCGGCGGCATCGGCGCCATCGCCGGCCTCGAAGACGCGCCGCGCGCCGCCCGTCCCGTCGTCGATGGCCACCCGCCAGTGATAGCCGGCCCGCCCGCCCCCCGCGCGCCCGACGGCGACCTCCACCGGCCCGTAGCGAGCCAGGAAGGCCAGCAGGTGGTCCAGCCGTGGGAGCCAGGTGAGGCTGAGCAGCGGCCGGCGCTCCACCGCGTGGCCGGTATCGATCTGCACGCCGCCGGACTCATCCGTCCCGTCGGCGACCACCAGGTACGGCACGTTTAGCCGGTCCATCGCCAGATCGCCCCGCTGCGGCCGCCAGGGGAGGCCGGCCACCTTCAGCTCGCGGGCGAGGTCCATAGAGATCACGGTTGGGCCGAATCCTACCGTTCGTGGCAGGCGAACGTGTCGCACGCACCCCTTGCTGCATGGCGAGTGGACAAGAACGCCCCGCGGCCGGTAGGGTAATGCTGAAGCTCAGGCCGGGACCCGCCGGAACGGGTCGCCTGCAGGCGCCAGGAAGGCGGGCAGCTACTCCGGATGGCACTCCGGAGCCAGATGCTGAGGAGGACAGGACGATGGCCACGACCAGACGGCGGATGTTGCAGGCGATTGGGGGCGCAGGCGTGATTGGCGCGCTGGCCGGCTGCGCCCCAGGGATCGGCGGGACGGCGGGCGGCGCCAGGCCTCGGCAGGGGGCGCCGGTCGAGATCACGTTCAATACCTGGTACGAGGCCGTCACCCAGCCGATCGTGCCCCTGTTCGCGAAGTTCGAGCAGGAGCACAATATTAAGGTCCGCATGGACCTGTCGGCGGCCAACCGCGACATGTCCAAGTACACGGCCTGGTACGTCGCCGGCACCGCGCCGGACGTCGTCAACGGCGAGAACTTCTCCTGGAGCCAGTTCTACAACGCGGGCGTCATCCTGGAGATCGGGGATTACCTCAAGCGCGACAAGATCGATCTGCTCAAGCAATACGTGCTGATGGGCAGCGAGATCTGGTGCGGCAAGACCTACGCCATGCCGTTCGACGCCGACCCCCGCGCCGTGTACTACAACAAGACCCTGATCAAGCAGGCGGGGGCCAAGGACCCGTGGGATGACCTCAAGGGGCAGTGGACCTTCGACGACATGCAGGAGATCATGACCAAGACCTTCAAGGTCACGGGCAACTCCGGCACGGACATCTACGGCGTGCGCATGTCCTACACCGGCATGTCCGAGGCGAACGGGATGTTCGTCTGGTCCTTCGGCGGCACGTGGGCGGACTTCGAGAAGATGCGCTATACGCTGGACTCCAGGGAGTCGATCGATGCGCACAACCTGATCTACGACTGGTTCAACAAGAAGCTCATCATGCCCAATGCCGTAGCGACCGAGCTTGGGGGAGACGAGAAGCCCTTTGGCATCGGCCGCGCCGTGTTCCGCATCCGCGCGGCGGCGTCGCATGACCGGATCCGGCGGGAGATTGGCGGCGCCTTCGAGTACGACATCGCCCCGTTCCCCGGGCGCCGCCGCGGCCAGCCGGGCGTGACCATCGTCTCCGGCAACCCCCACACCATCTCCAAGTCCACGAAATATCCCGAGGAGTCCTACCAGTTCGTGAAGTGGCTGGCGGGAGACGACGTGCAGGGCTTCTGGGCCCGCGAGAAGATCCAGCTCCCTACGCTCAAGAAGTGGCAGGAGGTCTTCGTCAAGGACCCCAAGCTGCACACCCACGTCTTCGCGGACGCCTACAAGGTCCCCTACGGCATCCACTTCCGCCACAACCATCTCTCCCGCCACTATTCCGAGTATGGCAACGAGATCGCGCAGGTCTTCGCCGGCCAGGCGACGATGAGCGACTTCCTCAAGACCTTTACCGCGCGGGTGAACAACGAGGTCGAGTACGGGGCCTGCCTGCCGTACAAGGGCATGACCGTGCCGATCAAGCCCTGACACGCCCTGCACAGCACGCACTAAAGGAGAGCGCCGTGGCAGTATCGACCGCCGACCTGGAGCGGGTGACGATTAAGGCGCGCCCGCTTACTCCCGAGGCCTTTGCCCCTTATGGCCGCGTCGTTGGCGAGCCGCGCGAGCCGCTGCTGATGCAGGAGGGGCAGTTCACGGCGCGGCTGATGACGGTACGGCGTGCGCCGGAAACGGTGGACCGCATCAACCGCCACCTGGACCACAGCCAGATGTTCGTGCCCCTCAACGGCGACCGGCTAGTGGTGATCGTGGCCCCGCCTGACGTGCCGATGGAGGGGTTTGACGCGACGAAGATCGCGGCCTTCGTCACCGACGGCAAGACGGCCTTCCTCTTTCATCCGGGGACCTGGCACATTGAGCCCCGTGCGCTGGACAAGGACGCCTGCCAGGTGATCAACGTCCAGACCGACGTCTTCCGCGAGCACACGGAGCTGCTGCACCTGCGCGAGGATTGCAACGTTGAGGTGCGCCTCCAGGTCGGGTGAGTGGGCCGGCCTGGTTTCACGAGCACGGGCAGGCCCCGCCTCAAGGCCAGAAGGCGCCGGCTCGGATTAGGCACCAGCGGAGGCGTGGGCGGCTCTGGCCGCGTGTTTTTCTCCACGGCACCTCGACTGGCACGCAACGTGCTCCCAACCAGCGGAGGCGACACTACAATGGGGGCCGGCCAGCCGACAGCGCCTGGGGCGCGGAACCAGTGAGCGCCGCAGATCAGCAGATCAGGGTTTCCCCCGATGCCGGCATCATCGGGAGCGAGTACCTTTGTGGCTGAGCTGGCGCCCATCGCTCCGGCGCTAGCGCCAGGCCAATGGCCAGGACGCTTGCCATCGTTCGTCGAGCCCGGATGGTTCAGATGCGGAGCCCCATGCATCTCCCATAGGCGCGTGATGTGGGTTGTTCCCGCCCAGATAGGCTAGGCCCATGCAGGCAACACGTGTGGCGTGCGGTGGGCCTCCGCTTACCTGGAGATGCGCATGCACCCACATCACACGCCAGAGGGGGAGGGAACGCATCGCGGGGCGCGATTGTTCGGGGCCAGCCGTGCCGGCAATGGCTGTGGGCGATTGGCCGCCGGAGCCCTCAGTATCAGGTCGTCGGCAAGACGAGTGAGGGAGCCTATGGCAAAACAGAACGCCTGGGCGGTGTACCGCCGCACCCAGAGCACGGATGGGTGGCACCTGGTAGGCGTCGCCTGGACGCCGGCCGCGGCCCGCGTGATCGCCTGGGACGTCCGGCGCGAGAGCCTGACGCCGGTGGACACGCGGATCGAGCCCCTGTCGGACGCAACCCAGCAGGCCGCCGACGCGCGGCCTGCTGGCCGGCAGTAGGCGCGCGAGCCGGCCGCACGCCGGCGGCGCGGGCCGGGTCCCTTACCGGCAGCGAGCCTGGAGCCCCGGCCAGGAAAGGGACCAAGGACGAAAGAGTATTCGCCCTGGTGTCGTTGGTCCGGCTCAGACCCGCACGTCGACCAGGAGGCCCAGGACACTCGCCCCGTGCCCTTGGCGCTCCGTATGGGGACCGGCCGGCACCGGCCAGCCGCGCTGGTCGGCGCAGTACACCTGCGCCACTACCTGTGGTGGCGGCCGGCCCGGCGTACTGACGCGCGGCCGGCCATGGCCTGGCCCGAAGCCGCCGTGGCCAGGGAACACCTGCAGCCACAGGTGGCGGCGCAGCAGAGCGCCAGACGGACCGACCATCGCTCCTTATCCTGCGCCGGCCGCGGCAGGGACGAGGTTGGGCCGGCGTTGCGATGCCGTTGCTCCGGCCGCGAGCTTGGGCGCAAGGGATTGGGAAAAGCTCACAGACGAACGCGGGGCCCCTGCTGTAGACTACGCTTGCTCGGGTGCCTCCACCCCCTGAGCTCGCTCAAAGCAGCGCCCCGACCCACCCCCTCGGGGCGCTGCTTCTTTTCCGGGCGTCTCCGGCTGCGCGCTCCTGCCCAGCCTGGCTGATGCGCGAGCCGGGCCGTCCGCTGCATCGCCACGGCCGTGCGCCCTCTGCCCGACATCGAGCCGGATGCTGCGATGCCCGCCCCCCATGCCGGGGGAAGCCTTGCGCGTCCGGCAGTCTGCGTGCTGGAGGGAGCGCGCTCGGCCCCGTGGCGCGGGAAACCTTCACAGCGCGGCGCTCCTGGCTGGAGTAGACTGCACGTGCTCGGCGGCTCTGCCCATCCGCCGAGCCCCCCACAGGGCGGCGCCCCGGACATCATCTTCCCCCGCCGGGGCGCCGCCCG
>DAOTTI010000099.1:0-4706 GCA_034437795.1 Chloroflexota bacterium | reverse complement strand
CACCGCCTCCAGGCGCGCCAGGTCCTCCGGCGTGGCGCGGCGCGCCGCCAGGGCCGCCACCGCCGGCTCCAGCAGCAGGCGCAGCTCGAGCACGTCCTGCACGGCCAGGTGCGTCAGGCTGCGCGCCAGCGCCTCCGCGCTGCCGCTGGGGATGAACGTCCCCGCGCCGGCGCGGCTGACCACCAGCCCCCGCTGCTCCATCACCCGCAGCGCCTCCCGCACCGACGCGCGGCTGACCTGCATGCGGCGGGCCAGCTCCCGCTCGGGCGGCAGGCGGTCGCCAGGCCGCAGCTCGCCGCTGCGGATCAAGGCCGCCAGCTGGGCCTCGACTTCCTGATAGAGGCGGGTCCGCTTGACCCGGCGCAGCATGCCAGCGCCTCCTGCCGCTTGCCGAGCGACACGCGAACGAGCAGGCCGGTGGTCTGACGGTCAGACCAATCATGGCCATCATACTCGCTCCCCGCGCCCGCGTCAAGAGCCGCGCTCACACGGTTGGCAAGGAGTGTGGGCAACACCTCCGGATCAGCCGCCGTACCGGACCTCATCCCCTGGCCCCCTCGTCCCCGCGTCGGGGACGAGGGGGCAGCCCTCACTCCCTGCGGCCGAGGCCGCACCGCACGGGGAGGGGACGGCAGCCCTCACTCCCTGCGGCCGGGGCCGCGCCGCACGCCTGCCCCACCCGGCCCACCGTGCAGCTTGGCCCCGCCGCCCCGCTCCCCATGCGACGGAGGGGGACGCGGTGCAGCAGCGCCGGCGAGAGTTCTATTTCCGTCTCCTGCACGCCAGCGAGGGGGAACAACGGCCGCGGAGAGAGGGTTTCATCCGCCACCGTCCCGCTGTCCCCCTTTAACACGGCGAGCGGGAACGCCGGCCGGAGGCAAATGCCACCGGACCTTCTGCGTGGGCCGCAGGCACACCCCTCACGTCCCTGTGTCGGAGCGTGGCCGGCAGGCCCGCCGTGGGTCAGCTCCTCTGCCCGTGGCCCAGGTTCCCCCTCTCCGTGTCGGAGAGAGGACCAGGGGGTGAGGTCTTTCTCCCGTCTCCGACACGGAGAGGGGCCGGGGGTGAGGGCTGTCCCCCATGCGCCGTTGCCTCGCCATGCGAGAATCAGGCGCATGACCCTGGCCAGCCGCCGCTCCACCCGCCGCGCCGGGCTGCGCTGGGCCGCGGCCGGCCTTGGGGGTGCCCTGGCGGCCGCGCTGTCCGCCTGCAATTTCACTCGCATTGCCGGGCCCCGCCCCCAGCCGTCCCCCACGCCCAGTCCAGCCAGGCCCGCCCCAACCGCCACCCCCCAGCGCCCATCTCCCGTGCCTCCGACCGCCACGCCCGTCCCTGCCACGCCGACCTCCGTGTCCCCCACGGCAACGCCGGCGGCCTCGCCCGCCACCTCCACCCCGCAGCGCGTGGTCGACCCTTCGCCACGCAAGCTACCGCCCTGGCGCGGGTTCAACCTGCTGGACAAGTTCAACGTCGACTGGGGCGTCCGGCGTTTTGATGAGCGCGACTTCGCTCTCATCGCCGAGCTGGGTTTCAACTTCGTCCGCCTGCCCATGGACTATCGCGCCTGGGCCGAGCCGGGCAATTGGAGCGTGCTCCGCCAGAACGTGCTGGAAGAGATCGACCAGGTGCTGCGCTGGGCCGAGCACTACCAGCTTCACATCTGCATCAACTTTCATCGCGCCCCGGGCTACTCCGTCACGCCCCCCGCCGAGCGCCTGTCGCTGTGGACCAACGACGAGGCGCTACACGTCTGCACCGTTCACTGGTGGAACTTCGCGCGGCGCTACAAGGGGGTGCCCAATCGCCTGCTCAGCTTCAACCTGCTCAATGAGCCGCCGGCCATCGACCCACAGATCCACCGCAAGGTCGTGGAACGCATCCTGGAGGCGATCCGCAAGGAGGACGACCGACGCCTGGTCATCTGCGACGGCCTGGAGTGGGCCCGCACGCCCCCCGGCGAGCTGGTCGGCCTGAACGTGGCCGCCGCCACGCGGGGCTACGAGCCGATGCGCCTCACTCACTACGGCGCGGAGTGGATCGCGGGGGCGGATCGCTGGGAGGTCCCCACCTATCCCTTGCGCGACGGGACGGCCGTCTGGGACCGCCAGGCCCTGCTGCGCGGGCACGTCGAACCCTGGAAGCAGTTGGAAGCCAAAGGCGTCGGCGTCATGGTCGGTGAGTTCGGCGCCTACAACCGCACCCCCCACAAGGTAGTGCTCGACTGGATGCGGGAGAGCCTCCAGCTCTGGCGCGACGCCGGATGGGGCTGGGCGCTGTGGAACTTCCGCGGTCCCTTCGGCATCCTGGACAGCGGCCGCTCGGACGTAACCTACGAACGCTGGCGCGGCTACCAGCTCGACCGCGCCATGCTCGACCTCCTGCGCTCATTCCTCCCCGGATAGACAACCAGGGCCCTCGTCCCCCTCCGACGTGGGGACAGGGGGTGAGGGCCACCCCTCCCACCCCATCACGCCCTGCCTCCCGGCCGCGTTGACCTCTTTGTAGGGAGCGGGCACGTGTCGATCCCAGGCCTCCACCGGCAGCCTTCCGCGGCCGCGGGCGCAGATGCGCTCGCCGGTGTGGTCGAGGCCTTGCAGCGCGTCCCCTTGCTGGCGGGGCAGTCCGCAGCTCAGCTAGCGGCCATCGCCCAGCTGGCCCGCCGGCAGCGCTTCAAGCGCGACGACGTCATCTACGTCGAAGGCGATCCGGCTGATGCTCTCTACGTCATCGTCTCCGGCCAGGTCAGGGTCCGCGTGACCTCGCCAGAGGGCCGGCAGGTGGTGGTCCTCCTGCTGCAGGCAGGCGAGAGCTTCGGTGAATCGGCCCTGCTCGATGGCGCGCCCCGCACCGCCACCATCGAGGCGGCCGAGCCAACCGAGGTCATCGTCGTCTCCCGTGAAGACTTCCTGCGCCTCTCCACCCAGAGCCCGCAGATCGTCATGGGGCTGCTGCGTGTCATGGCCAGGCGCCTGCGCGAGACCGAGACCCTGGCCGCAGAGATGGCCTTCCTGGGGGTCGCCCCCCGCCTGGCCAAGAAGCTCCTGGCCCTGGCCGAAGCCCACGGCCGGCGCACGCCGGCCGGGATCACCCTGGACCTGCGCCTGACCCAGCAGGACCTGGCTGCCATGATCGGCGCCACCCGCGAGAGCGTCAACAAGCAGCTGACCCTCTTCCGCGAGCAGGGCCTCCTGGCTATCGACCGGCAGCAGATCACCGTGCTCCAGCCCAAGAAGCTGAGAGACGCGGTGCAGTGGCTCGACTAGCCGCGCCTATCCACGGCCGGCGAGGAGACCCCGCTGGGTGTGCGCAATAAGTGCCGGATGGCGCTGGGCCATGGCCCTGGTTCCCCTCTCCGCGTCGGAGAGAGGGCGGCACGGCCGCGCCCGAAGGGGGTCAGGTCTGCTGCGGCCGGTGATCCTGATCCGGAAGTTCTGCGCGCCCCGTCCCGCTTATGGGTGAGGGCCCCGCCCGTTCGGCACCACCTCATCCTGCAGCGCGCCAGGAAAATTTCACAGCGCCCTGCTCCGCCGCCCTGCTAGAGTGCACCTGGCACTCAGATACGGGCCGGCACGGCCGGCGACTTGAGGAGGATGGCGTAACGAGCGAGCACACCAGCGAGTAACACGCAGCCGATCCAAGACGTGTACCGTCCCACGGCTGATAAAGGCAACCGCGGCCGAAAGGCCGCGCACGCAAAGCCACGGGCCTGCGGTCCGCCTCCGGCGGACTATGGCAGCCGGGCTGCCGGTTGTGGGGGCCCCGAACCCCCGCACCACCGCGGGGGTTCTTTCACTTCTTGAGCCGAAAGGAACGGAAGAAAGGCCCCGCAGATGACCAATCGATACCTCGCCCTTCTCGCCCAGGCGCGGCGCCTGCTCGCCGGCTGGGTGCGGCAGGGGCGCAGCGAGCCCGGCCTGTGGGGACGCCTGGCCCTGGCCGTCGTCCTCACCGCCACGCTCGCTGCCCCGCTCCCTCCCGGCGCCTCGGCCGCCACCGGCTCGCGCGACGCGCCCCGCGTCCTGCCGCAGCTGCTCGCCCAGGCCGGCAAGGAGCCCGACCGCACCTTCCGCGTGATCGTCCAGCGTCGCAATCAGGACAATGCCGCCGACCGGTGGGTCGCCGGCAAGGGCTACCGCAAGCTCAAGGAAGTCGCGGCCAACGCCTTCGTCGTCGAGGTCAAGGGTAGGCACGTCGCCGAGCTGGGGAAGCAGGACGCGGTGAAGTGGATCACCCTGGACGCCCCCATGGTCCCCACCGGCAGCGTCGATACGTCCAAGCTCGCCACCGTCTATTCGCAGGCCGTCAACGCCGCTGGCCTGCTTACCAGCAGCGGCACGGGCACGGCGATCACCGGCCTGGGCGTCGGCGTGGCGGTGGTGGATACCGGCGTGACTAACCGCGCCGACTTCAAGGACGCCAGCGGGGGGAGCCGCATCGCGGCCAAGGTGCTCTTCAATTCCTCCCTCGAGAGGACGAACGATGGGCACGGGCACGGCACCCACGTCGCCGGCATCATCGCCGGCAACTCCTGGTGGAGCGCCGACCTCGCCGTCCGCGGCAAGTACGTCGGCGTTGCCCCCGAGGCGAAGATCATCAACGTGCGGGTCTCGGATGAGGCCGGCATGGCCTACGTCAGTGACGTGGTCAACGCCATCGAGTGGGTGATCGCCAATCGCGTCACCTACAACATCCGCGTGCTGAACCTC
>DAOTTI010000098.1:0-40229 GCA_034437795.1 Chloroflexota bacterium | reverse complement strand
AGTGCGGGGACGCGGTCGGTGAGCAGGAACACGTCCGCTTCCACGCGGTCGGACGGCTGCTTGCCGAGGGTGAGGATGCGCAGCGGGACCCACGGGTTCGAGGTGGGGATGGTGATGTGCACCGGCGTGCCGTCGCCGATCCGCTGGCCGCGGCGCGCGGCGGCGTCACCATCGAAGACGGCGGCGAGGAAGACCGGGCTGCGCCGGGCGTAGAAGTCGAGGATCTCGGGTGCGTCGGGCGATAGGCGGAAGCCGTGCTGCTTGGCCCAGGCCGCCACGTCTGCGCCGCCGCCCTTGAGCACGGTCAGATCGAGCGCGTCGATGCGGGTCTGGAGGATGACCTCGACGGCCGGGGCCGCCGCCAGGGCCAGGACGTCGGCACGCACGCCGGTGCGCCGAAGCGGCTCCGTCTCGCGGACGAGGCGCTGGAGGGTCCACGCGCCCCCGCGCTCGACGCTGGAGGGGACACCGGGCAGCGGGATGAGCGTGCCGAACTGCCCGCCGCCGCCCAGGAACTGGAAGGCGGTGACGTAGTGCTCGACGCCGTCGTGGTAGGCGGCGAGCGTGGTGGTGCGCCCGAGGTTGACCGCCCCGTTGGAGCCGATGAGCCCCGCGCAGGCGGCCGCGGGGCGCGCGCCGCCGAGCAGCGAGAGCGCAAGGGCCGTTAGGGCGCTGACGAGACCGACAAGCCGTGGCAGATGGCGTGGCATGGTATCTCCTCCGCAGGCCAGATGGCCGTCGTGGTGAAAGACGCCCCTGGGGCCGCGAAAGTTCCCGCTGCGGGTGACCAGGATCCAAAACAGTCCATCAGGTCCCGCAGCGCGGCGGAGTGGTCGAGATCGACGCCCGGTGGCAGCCCATCTCCGCTCACTGTCGCCAGCCGATGGACGCGACATGCTAGCCTTCAGCCATGTTTCGCATTGGTCTAGTTGGTTGTGGGGCGGTGGCGGAGATGCACTGGAGCTCAGGGTACGCTGCGCTGCTGGCGAGCGCGCCGGAGGTGGTGCGGCTGGTGGCGGCCTGCGACCCGCGGCCGGAGCGCCTGGCGGCCTTTGTCGAGCGGGCGCAGGCGGCGATCCCAGGGGCGCGCGTCAAGGGCTACACGCGGGTGGAGGACCTGCTGGCCGACCCCGAGGTGGATGGCGTGGACCTGTGCGTGCCCCATCGGGCGCACGCGCCCCTGGCGCTACAGGCCCTGGCCACCGGCAAGCACGTGCTGGTGGAGAAGCCGATCGCGGATACCGTCGCGGGCGCGGAGCAGATGGTGGCCGCGGCGACCCGCGCCGGGCTTACCCTGTGCGTCAACGAGAACTACCCCTTCTCCGAGCCTTTCCGCCGCGCCCGCCGGCTGATCAACGACGGCCGGCTGGGCAAGCTCTGCATCGTCCGCTCGCACCGCGTCGGCTATCTGGGTGGCGTCTGGCTGCGGGACGGCTGGCGCCAGCGGGCGGAACTGGCTGGAGGCGGGATGCTGCTGGACCAGGGCTGCCACTACACGAACATCCTGCGCCTGCTGGCGCGCGACGTGGCCGGCGAGATCACGCACGTCCATGCCTACGCCACCACCAACCGGCCGGACTTCACCGGCGAGGACACCGCCACCGTCAACCTGCGCTTCGAGCAGGGGCTGATCGGATCCCAGTTCTACTGCTGGGCCACCAGGACGACCAACGTCGGCGCCGAGGCCTACATCTACGGTGAGGAGGGGCACCTGGAGGTGAACTCCCGTTCGCCCACCCTCACCCTCTTCCACCGCGATCTGCCCGGCGGGTCGGAGGTGGTGTACGACCGGCCGGACTACGCCGAAACGTTTGCGCGCAGCATCGAGGACTTTGCGCGCGCCGCGATGGGGGAGCGGGCGCCGACCATGCCGGGCACGGAGGGGCTGGCCGACCTGCGCGTCGTGGAGGCGGCCTACCGCTCCATCAAGAGCGGGCGGGAAGAGCCGGTGCAGCCGGCGCCACCGACGCCGTGAGCGAGCGCGGAGTAGCCACCAGCGGAGCCCTCATCGTGGCCCAGGGGCCTGAGGGGTGAGTAGCGAGAAGCGAGGGACGAGTAACGAGTAGCGAGGGGCGAGTAGCGAGTGAGGAGCCTGCCCGCTTGCTCAGGGCGCCCGGTGGAGGGGGACGCGTGGAGGGCGAGGGAACGGATCGGCGGGCAGGGATGCGGTGCCCTCACCCTCTGCTCTGGAGCCAACGTCCCTCGTGGACGCGCCGGAAGCGGCATCGACGAAGGACTGCCCTGCAGGGGCATAGCCCTCTCCCTTTGGGAGACGGGACTCTCCCGAATGGGAGAGGCCTCACGCTGGCCCAGGTTCCCGCCGGCGGTGTATGTGGAGCCCTCACCCGCTCCCAAAGGGAAGGGGAAGCTCCGGATGCGGGACGGGGCCGGTCTCCTGGTGCGTGACACGGGCCCGTGAGCGGCACGCTACCAGCAGGCCAGGAGCAGGCTGCGGATCTCGTCTTCGGTGGTCAGGCCGCGGCCCTGGAGCTCGTGCACGGTAGCGGCCACCAGGGGAGGGAGCTGCGCCTTGTCAACGCCAGCATCGCGCAGGCGGGCAGGCAGGCCCAACTGCGCCACCAGCGCCGCGATCCGGCCGGCGATCTGCTCCCCCACGTCCGGCGCGTCGCCGGGGAGGCCGAAGGCTTGCGCCACCTCCGCCAGGGCAGCCGGCGCCGTGCGCCCGACGTGGCGCACCACCGGCGGCAGGGTGATGCAGGACGTGACGCCGTGTGGCAGGCCCCAGAAGGCGCCCATCTGGTGGCCCAGCGCATGGCTGAGGCCGGTGGGCACGTGCGGGTAGCCGTAGATGGAGAGCCAGGCGGCGACCTGGCAATGGCCGCGGCGCGCGAGCGCATCCGGCCGCTCCGTGCCTGACCGTGGCAGGTGCTCCAGGAGCAGGCGGATGGCCTCGCGACACAGCGGGCTGGTAAACGGCTGGCGCGCGGGCACCAGCAGCCGCTCCACGGCGTGGTCCAGGGCCTTGATCCCGGTGGCGGCCCAGAGGGGCCACGGCGTAGCCAGGGTCAGCTCCGGATCGAGGATGGCCACCTTCGGCACCATCGCTGGGTGCCGGTGGCCGCCCTTGAAGCGCGTGGCCTCGTCGGTCACGCCGGCGGCCGGCGTGAACTCGGCTGCGGAGAGCGTGGTGCTGATGGCGACGTGGGGGAGGAGGGGGCGCGGCGGGTCGGCCCGCGGGCCCCGTGTGGCCTGGCCGGTGAGCTGGGCCGGCTCCGTCCAGCCCTCCGCCAGGGCCAGCGCCACCAGCTTGGCGCCGTCAATGGGGCTCCCGCCCCCGACGCTCACCAGCAGGTCCGCCTGGGCGTCCCGCGCCTGCTGCGCCGCCTCGATCACGCTGCGGCTGGGCACGTGCTGGCTGATGCCGGCGAACGTGCCCGCGTGCCTCGCTCCCAGGAGCATCTCGACGCGGCGCACGATGCCGGTCGTGGTGGCCAGGGAGCGGCCGGTAATGACGAAGGCGCGCCGGCCGCCCAGCCGCGCCACCTCATCCGGCAGCGCAGCCACCTGCCCGGGGCCGTAGAGCACGCGGTCGGCCAGTGGGTAGAGGAAGACGCCGTGGGGCGCCGGTGGCACGTCCTGCATGCCGCCACGATAGCACATTCCCCTTTTGGGGAGTGGATGCTCCGCTGGTGGGCAGCGCCGGTGGCACGTCCTGCGCGTCGGCACGATAGCCCATCCGGCAGATGGCCCACCGTGGCGGTGGGGCACAGCGACGCGGAACACATTGGATTAGCTGCCCCGGCGGATCGGAAGGGGAGGGCAGCCCTCACCCCCTGGCCCCCTCTCCCGCCCGCGGCAGAGGGGGAAGGACGGCCCTGGCCTGGCGCTATCCAGGCCTGTTGCGCACGCCCGCGGGGCACGTGGTCGGGGCCGCCAGCAGGCCTGGATTGGCACCTGTGCTCTGGAGCCAACGTCCCTCGTGGACGCGCCGGAAGCGGCATCGACGAAGGACTGCCCTGCAGGGGCAGAGATCGGCAATCGCTCGTTCGCCTGCCGGACGTGCGGACCGTATCATGCCCTGCAGCCAGACCAGCGCGGGACCGGCAAGCTGGCAACCGGCGCCGGGTGGCAGGGCAGCCGCGCCAGCGCACGCACCACGACAGGAGGGAACGGCTCAGCCTTCCTGGACGATGGCTCTGATCCCGGCGGGACGAGCAGGAGCGACCGGCTGAGCAATTGCAAACGAACAAGCGACCGATTGGAGCGGTGGCATGGCAGAACGCAGGCAGGTCATTCTGGTGGTGAGCGACACGCTGCGGGCGGACCATCTGGGGTGCTACGGCTACTTCCGGCCGACCAGCCCGCGGATCGACCGGTTCGCGGCGGAGGGGGTGCGCTTCGCCAACCACATCAGCCAGGCGCCGTACACGCTCCCGTCGTTCACCAGCCTGATCACCGGCCAGTTCGGCACGACGCACAAGGTGCTGGCCAATCCATCCGGGCGGCATCCCAACTTCGCCGTGGCGCTGGACGACACCACGCCGGTGCTGGCCGACCTGTTCCGCGCCGCGGGAGAGCCGGTGCGGATCGAGAGCGGGCGCTATGTCTCTGGCGGGATGCTGACCGCGTCGTTCGACAACCTGGTCAACTTCCCGAACCACCCCAAGTGGTTCGTGCGAGGGTATGAATACCACGTCTGCGTCACGCCGGGCACCCAGCGGATGGTGGGGGCCGAGGTGCTGCACCGGCGCCTCTTCCCCTGGCTGGAGCAGCACGCCGGCGACGACTTCTTCCTGTTCATCCACTACTGGGACGTGCACGGGCCCTACCTGGCGCCCGAGCCGTTCGGGCAGGGATATGTGGCCCAGCGCCTGGGGGTGGAGATTCCGGTGCACACGGCGGCGAACGGGGCCGACTATGTGCGGGGCTGGGGGCCGGTGGCGGAGATCACGGCGGAGGCGCGGGCCAGGATCGACGCGTATGACGGCGGCATCGCCTACTTCGACCACATGTTTGGCGCCCTGCTCGACCACCTGGCGCAATTGGGCATTGCGCAGCAGGCGTTGATGGCCCTCACCGCCGACCATGGTGAGAGCCTGGCGGAGCACCGCGTGCCGTTCGCCCACGACGAACTCTACGAGGCGACGATCCGCGTGCCCTTGATCCTGCGCGCGCCGGGGCGTCTCCCCGCCGGGGGCGTGGTGACCGCCCTGTCGCAAGCGGTGGACGTGGCGCCGACGCTGCTGGAGCTGGCCGGGCTGCCTGAGCTGGCCGCGACGCCGAGCTTCCAGGGCCGGAGCCTGCTCCCGCTGGTACGGGGGGACACCGATGCACTGCACCAGCGGACGTTTTCCGAGTGGACGCGCTACCTGGCGGCGCGCTGCATCCGTACGCCGCGCTACAAGCTGATCCACAAGTTCAGCGGCGGCCTGGCCCTGGCGCGCCCCAACCCACGCCGCGTCTCCTGGCAGGAGCTCTACGACCTGGAGGCCGATCCGGACGAGACGCGCGACCTGGCCGGCGAGCTGCCCGAGGCGGTGCGGGACCTGGATAGGCAGCTTCAGGAGTGGGTAGCGGGCCAGCTGGCGCCGGGCGAGACTGACCCGCTGCTGCGCCCCGAGCTGGCCTGCTGGGAGCCCGGCCTGCGTGTCGCCACCCCCGGCGGGCAGCGCACCGGTGGCGCGCTTGCCTTCCTCCCACCGGAGCGGAACCCGTGGCTCTAGTCCGGATCCTTCATGGCCGGCGGTCCGTTCCCTCTTCCTTCGGAAGAGGGCGGGGGTACGGGCTCCGCCATCCCCAATAGCTGGTTGCACCCGTATGGTCTGGGTGCGCGCAGCAGATCCGGATCAGCGGCGGCAGTGAACGTCGGGAGAGGAGGACCTCACCCCCTTCGGCCGGGGCCGCGCCGCACCCCTGCCCCACCCTGCCCCACCGTGCGGCTTGGCCCCGCCGCCCCCGCTCCGACACGGAGAGGGGGAACGACGGCCACGGCCGTGAGGCTGGGCCCCGCCGACTGCTGCCTGATAGAGGGACGCCGAGACGCGGAGAGGGGGACGAGGGCCATGGCCTGGCGTCAGCCGGAACGTTTGCGCACGCCCGGCGAGCACAGCGAGCAGGGGTGCAACTACTGCTTCCGGACGAGGCAACGTTACGTTCCGTCTCACTTTGGGAGAGGGCTCCGCCATCGGGGATAACTGGTCGCACCCAGTGAGCAGCGGACGGTTGTTTGTTGGGTTGCCGGTGCTACACTGCGCCGCGAGCCAATGCGCGTAATCGCACTGCTCGCCACCTACAACGAGGCGCGGTTCATCGGGGCGCAACTGGAGCACCTCGCGGCGCACGGCATTGAGGCCTACCTGATCGACAATGAATCGACCGACGACACGGTGGCGATCGCCGAGCGCCATCTCGGTCGCGGCCTGGCCAGCATTGAGACGCTGCCGCGCGATGGCGTGTCTCGCCTGCGGGTGCGCCTGGCACGGAAAGAGGAGTTAGCCGCATCACTGGACGCGGACTGGTTCATCCATCTCGATGCGGACGAGTTCCGTCTGGCGCCGCGATCCGGCCAGCGGCTGGCCGACGCGCTGGCGGAGGTAGACGCGCTGGGCTATAACGCGGTGACGTTCCAGGAGTTCACCTTCCTGCCTACGCGGGAATCGCCCGACCACGACCACCCCGCCTTTCAGCGCACCATGCGCTGGTACTTCCCGTTTACGCCCTTCTTCCCGCACCGGCTGAGCGCCTGGAAACGGCAGCCGCGCCCGGTGGACCTGACCTGGCTGGCGGGGCACATCGTGCGCTTCCCCGGCCTGCGGATGTACCCCCGGGCCTTCCCGATGCGCCACTACCTGTCTCTGAGCGTTGAGCACGCGATGCGCAAGTACGCCTGCATGCGCTACGACGAGGAAGAGATCCGGCAGGGCGTGCACGCGCGCTGGCGCGGCCGTATGTACGGCACTCCTGCTGCAACAGATCCTGGCCTGCTTCGTCTGCCATCGGCGCGCGAGCTACGGGTCTACACCGGAGACGACGCGCTCGACGCGCGCTGGCCGCGACGCCGCGCGCGATGGCTGGAGGAATGGGCGGCGCGGGCGACAGGCGAAGAATACCGGCGGGCGCAAGGCCCGCTTCAGCTTAGCGGCGAGCGCCGAGTAGCGAGCGGCGAGTAGCGAGTGGCGAGCGGCGAGTGGCGAGTAGCGCGTGGCACGGCCGCCGGCTTGCTGGGGGTGCCGCGCGGACGTGGACGACTATGGGGAGAGGGCACTGATCGGTGGCGATGAATGCGGTGCCCTCACCCTAGCCCTCTCCCAGGGAGAGAGGGCACTGATGGCCTGCCGTGCAGGATCAGTCACGCTCGTCCCGAACACCAGCGGCGGATGGAAAGGGGGCCATTTCGACCGGGATCCGGGCCAGCGGCTCCCACCGGCGGCATCGGCCTGCTTTTGCAGCGGGGCGGCGAGCGTCTCGCACCAGCCCGCTCTTGAAGGCCTGCCCGCATACGGCTCGCAGGCGATGGGCTACTTCCCGCTCTTGATGGCCTGCTGGTGTTCGGCTAGGATGACATCCGTGGCCTGGCGAATGCGCTGGGCGACCTCGCGCCCGCTGCGCTCGCCTCGCCACAGGGCCTGCACCTCGTCGGCGATGGCGCGGTCAAAGCGGTCCCAGTTGGTCAGCTTGGGGAAGGGGAGCAAGCGCCGCAGGCCATCGACGAGCGGCCGCTTGCTCTTCGGGGGCTGATCGGAGCGCAGCCAGGCCGGGGAGTTGAGCACGGAGTAGCGGATGGGGGCAAAGCCGCCAAGGGCGAGGTTGCGCCCGACTTCAGGCGACTGCATGTGCTTCATTAGCTCCCAGGTGGCGTCCTTCACCCTGGAGCCGGCGGCGATCCACCAGGCGCTGCCGCCGCCGAAGATCCACTTGTCGCTCTTCAGGCGCGGGCCGCGGGGCGTGGGCACCACGTCCCAGGAGAGGTCCTTCTGGGGCACGAAGCGCGTGAAGCCATCGGCCGTGGAGCCGATCCACATGGCTGCCTTGCCGGTGATGAAGGCGGTGGCCGAGGGGAGCGTCTGGTGCGTGAGGGGGTTCTGCGCCACCTGCTGGCCATGGATCATGTCGTACAGCCATTCCCAGACCTCGATCGCTTCCGGCGTGTCGTAGAGGGTACGGGTCTCCTCGTCGTTGGTCAGTCGCGCGCCGTTGGTGACCTGCAGGCGGTGGTAGGCGGTCAGCTCGCTGAAGCCATACCGTTCCGGCTCGGCGCCGGGGACGCGGATGGCGGCGCGGCGCATGGCGTCGTTGAACTGCTCCCAGGTCCAGGGCCGGGCCCAGTCATCGCTGGGAGCAGGGATGCCCTGCTCCTGAAAGATCCTGGTGTTGTAATAGATGAGGCTGTACCCGACGTTCGAGCCCAACCCCAGGTGCCTGCCCTTCCAGAAGTACTGCTGAACGGCGGCCTCGATGAAGTCAGAGAGGTCATATTTGTCCCGCTTGATCAGGGGGCCAATCTCGGCCATGGCGCCCTGGTTGGCGAGCTGCGCCCAGGGCGTGCCGCCGGTGCGGAACATGTCCGGCGGCGTGCCGGCGACCAGCATGGCCTGAAGCTTCTCCATGTAGCCGCTGGTGAGGTTGGTCACCTCGACCTTCACGCCGGCCGCCTTCTGCTCGAAGGCGAGCATCTGGGGCTGGATGACCTGGGCCTCAGCCTGGTTGTGGTTGCCCAGGTAGGTCACCGTCGTGCCTGGGGGGATGCGAACGCTGGATGGCGGCGCCCCGTCGCCGGCCGGCCCGGAGCTACGGCCGCACGCGCCCAGCGCGACCGTCACCGGCGCCACGGCGGCCACTGACAGCATGCTCCTGCGTGTGTGGTGGCCGCTCCAGGCGCTGCGTGCCCGCACCCTGAACCTTGAACGCTCACCTGCCTCCATCTATACTCCCTCCTCCCGCGGCGGCCACGCTGGAGCGCGGCCGGCGGCAAGCCTGCCGGGTCACCCGGCCCCTGCGCCCCCGCGGACAAGCTACCACGGCGGGCCGGCCGCGTCAATGGCCTGGTCGTGAAGGCAGAGCCCTTCCCTCGCCCAGGGTGCGCGGCGGAGGCGGGACGAGGACAGTCGCGAGTAGCGAGCGCCGAGAAGCGCGTGGCACGGCCGCCGGCTTGCTGGGGGTGCCGCGCGGACGTGGACGACTATGGGCAGAGGGCACTGATCGGTGGCGATGAATGCGGTGCCCTCACCCTAGCCCTCTCCCAGGGAGAGAGGGCACTGATGGCCGCGGCCTGGAGCGCATCGTCACGCGGGGGCTGGAGACCAACTATCTCTCTCAGAGGGGGAGGGGCCCCGCTCGGCTCAGCGCCCTCCGGTCGGGGCCCCTCTCCCTCACCCACAGGGAGAGGGGGAGTTGCCCGGGGGATCGCCAGGTCAGGCGGGCCCCCTATCCCTCACCCACAGAGAGAGGTGCGATGGCCGGTGGTGGATGAGGCGGGTTAGGGCTCGGGGGCCGGACGGCCGGTGGTCTGAGCGGGCACGGTGAAGCTGCGGGTGTGATGGGCGGGCGCGGCCGGCGGGTGGTAGGCGACGTCCAGGTGAGGCGTCTCCAGGCGCCGCCCGCCCTCATACCGCGAGGTCATCAGCGCATCGATCAGGCCGGTGGTGAGCAGGGTACGCTCCACGGGGAAAGGAGCCTGGCCCGTCTCCACCAGGCGCTCGATATGGTCCACCTGGTGGTCGAAGTGGTGCAGGGGCTGCCGGCGGGGCTGCATGAACCAGGCGGCCAGAGGCTTGGCCTCGCCCCGCACGCGCACCGCCGCCGCCCGCTGCGTGGCGTAGCCGGTGAGCATCAGCACGCTGAGGCGCAATCCATCGCGGTACTCCACCAGGAAGAGGGCCGGTTCGTTGCTCTCCCCCTGGACCGGGCCACCGCGCGGGGCGGCTGGGCCGGCGGCTCCCTGCCGGCGGCGAAAGCGGCGGGCGTAGTGCTCTACCGGCGAGCCGGGGGCGTGCTCGGCCACGGCCAGCGCCGCCTGCTCCAGCTCCCGCGACCAGTGCACCCCCGACCGCAGCGCCTCCCAGAACGCCTCGCCGGTCAGGCACTGCACGGCGGCGACGCCGGTCTCGCCCCCGCGGCGGCGTTCGGCCAGGCACTGGGCCATCTCCAGGGCGTGGAACCCGTACGACTCCAGCCCGCCATGGGCCACCACTACGACGTCGTCGACATCTGCCCCCAGCGGGATGCGCATCGGCGGGCAGCGGGGCGTGAGGGGCATCGAGGAGCCGGCCATGAAGGGGATGCCCATGGCCTTGGCGGTGTCGTACATCCACTTGGCATCGGCCCAGTTCCAGGCCAGGTGCTTGTCATTGAAGACGGGCACGACATGCCGGCTCTGCCGGAACACGGCCACCGTCTGCTCGAAGAAGCGCCGGCGCGGATACAGCTTCTGCCCCTTCTCGTTGGTGGGGTAGTCGCCGTGCTCTCCGACGATCACCACGCCATCGACGGCGAGCGCGTCCCCGCCCAGGGTGAGGGCCTCAGGGATTGTGGGGAAGATAGGTACGCCATGGCGGGCGGCAAGCGCGCGGCTGATGTCATTGGCCGGCACCTGGTCGGTGTAGAGGGACGCCACCCGCAGCCGCGGCGGGACAGGCGTCCAATGCAGCTCGTAGCCTTCCAGCAACCGCGTGACGATGTTGTCGGCGTGCGACCGGATGCGGTACTCGGTGACGATCGCCGCCACGGTCTTTCGCGCCGCCCCGTCTGCGCTCATCAGGCACACCTTCCTTTCCGCGACCGTTCCTGCCGCCCGCGCTGCAGCCGGACCATGGTCAACCGCCGGCTCGGGGGAGGTCGAGCACGGCCTGCACCTCGGCGGCGAAGGCGCGCATGGCGGCGGCGCTGGGCGCGACGCGATTTTCGCGGAAGGCGTGCAGGTGCCGGCCCACTACCTCGTCGACCTCCGGCTGGCGGTAGTTCCAGGGCACGCTATAGCTGATGGCGCCGGCGGCCTGCTCCATCGCCTTGCAGGGGCGCTCCAGCACCTCCCGCGGGTAGGCGGGGTCGGCCAGCAGGCGCGGGTCGCAGTAGACGTCGGGGCGCATGCCGGGGGTATTGGAGCCTGTCTGCTGGAGGGCCAACGCCACACCCGTCTCGCGGTCGGTGAACCACTTGACCACCTCCCAGCCCTGGTCGGCGACAGGGGTCCTGGCATTGAGCGAGACGGGCGCGACGCTCAGATCGGCGCCGAGCCTGCCGGTGGGCCCTCTGGGCAAGAGGATCATCGACCAGCGGAAGCTATCCTTGACCGCCGTGCGGATGTTCCCTCGCGCACCGGCGAGCATCTGGCCGGCCATGGCGATCGCACCGCGGCCGAAGTCGTCGGGCGTAGCCGGCTTGATGGCCATCACCTGCTTGCGATGCCAGAGTTCCCAGTGCCACTGCATGGCGGCCAGGGCCTGAGGGCTATCGGCGAGGCAGCGCTTGCCATCGGGCGAGAGGAAGTCGCCCCCGAAGCGCCGTATGGCGGCGACGGCCTGCTGGAAGCCGCCCCACTGGGTGGCGTAGCCGAAGCGGCTGCCGTCACGCACCGTCAGCCGGTCGGCCGCGGTGATGAGGTCGTCCAGCGTCCATTGGTCGGCCGGCTCCGGAACGCCGGCCTGCTGGAAGGCGTCGCGATTGTAGAAGAGGTAGCAGTTCTGGATCTGGCCCCGCGCCGGCAGGCCATAGAGCTTGCCGTCCAGGCGCAGGGCGGCAATGCCGTCGTCGTACCATTGCTTGAGGTTGACCTTATCTCGCTGGACGAGGCGGTCGATGGGCTGGATGTTGCCGGCCACGGCCAGGCCCTCGAAGACCAGGTTCTGGAGGTAGAGCACGTCGGCCAGGGTGCCGGCGGCCGCGTTGGTGCGAATCACCTCGGGGTAGCTGCCCGGCAAGGCCTGGTAGTCGAGGCGGATTCGCGGGAACGCCTCCTGGAACGCCGCCACCCGTTTGGTGAAGGCCTCCTGCTCCGCGGTCCGTGAGAGAAAGGTGACGGTTACCGGCGCGCCGCCGGCCGCCGGCGGCGCGCTGCCCTGCCCGAAGGGACCGCACGCGGCCAGCAGCGCTGCGCCCGGCGCGAGGCGCACCAGCCGGCGCCCAGCTGCCCGCCTGGTCAGTTGCACACGTCCGTTCACTTCCTACCGCCTGCGCCCCCTATGCGCCCTCCGGCGGATGATGCCATACCCACGGTAGGCGCTAGTGCTGTCGCAGGCAACCTCTTCGGGAATGCCAGCCCGCGCACCAGGGAAAGCCATGCCAGGTCGCTGGCCTGACGGTGCACTAGTACCTGGCCACGGTGTTTCTGCTGAGTTCCGCAATCTGGCCTGCATCCAGCAGGATCACCGAGGCGGCCACCAGTCCATTCGCGCCACCGGGGGCACCCGGGTTTCCCACCGGTGCCGCCCCCCGCCGCCAAGCGGCGCGCCGACCCGCGGCCGCGGCGACCGGCGCGTGGGGTCGGCGCTTCCAGGCGCGGCCGCCAGGACCAGGAACGTCCCCACCTGGCTCAGCCCGCTCGTCCCCGGCCGCCCGCCGCACTGGCGCCGCACTCGCACAGCCTCGTGCCCGGGCTGCTGGTCGGCCTTGGCCGCGCGCTCGTCTAATCTCTTCCCACACCAGCCCGCCGCCCTGCTGCCGCGCCGGTCTGGCTGTGACCTCTCGGCGCACGTGGCGCAGCACCGCCCGCGCCGGCGCAGGCGAGCTGGTCATGACGTGCAGCCCGTTTTTGCCCGGCACGCCGCGCTGGCGGCCGCTGGTGGCGGTTGGTGCGTCGCGCCCAGTCTCCACCCGCAGGAGGGGGCTGACCTACGGCCACCGCGTACCTGGATGGCACGTGGGTCCTGCTCGCGAAGCAGAACCGGAACGTGGACGCCTCGCTGGACCTGCTGTTCCTGGCCAGCGATAACCACCTGATCGGGGTGGCCGAGATCTTCTCCGCGGTGCCGCCGCGGACGTCGGCGGAGAAGTGGCCGACGCTGAAGGATCCGCTGCTCGGCGCCTACTTCGAGGCGGAGGAGAAGGCCTACTCCGTACCCGCCACCCGAAGTTCAAGTAGATGCGCGTCAAGGCGTGGGATGTGCTGGGGCAGGCGCTGCGGCAGCAGAAGAGCGTGAAGGAGGTGGTGGCCGAGCTGGGTGCGTTTACCAGCGCGCTGATCAGCAGTGCATAACCACATAGGTGGCGCGCCCCCCTGGGGCGCCCCGCCTGGATGCCGGTTTACCGGCGCGGCAATTCTCCGTGGATGGTTGCTCGTGGCTGATTGATGTAGAACATCTGTTCACAGTGAAAGCGTCACGCACGAGCCCGGCCGGCCTCAGGTGACGCGCCGGATGCGGTGGTTGTCGGTGTCCGCGATGTAGAGGCTGCCATCCAGTCCCACTGCTACGCCCCGAGGATCGTAGAGAAAGGCGCTCGTGGCGGGGCCGGCGTCGCCCCCATAGCTCCGCGCGCCGGTCCCCGCCACCGTCCTGATAGTGCCCGAAGGGTCCACCTGCCGGATGCGGCTGTTGCCGGTATCCGCAATGTACAGGCTGCCGTCTGGCCCCACCGTTACCCCAAACGGCCCCGATAGCTGGGCGCTGGTCGCCGGCCCACCATCGCCGGAATAGCCCCAGAGGCCGCTGCCGGCGACCGTGGTGATGATGCCCGAAGGGTCCACCCGCCGGATGCGGTGGTTGTTGGTATCCGCAATGTACAGGCTGCCGTCTGGCCCCACCGCTACCCCAAACGGCAAGAATAGCTGGGCGCTGGTGGCCAGCCCACCATCGCCGGAATAGCCCCAGAGGCCGCTGCCGGCGACCGTGGTGATGATGCCGGAAGCTATGGTCGGCGTGGGCGTTGGACTAAGGGTGGGTGTGGCAGTGGGTGTGGCCGATGCGGTCGCGGTATAGGTGGAAGTGCTGGTGGCTGTCGGCGTCTCGGTCGGCGTACTCGTGCGGGTCTCAGTGGCCGTCGGCGTGGGTGTAGCAGTTGCCGTGGCCGTGCTGGTGGCCGTGGCAGTAGTGGTGGGGGTCGGGGTCGTGGTCGCCGCGCCGTGCACCAGGGTGGTGGCTGCGGCCACGTTGTTGGTGGGGTTCGGGTCCGGATCGGCGCGGCTGAAGGCCACCGCCACGTTGGTCACCGTGCCCATCGCTACCGGCCGGACAGCGACGAAGCGGATGGCCAGGGCGCCGGGCGCCAGCGGCCCCACAGGACAGACTACGGCTGTGACCGGCGGCATGGGGACCGTCCCGCAGCCGGCGGAGGCGGCCAGGAAGGTCACCGTAGCCGGCAGGGGATCGATCAGGAAGACGTCGCTCGCCGGATTGGCGCCGACGTTCATCGCGGCGAGAGCGTACACCAGTGTCCCGCCGGCGGGCGCGGGGTCAGGGAGATCCGCCTTGGCGGCGGCCAGGTCGGCCGGCACCTGCTCCGGCCCCGGCTCGGGGGCGGCGCCATATCCTGCGGCCTCGATGGCGCGGCGGGGATCGATAGGTAGGCGTGGCGGAGCGCCGGGGCGCTCCGGCTCCTGGCGCTGGTCCTGGGCTTCGCGCTGGAGCCGCTGGAGCAGGGCGGCGCGGGCCGCACGCAGCCAGGCGCGGCCGGGCGCGTCCAGAGCCAGGCCGTCCGCCGGATCGGAGGCGACTGCCCCATCGGGGGTGGCCGTGGGCTGAGGCGCTGCGTCGTGTGCGGCTGCCGCCACCGGGGCGGCGGCCGGCGCTGGTTCACCGCGCAGTGTCGCCGATGGCCCCAGGCTCGCCCCGCTGAGCCCCAGGCTGCCGATGACCAGCCCTGTGGCCAGGATCACGCCAACCAAGCGCCGCGCCGGGCGGCCGGCCAATCGGACCATACCCCACCTCCGTCGCCAAGGCTAGCATCGGTGGGCCGGCCGGGGCCAGCCGGCTCGGTTGAGGTGTGGTGGCGATCTGGTTGCGTTGCGGGTCGGTCTGGGGCGCCCTCACCCTGACTCTATCCCATAGGGAGAAGGGACGGGGCGCCGGCCGGGAATACCCTGTCCTGCCCCTCAGGGGCACCACCGCGGGGTGGAGAGGCCAGCGATTGCCAGAGGAGGGCAGGCTAGCTTCCCTTGTAGCCCTCGTCGAGCAGGAGCTGCCACTGGCGGGCCGCGTCGTCGAGCGCTTGCTTCGGGTTCTGCTTGCCGGCGCGGACGTCCGCCATCGCGTCGTCGATCGCCTTCCAGCAGTCGGCGTAATTGGGGACCAGCGGCTGCGGGCGAGCGTACTTCTCGATCACCTCGGTCCAGACCTTCATCTGAAAGCGCGGGTCGGCCATGAAGCCGGTCTCGCGCAGCGATTTGCGAGGCACCGGTGCGCCGTGCATTCGCGCGAAGGTGAGCAGGTGTTCTGGCTGGTTGAAGTAGGCCAGCAGGTCCCAGGCCAGGTCGGGGTGCTTGGATTGTGACCCAATGCCGTACCAGTTGTTGAAGACGTTGATGACGGCGCGGCGCTGGCGCAGCGGCGGGCGGACGACGATGTGCGGGAGCGCCTCCGGGGCACCACTCATTGCATCCGCCAGGGGGCGGCCACCGGTCAGCTCAGCGGCCACCGTTCCCACGGTCAGCCCCGAGGCGCCGGTGGGCGGGGTGGGCGGGAGCTTGACGCTCGGCGGGGCGATGGCGTTGAGCAGATCGGCCCAGTAGCGAAGCGCCTCCACCCCTTCGGGCGAGTTGAACACTGGCCGGCGCCCGTCTGGCGAGAGCACCTCCCCGCCGTTCTGCCAGACGATCGGGAAGAGGCGCTGGTTATTGATAGTGGTCGGGCTGTAGCCGAGCTGTACGAGTTGGTCGCCGTCGCGGCGGGTGAGGGCTAGCGCGGCGGTGCGCATCTCATCCCACGTCTCGGGCAGGCGCAGGCCCTGGCGCTGGAAGAGGTCCTGCCGGTAGAGCATGGCCCGCGCGTCGACCCTGGCGGGGATCCCATACTGCTTGTCGCGGAAGCGCATCGTCTCCTGGGTGACGGGGTAATAGTCCGCCCAGTCCTTCCAGCGCTTCAGCCGGTCGTCGAGCGGAATGGCCATCTTCTTCAGCGCGTACATCACGACCATCACGGCGCCGGACTGGACGATATCCGGCCCGGTGCCGGCGGCGTAGAGGGTGTCGCGCTTCGTGTCGAAGTCCGCTCCCCAGCTGGCGTAGAGCATGGTCACCTGCACCTTGGGCCGGTCCTTCCGGAAGCCGGGGATGAGTTGCTGCTCGAACCAGTCCTTGATCTCCTGGGTATGAGCATCGGCAATGATCCAGGTCAGCTCGCCGCTCTGGGCGCCCGGGCGGGGCTGGCCGACCTGCCCCGGCGCGCCTCCGCCGGCCGGCCCGCAGGCCACAGCCAGCGTGGCGCCGAAGCCCAGAATGGCCGCGCGGCGCGTGACCCCTCCCCTCCACTCTGCCTTGCAGGCCGTTGCGGCCCGTTTCGTCTCAGCCTGGAGTTGGCATGTTGCAGCCACGGCGTGATCACCTCCTGGCCATCACTACAGCCGCGCCGGTGATAGCACGAGGTCCGGCGCGGCAGCCTGAAGCCGCCAATGCGCGCGGCACGCACGTCTGCCGGGCCTGCCGGGCTCGATGGGCGTACCGCCATCCGGCTGGGGGACTATCCGTGCGGCACGCACGCCTATGGTCAGTCTACGCCAGACCTCGCCTGCTGTACACCCCCGACCCGCCGGCGAGCGTGCGCAACAGTTCCGGACGGCGCCAGACCTTGGCCGGCATGCCCCCGGGCTCCCCGCACCGCGGGACGGCCGTGGATGACATCCCCTCACGTGGCCGTCGTCCCCCTCTTCGTGTTGGAGAAGGGGGGTGGGGCGCGGCCCCGGCCGCCAGGGCTGAGGTCCGCCGTCTCTCACGGTCCGGCGCGGCGGCTGATGCGGAAGTGTTGGATGACCCCCCCTCGCTCAGGTCCGGCGGGCGATGGCGGCCAGCTCTTCGTCCAGGGTGGCCAGGGCGTCGCGCACGCTTTTAGTGCCAGCGTCGGCGTCCTTGACCATCTGCTCGATCCGCGGGATCATGTCCGGCCACTGCACGTGCATCGGGAAGCGCTCGGTGCTCAGCGCCGCGTCGGCGACGATCTGCTTGCTGGCCGGCGGCCCTTCCAGGCGCAGGTAGAGGCCGCTGAGCAGGGACTTGAGGCTGGGGGCGAAGCGCGCCTTGGCCATCCACTCCCGCTGGCCGGGCTCGCCGGTGATGTGCTTGAGGAACTCCCAGGCCAGCTCGGGGGCGGGCGACTGGGGGGCCAGGCCGTAGCAGAAGCCCCAGAAGTAGAGGTGGCGCCCGTTACGCCCGCGGGGCATGGGCAGCACGTCGTACCGCAGATCGGGCGGGATGGAGGTGAGGATGTTGATCTGGTAGCCGGCAATCGCCACGCGGTTCTGGGGGAAGGCCCCGCTGCCGGAGTTGCCCTCGCTGGTGTGGCCGCCGGCGCGGACGCCGTGCTTGCGGTGCAGATCGACCACCCACTCGATGGCCTCCAGCGTCCTGGGGTCCTTCGACCAGCGGAACTGCACCGGCTCTTCGCGGGGCGTCATCGGCTCGCCCCCGAAGGCCCAGACGTAGGTGTACAGGCGGAGCGGATTGGGCATACGGTCGTGGTAGCCCCAGATGGTGTCGTCGGGCCCGCGGCGCTCGGTGAGGCGCAGGGCCAGGTCGACCACCTGGTTCATCTCCCAGTCCGGCTTCGGCGGCGCCACTCCCTTGCGCTGCAGGATGTCCTGGTTGTAGACGGCGATGCTGGTGGAGAGCCCGATGGGGAGCGCCGCCAGGCGCCCCTTCCAGGTCAGGCCATCGATGGCGCCCTTGACGTGGTCGGTCGCGCGGGCCGTGGTGTCGCGCCGCAGCCAGACATTGAGGTCGCTGAGGGCCCTGGCCTTATCCATGTACACGGGGGCGAACTCCGGCACGACGCCGACGATGTCCAGACGGTTGCCCCCGGCGATGAGGGTGACGAGCTTCTCGAAGGTGGCGCCGAACGGCCCTTCGCCGGCGACGACCTGGGTGGCGGTGACGTTGGGGAAGCGCTCGGCGAAGCTGCGGGCCATGGCGTTGTAGGCCTCGCCCCGCACGCCGGTGTTGCTGCTCCAGATCAGCCAGATCAGCTCGTCCTTGACGGTGCGTTCCACCGGCCTGGAGGGCGGCGCCCCGGAGCCGCCGGCGCCGCAGGCGGCCGCCCCCAGTACGCCGCTGCCGCCGGCGGCTCCGCGAAGCAGCGCGCCCAGCGCCTGCCGGCGCGTCCGCCCCAGACAGCCGCCGTTCCTGCCGTCGGTCATTCGTCTCGGCATGGCTGCACCCCTCTCCTGACTTCCGCAATGTGTGCGCTCATTCATGAACCTCTCTCCCGCCTTCTGCCGGCCGGCCCGCCGCCTCCGGCGGGACGCGGGGCAGCCGCGCGGGGAGCGTGATCTGGAAACAGGTCCGGCCGGGCCGGGAGTCTACCTGGATCTGGCCACGGTGCTTGTCTACCACGATGCTGTGGACGAGATAGAGACCCAGGCCGGTCCCTGCCCCCACGTCCTTCGTCGTGGCGAATGGCTCGAAGAGGCGAGGGCGGATGCTCGGATCGATGCCCGGGCCAGTATCACAGATCTCGACCAGGACCTCCTGCCCCCGCGCCCCTTGCCTGGCCGACGTCTGCACCACGATCTCGCCCCGGCCGTGCATGGCGTCGATGGCGTTGTCGATGATATTCGTCCAGACCTGGCTGAGTTCGCTGCCGTAGGCCTCGACCGGCGGGAGGTCGGGGGCATACCGGCGCCGGACGGTCACGCCGGTCTTGAGCTTGTGGCGCAGGATCACCAGGGTATTCTCCAGGCTCTGGTGTACGTCGACCTGCTGCACCGGCGCTTGGTCCAGGTAGGTGTAGGCACGCACCGCCCCGACGATCTCGGAGATCTGCTGGGCGCCGGCCGCCACCTCCGCCAGCAGCTCCTCGACGGTGGCGCTGACGGCCAGCCAGCGCACGGCGGCGGGCAAGGTGGTGGCGTCATGGCCGGCGGCCAGTTCGTCCAGGGCCGGCAGGTCCCACCCGGCGGAGGCGAGGGCAGGCGCCAGATCCCAGGCCTCGGCCACGCCGCGAGCCTCCAGCCACGCCTGGAGCTGCGCCTCCCGATCGCTGCGGGCCAACGGCTCCAGCGCGGGCGCTGCCTCTCCGGCGCCGGCCGGCTCGCGGGGTGCGCGGCGCAGGCGGTGGAGGCGCTCCAGGGGCGCCGGGTCGACCCCGAGCCGGCTCAGCTCCGCCGCCAGCTGCTGCCACTCGGGCAGGAGCCGGCGCAGGTGGGCGACGCTGCTGCGGATGGCGGCTGCAGGGTTGTTGAGCTCGTGGGCCAGGCCGGCCGCCAGCCGCCCCAGCCCGGCCAGCTTCTCCATGTGGGTCAGCTTGGCCTCGGTATCGCGCACCCGCGCGGCCATGGCCCGCAGGATGGCGCGCTGCGTTGCGGGGTGACTGGCGAGGTACGAGTCGAACGCGGCGCGGTCGATGCGCAGCAGGCGGCTCTCGCGCACGGCGTGCACCGACGCGCTGCGCGGCTCGTCCAGCACCAGCGAGGTCTCGCCGACGAACGCCCCCGGCCCGTGGTGGGCGAGGACGACCGCCTGGCCGCCGGCGCGCCGCGTGACCTCTAGCTCGCCGTCCAGCACGAGGTACAGGGCGTCGCCGGCCGTGCCTTCCTCGATCACCAGGCGCCCTGCCGGCACGGCCACCACCTGCGCCACCTGCGCCAGGCCGGCCAGGTGCTCCGCCCCGATGCCGGCGAAGAGCGCCAGACGGCGCAGGAACTCGGTAATGGACGGATCAGGGGGAGACATGCTCACCGGCCGGTCACAGGTTCGTCGGTCGTGGTGGATCGATGGCAGGTGCGGTCATCGGTTGGTGCCATACTGGCGCATGGGGCACAGGTGCGGTCATCGGTTGGTGGGGCACTGGCGCATCGGGGGCCGGTACGTTCACGGGCTGATGGGTACTGGCGGATCACCGGCAGGTAGGTTCACAGGTCGGCCAGGTACTGGTGGATCAAGGCGATGGCCATCGCCCCTTCTCCCACGGCGGAGGCGAGGCGCTTGATTGATCCGTGCCGCACGTCGCCCGCGACGAAGATGCCGGCCACGCTGCTCTCGAGCCAGAAGGGCGGGCGCTGGAGCGTCCACATGCGGCGCGGCTCACCGGAGGCCAGCACGTCCGATCCGGTGAGAATGAACCCCTGCGGATCGCGCTCCACCACGCCGGCCAGCCAGTCGGTGCGCGGCAGCTGCCCGATGAAGACGAAGAGGGCGAAGGCGGGGACGGTCTCCGTCTCGCCGCCGGCATGGGCGAGGGTGATCGTCTCCAGCACGGTGTCGCCCTGCACGGCGACGACCTGGCAGCGCGTGCGCACGGTGATCCTTTCCAGCGCCTCGATCTCGGCGATCAGGTACTGGGACATGCTGTCGGCCAGGGACTCCCCTCGAACGAGGATGGTGACGGAGCGGGCGTATCGGGCCAGGTAGATCGCGGCCTGGCCGGCCGAGTTCCCGCCGCCAACGACGTACACATCCTCGTCGCGGCTGGCGAGCGCCTCGGTAATCGCGGCCCCGTAGTAGACGCCGGCGCCGCTGAGCCGGTCGGCCCCGGGCACGTTCAGCTTGCGGTAGGAGACGCCGGTGGCGATGAGCAGAGCCTGGCAGCAGAGCTCGGAGCCATCCGTCAGGGTGACGAAGCGGTAGGAGTCCTGGACGCGGATGCCGGCCGCCTCCTGGGGGGTGAGGATCTCCACGCCAAAGCGCCGGGCCTGCGCCACGGCGCGCCGGGCCAGGTCGCCGCCGCTCAGGCCGACGGGAAAGCCCAGGTAGTTCTCGATGCTGGCGCTCATCCCCGCCTGGCCGCCGGGGGCCTCGCGCTCGACCAGCAGGGTCCGCAACCCTTCGGACGCGCCGTAGACGGCGGCGGCCAGGCCGGCCGGCCCTGCACCCACAATGATCAGGTCGTAGAAGGGCCCGCTGGCCTGGGTGCGCAGGCCGAGCCGCTCCGCCAGCGCCACGTTCGCCGGCTGGGCCAGCTGCGTGCCGTCGGGAAAGAGGACCAGGGGGAGCTGCGGGGCGCCGGGGCCGGCCGGATCCACGAGGCCGGCGAGGCGGCGGGCCTCAGGGTCGCTCTCCACGTCCAGCCAGCGGTAGGGGACGAGGTTTCGGGCCAGGAAGTCCTTGATGCGGTGCGTGTGCGCGGACCAGCGGTAGCCGATGACGCGGACGCCTTCAAACGGATGCGGGGCCGAGGCCTGCCAGTCGTCCAGCAGGTCGGTGAGCACGGGATAGAGGCGCTCCTCGGGCGGGTCCCACGGTTTCATCAGATAGTGGTCCAGGCGCACGTCGTTGATGGCGCGGATGGCCGCGTCCGTATCCGCGTACGCGGTGAGCAGGACCCGCTTGGCGTCCGGATAGAGCTGGATGGCCGCGGTGAGGAACTCCACACCGGTCATCTCCGGCATGCGCTGGTCGACAACCAACAGCGCCACCGGCTCATCGCGGAGCTTGAGCTGGCGCAGCGCCTCCAGCGCGCTCGCGCCGGCATCGGCCCGCACAATGCGGTACTGGGCGCCGTACTCGCGGCGCAGATCGCGCGCAATCGCGCTCAGGTCGGCCGGCAGGTCATCGACCACCAGAATGACTGGCTGTTTCATTGCTCCACCACTTGTTCCACGCCTATCCAGATGGGTCACCAGCTGAGCCCTTGGCCTTCCCAGTGGGCGAGGGAACTGATCGCCGGCGCAGGCTAACGGCCCTGCTGCTGGGCGAGCAGGGCCGCCAGGCGCCGCAGGGGCGCCGACGTGTCCAGCCGATCCAGGCGCACGTCTAGCAGATAGTACCCGTCGCGGTACTCCCGCGCCGCCTGCAGGGCCGCGTCCAGTTGGGCGGCTGTCTCGACGACGCAGGCCAGGCCGCCGCCGAGCACGGCCGGCAGCTTGCTGTAATCCCACGGCGTGACGTCGTTGAAGGGGCCGTCCAGGATGAACCGTTCGGTGACGTAGCCGGCGTTATTGAGCACGATCACGATCGGCGTGAGGCCAAAGCGCACGGCCGTCGAGAGCTCCATTCCGGTCATCTGGAAGGCTCCGTCGCCGACGATGACCAGGGGCCGGAGTTCGGGCCTGGCTAGCTGCGCGCCGATGGCCGCGGGCACGGCGTATCCGAGCGAGGCGTAGTAGGCGGGGGCGAAGAAGTCGCCGCTCTGGCAGGTGAGGAGCTCGCTGGCCCCGAACATGGCGTCGCCCGGGTCGGCGATTACGACCAGGTCCGGCGTAAGGAACTCGCTCAGGCGGTGGAAGAGCTGGCCCGCGGTGATGCGCTCGGTTGCGGCACCGTCCCCACTGTCGCGGGCGGCCGGTGTCTGGCTCTGGCGGGGGAAGTCGAAGGCGCGGCGCGGGAGCCCGGCGGCAAGGAGGCCGGTGAGGAAGTCGTCGAAGCGCACGTGCTCATAGGTGTGGTGGGCGATGGTGAGCTTCTCGAAGGTGGCGTTGATGCAGCGCGCCGGATCGAGGCGGGCGGTATAGACGCCGAGGTCGAGATCGGTCAGCAGCACGCCTAGCAGCAGGACGCAGTCGCTGGACTCGACGTAATCGCGCACCGCCTCGTGGCTCATCCCGCCCTGGTAGAGGCCGAGGTAGAGGGGGTCTTGCTCGCTGATGACCGACTTGCCGAGGAGCGTGTCGGCCACGGGCGTGCCGGTGGCGCGGGCGAAGGCGAGCATCGCGTCCTGCAGGCCGAAGCGGTGCAGCTCCACCCCGGCGATGATCACTGGCCGGCGCGCGGCGCTGAGCCGGCTGGTAGCCTCGGCCAGGGCCTCACGCAGGCCGGCGGGGTCGCTCTCGCGCCGGATAGCGGGCGGGGGAGAGCGCCGGATGGCCGGCAAGCCCACCACGTCGCGCGGGAGCTCGATGTAGACCGGGCGCTTGTAGTACTGGGCGGCGGCCAGCGCGCCGTCGATCTCCTGCACTGCCGTGTCGGGGTCGTCCAGCACCGTGGCGGCGACGGTGATCTCGTCAAAGACCTTGCGCTGGGTATCGAACTCGCGCACCTTGTGGTGCACCAGCGGGTGCACCTGGCGCTCCCGCACGCCGGGCGCGCCGCTAATCACCACCACCGGTGAGCGCTCGGCGAAGGCCTGGGCCGTCGTATTGACCAGCTTGAGGCCGCCGACGCCGTAGGTGACGCAGACCGCGCCCAGCCCGCGCATGCGGGCGTAGATGTCAGCGGCAAACCCCGCGCCCTGCTCGTCGCAGGTGTTGATGACGCGCAGCTCGCTGTGCGCCAGCAGGTCGTAGAAGCGGAGCACGAAGTCGCCAGGGACGCCGAACACGTGGCGCACCCCCAGCGCCCCCAGCCGGTCGATCAGGTACTCACCAAGACTTGCCGCGCCGGTAGCGCCGGCCCCGTCCGCGGCGCCGGGTCGAGCAGCCCCCGCCGTCGTTGCCATCCCACCCTCCTGCGTGGAAGCCGGCAGTCTGCCCCCCCGGCGGCCACAGCTACTATGATAGTGGCGACCGCGGTGGCGTCAAGGGTGGGGCGGAGACGCGGGGAAGGCAGCCCTCACCCCTAGCCTCTCTCTCGCACGCGGGAGAGGGGGAACGGCGGCGATAGGGAGAGCATGTCATCATCTGGGGCGGTGGGGGAGGCACGACGCAGGCGAGCGCAGGCGACGGCCGGGGCGATGAGACCGGCGCTCGGGGCACCCTCAGGAGACCGCCGCTGCCTCTTGCTGAGCGCCGGACGCTGAGGGGGCCGGGCTCGAGACGGGGCCGGCCGTGGCAAAGTGGACGCTATTGTGCTGCAGCACGCCCCATGAGCTGATTGGCCAGTAGGAGAGCCAGGCTTTACCGATAATGTATTCCTTAGGGAGCCAGTCCCAGACGTGAGAATCGTGGCTGTTGTTGCGGTTATCCCCCAGAACAAAGTACTGGTTCTCGGGGACGCGCTTCCTGGGATAGGCGTAGAGCGGGCGGTCGCGGATGTAGGGCTCGTCCAGGGCGCGGCCGTTGACGTAGACGCGGCCGCCCCTCACCTCGACCTCCTCACCGGGCAGGCCAATGATGCGCTTGATGAAGTCGCGCCGCGGGTCCTGCGGGAAACGGAGCACGACGATATCGCCGCGCTGCGGCTCCGACACCAGGTAGGAGAGCTTGTTGACGAGCAGATACTGGTTGGTGCGCAGGGTCGGCTCCATGCTGAAGCCTTCCACGCGGAAGTTCTGCACCCCGAGACGTACCGATAGAAAGATGACGAGGGTCAGTAACGCCGTCTCGAGAATGTCTCGTAACGCGGCTCTGATGTGGATCGCCTCCCTGCGAGAAACTATAGCAATGGCACGCCCCGTGCCCTGACCGGGCAGGACACCGTTGCCAGTGCTCAGCGCTCGGCCGGCAGCCGGAGCCGGGTGGTCACTGAGAGGCGGCAGCTCACCATATGGAGGACCAAAGCCATGGCAGCACGTGACGCGCTTGACCTTGACCATTATCGGACGCGCCTTTTGGACCTGAAGCAGCAGCTCGAAGCCGATCTCGAGGCATACCGGCGGGGCGAGCAAGAGATCGAAGGCGGTCTGGATGAGCCGGGGCCCGGCGGGCACTGGGAGCACGCCGGCTACGGGGACCACCTGGCCGATGATGCGACCGAGGTCTTCGAAAAGGAGAAGTCAGTCGGGCTCGAGATGACCCTGCGGGATCACCTGCGCCACGTCGAGCACGCGCTGGCCAGGATCGAGGAGGGGACATACGGCCAGTGCGAACGCTGCGGGAAACCGATCGGCAAAGAGCGTCTGGATGCCCTGCCCGAAACCACGCTGTGCATCGAGTGTAAGATGCAGGACGAACGGCACGATCCGGCGAGCCGGCGCTACATGCCCGGGGTAAGCAGGTGAGGGATCGGCCTTACGTCCCGGGTCTGATGGGGAAATGGAGCGTGCGTGACCAGTCCGGCTAACGCCAGGCCATGGCTGTCATGCCCCGCCCCGGCACGCGGAAGCGGGAGCGGCGGGGCCAAGCTCCACGTCGGTGGCCTTCGTTCCTCCTCTCCCGCACGCGGGAGAGGACGCGGCGGGGCCAAGTCGCACCGTCGGGCGGGGTGGAGCAGGGGTGCGGCGCGGACGCGACCGAAGGGGGTGAGGTGCCTCCCTGCGTCTCCGTGTCTCCGCGTCCCCGTGTCGGGGCGGAGGGGGCCGCAGGAGGTCACGGAGGGTAGGCCATCGGCTTAGGCGGAGGGTCGCCCGATACACTTTGGGGCATGAGAAGGGGACGCGATGACCAGCGCGCGGGCAGCTGAGCCGGTGGATGCCGCCCCCGCAGTCGCCGTGCCGGGCGAAGCGGGCCAAACCGGGGACGATCCGGCGCGGGTGCGACCGCAGGCGAGCGCCTGGCAGCGGCCGGCGGTGAAGTACTCGTTCCTGGTACTGGTGGCTGCGCTGGTGTTTGCCGCCGACCAGCTCTCCAAGGCGGTGGTGATGGCCACCATGCGCCCCGGCGACGCCATTCCGCTCATCCCGCCGGTGCTGGACCTGCACTACATCACCAACCGGGGGGTCGCGTTTGGCCTCTTTGCCCACATCGGCGATGCGTTCATCCCCGTAGCGATCGTGATCATGGGCATCATCGTGGCCTACTACCGCGGGCTGCGCACGCGCCGGCTGTGGCTGAGGACCGCGCTGGGCATGCAGCTTGGCGGGGCGCTGGGCAACCTGCTGGACCGGCTGCGCTACGGGTCCGTCGTGGACTTTCTGGACTTCCACATCGACGCCATCAACTTTCGCTGGCCCGTCTTCAACCTGGCGGATAGCGCGATCGTGATCGGGGTCGGCATCCTGCTCGCCTGCCTGACCTTCCAGCAGGAGGGATGACCAAGCGCCCAGGCGTCCAGGCCGCGTCCCATGTCTGAGGCCCGCCGCCCGCCGCCCCGGCCAGGGGCGGCCGCGCGCCAGGGGTCCGGCGCTACGGAACCCGTAGGGGATAGGGCAGGTGTGGGGCCCCGGGAGGCGGGGGTGCCGTCCCGTCAGGCAGGAAGCGCAGCCGGCGGCGGCGCTGGCATGACCGGCCGTTCCCGTAAGACGGGAGCGCCGTCCGGTGAGGCAGGGGCCGCGCCTGGTGAGGTGGCGGTGGCGTGCCGCGGGGAGGACGGCCCCCGCGCCCCTGAGGTCGACCGCTATCGTCTCGTCGTCGCGCCCGAGGAGGCCGGCCAGCGCCTGGACCGGTATCTGGCCCAGCGCCTGCCGGACCTGAGCCGCACGCGGATCCAAGACCTCATCGCCGATGGGGCGGTCACCGTGCGCGGGAAGACGGCGCGTCCGGCCACCAAGGTCTCAGCCGGCGAGGTGATCGAGGTGGCGGTCCCGCCGCCGGTCGCGGTCTGGCTGGAGCCGGAGGCCATCCCGCTCGACGTGATCTACGAGGACGCCGATCTGCTGGTGATCAACAAGCCGGCCGGCCTGGTGGTCCACCCGGCCCCCGGCCACGCGCGTGGGACGCTGGTGAACGCCCTGCTGGCCCGCTGTCCGGACCTGGCTGGCATCGGGGGCGAGCTGCGCCCGGGTATCGTCCACCGTCTGGACAAGGACACGTCCGGCCTGATCATCGTCGCCAAGCACGATCGCGCCCACCAGTTCCTGGCGACGCAACTCAAGGAGCGGCGCATCGACAAGCGTTACCTGGCGCTAGTGGATGGGGCGCCGGCATCGGAGAGCGGCACCATCGATGCCCCCATCGCGCGGGACCCACGCCACCGGCAGCGCATGGCCGTCGTCGCCGGGGGGCGTCCGGCGGTAACGCACTTCCGCGTGCTGCGACGCTACGCCCGCCACACGCTGCTGGAGTGCCGGCCGGTCACCGGCCGCACGCACCAGATCCGCGTGCACCTGGCCGCCATCGGCTGCCCTGTGGCCGGCGATCGGGTCTACGGGCGGAAGGAGCCCACGCTCCCCCTGGACCGCCACTTCCTGCATGCGGCGCGTCTGACCTTCACCCTACCGTCGGGCCAGACCCGCACCTTTGAGGCCCCGCTGGCGCCGGACCTGCAGCGCGTTCTGGATCACCTTGCTGGTCGGTGCATACAGGGCTAACCTGGATTGCTCACGGGCGGAGCCCTCACCCTAGCCCTCTCCCACAGGGAGAGGCGACTCGTCGCTTGCGGTGAAGGATCCAGGCTAAGTCGGCGCTGGTATGTTCGCGCCGCCCTGTCCATCGATGCCCGGCCGTCCTGTCCCGCACGAACGTACCAGCACCTACTTAGCGCCTGGCCCAGAACAGGATGCGCTTGAAGGGATAGAAGAAGGGCCGCGTGTCCTCCAGCTGAGGCAACAGGCGCGCGCGGTAGCGCTGCAGGAACTGGGCGAACAGGCGGGCCGGTAACCGCTGCTCGTAGTCCGTGAGCAGGGTGCCTTTGACCCACTCTACGACGTCCTCACGCGAGGACAGGTGGTGGCCGTACACCTGCAAACGCACGTGCTGCTCGCGGTAGCCCAGGCGGTCCAGCAACCGCGCGTACGTTTCGGGAGCGAGCGTCCCGAACCGGCGCACGTGCCCGCCCAGGGCCTGGCGGAACGGGGGCTCCACGGCGATCTGTCGCGCCACGACGTGCGACGGATGATCCTCATTGGCCGGAAGCTGGACGGCCAGCTGCCCACCCTCGGTCAGGCAGCCCGTCAGCTGCGCCAGCAAGGTTTCGTGCCCATCCACCCATTGCAGGGCGGCATTGGAAAAGATGAGATCGAATGGCTCAGCCGAGCGAAACTCGCGGATGTCGGCTCGCTGGAAGGAGAGCCCGTCGCCGGCGAAGGCTGCGCTCTGGGCCAGCATCGCTGCGGAGCGGTCGATGCCGATGGTCTGGCGAGCGCCCAGCCGGCGGTGCAGGTGCTGCGTGAGCTCGCCCGTGCCGCAGCCCAGGTCCACCACACGCATCCCTGGCCGGGGCTGCACCAGGGCCAGCAGGTCGAAGAAGGGCCGGCTCCGCTCCTGGCGAAAGCGGGCGTACTGGTCGGGATTCCAGGCGTCCTGCACCGCCAGCCCTGCCGTGGATCAGGCGAAGCGCGCCAGGAGCGCGCCGATCTCGTACAGCACCAGGATGGGGATCGCCACCAGGAGCTGGTTGAACGGGTCCGGCGTGGGCGTGACTATGGCGGCCACGATGAAGGCCACCACGATGACGTAGCGCCGGATGCGCCCGAGCATGCGGGGATTGATCAGGTGGACTTTGGAGAGGAAGAACATCACCAGCGGGAGCTGGAAGATGATGCCGGTGGCGATCAGCAGGCGCGTAATGAACGAGATGTACTTATCGATCGACGGGGAGAAACGGATCATGTCCGCGCCAAACCCTGCCAGGAAGCGCAGGGCGGCCGGCAGGAGCGCGAAGTAGGCGAAGGCCACGCCAACGGCGAAGGAGAGCGTGGCCCCGGGCACGATGGCGATGACGTAGCGGCGCTCCTTGCGCGTCAGCCCCGGCGCAATGTAGGCCCATGCCTCATAGGCGATGACGGGCATGGAGATCACCAGGCCGACGACGAGCGTCACCTTGAAGTAGGCAAAGATGGTCTCGGTAGGGGTGAGGGCCTGCAGGTCGCAACTGGGGCAGGGGGCGATGGCGATGGCCATCCACTGCCGGTAGAACACGAATGCCCCTGCAGTGGCCACCGCCAACGCGGCCAAGGCGATCAGCAGCCGGTTCCGCAGCTCGAGCAGGTGCTCGGTCAGCGTCATCTCGACCGTCGAGACGCCTCGCTCGTCTTCGCCCGGGCGCGGGGTCTCATCGGTCCACCAGCGGCGCGCCCAGGGCACGGCGATGGTGATCGTGAGGACGGTGAGCACGACGATGCTGAGCACCAGGCCGAGCACGGCCGCCCACGGCGCGCGGGAGAAGGGCACCGGCTGCCAGAGCCAGTCCCAGACGACCAACAGCGCCTGATCCAGGTTCACCCTACCTTATCCTCCAGGAGCTCCACCAGGTCGCCGACGGTGGTGAGCGATGCCATCTCATCCTCGCGGATCACGACGTCGAACTCCTCCTCCACCGCGGCCAGGAGATCGGCCAGATCCTGATGGTCGGCATTGAGGTCGTCCTCAAAGGACGCCTCCAGCACGACCTCACTCTCCTCCACGCCCAGCGTCTCCGCAATGAGGGTGCGGAGCCGGTGGTAAATCGATCGTGCGCTTGCGCTCACCGCTTGCCCTCCTCGGCAGGTGGCTCGGACGGCGCGCCGCTCCGGCGCGCGCGCTCGATGCTGCCCAGGACGCCGTTCACGAACTTGGGCGAGGTCTCATGGCCAAAGATCTTGGCCAACTCCACCGCCTCGTTGATCGCCACTTTCGCCGGCACCTCCTCCTCGTAGAGCATCTCGAACAGGGCCAGGCGCAGGATGCTCTTATCGACCCGAGACATCTGCTCCAGGGGCCAGGCGGGGGCGGCGGCGGCGATGCGTTCGTCGATGGCCGGCTGGTGCGCCAGGACGCCCCTCACCAGGCGGCGCGCGTAGGCCGCCGCGTGGGGCGGCGTCTGGTCATCCTCGATGCGCCGCTGCAGCACCGTCTCCGGATCGTGGGACGTGGCGTCCAGCTCATAGAGCGCCTGCAAGGCGACCATGCGCGCACGCCGGCGCTCCCCTACGGGGCCCGCCAGCTCATGAAGCAGCGTTTCTTCATCTGTGCCGGTCATGGTTCGCCCGTCTCGCTCATCTCGCGGCCCGCCGCTACCTTGCCGCGCGCGCCCGGTCAGGCGGGCACAGCCTGCCGCTGCTCGGCCAGCCAGTCCTCGATGAAGGTCGTCGAGACCTGGTGGGATACGAACGCGGGCGCCGCCAGCAGGCGCTGGTGCAGCGGAATGGTGGTTGCAATCCCTTCGATCATACATTCTGACAGGGCCCGCTTCATGCGTTCCGTGGCCTCGGCGCGGTCGGCTCCCCAGGTAATGATCTTGGCCAGCAGCGAATCGTAGTACGGCGGCACCTCGTAGCCGCTGTAGACGTGGGAATCCACGCGCACCCCCGGCCCGCCAGGGGGCAGATAGATATGGATGCGGCCGGCCACCGGCATGAAGTTCCGCTGCACGTCGTCCGCTGTGATCCGGCACTCGATGGCGTGGCCCTGGAGCCGGACGTCGTCCTGGGTCAAGGCGAGGGGCTGGCCATCGGCGATCATCAGCTGGGCCTTTACTAAGTCTATCCCGCTGATGGCCTCTGTGACGGGATGTTCCACCTGCAGGCGGGTATTCGCCTCCATGAAGTAGAACTGGTCGTTGCGGTCGACGAGGAACTCCCAGGTGCCGGCGTTGATGTAGCCGGCGGCGCGGGCGCCCTGCACGGCCGCCGCGCGGATCGCCTCCCGCACCGGCGCCGGGATGCCCACCGACGGCGCCTCCTCCAGCACCTTCTGGGCGCGGCGCTGCAATGAGCAGTCGCGGTCCCCGACGTGGATGACATGGCCGCGGGTGTCCCCCAGGATCTGGACCTCGACGTGGCGCGCGTGCTCGATGCACTTTTCGAGGTAGACGCCCGGGTTATCGAAGGCGCTTTGCGCCTCGGCCTGGGCCACGGAGTAGGCCGCCGCCAGGTCCTGGTCCGAGCGCACGACGCGGATCCCTTTGCCGCCGCCGCCCCCCACGGCCTTGAGCATCACGGGATATCCGAGGGCCTGCGCCAGGTCGCGCGCCTCGTCCAGATTGCGCAAGGGCTCCGCCGACCCGGGCAGCACCGGCAGGCCAGCGTCCCGCATGATCTGCCGCGCTCGCGTCTTATCGCCGAGCTGCTCGATCGTCTCCGGCCGGGGTCCGATGAAGGTGAGCTGGTAATTCTCACAGATCTCGGCGAAGATGTGCTTCTCGGCCAGGAAGCCGGTGCCGGGGTGGATGGCGTCGGCCTCGGTGATGAGCGCCGCGCTCAGGATGTTGGGAATGTTCAGGTAGGACTTCGAACCGGGGGCCGGACCGATGCAGACCGCCTCGTCGGCCAGGCGGACGTGCAGCGAGTGGCGATCTGCTTCCGAATAGACGGCTACCGTCCGGATGCCGAGCTCGCGGCAGGCGCGGATCACGCGCACCGCCACCTCGCCCCGGTTCGCGATCAGGATCTTGGCGAACATCGTCTCACCCTACAACCCTACATCAGGAGCCGGCTGGTGGCGACCAACCAGGCGGTGGAAGGGGCCGGCCCGTCGCCGGGCGGTCACGGCGAGGAGAGTGACCGTCTCTGCGGGGAAACGTCCACTCCTGGAACAGGTGGCGCATGACTGCCGGCCGCGCGCTTAGCCCATTACCAGCCCGCCGTCGACCTGCAGGACCTGCCCTGTGATATAGGCGGCGCCGTCGCTGCAGAGGAAGGCGGCGGCCTCGGCCACGTCGTCTGGGGTCCCGAAGCGGCCCAGCGGGATGAGGGCAGTGGCCCGCTCGCGCAGGTCGTCCGGCAGACTGCGCGTCATGCCGGCGTCAATGAAGCCCGGGGCCAGGACGTTGACCGTGATGCCGCGGGAGGCGACCTCACGGGCCGTGCTGCGGGTGAGGCCGACCATCCCGGCCTTGGCGGCGGCGTAGTTGGCCTGCCCAACGTTGCCGCTCAGGCCAACGACGGAGCCGACGTTCAGGATGCGCCCGTGGCGCTGGCGCAGCATGGGGCGCAGGACGGCGCGGGTGCAGAGGTAGGCCGCTTTGAGGTTCGTGTCCAGCACGGCATCCCAGTCGGACTCGTCCATGCGGACGAGCAGCGTATCGCGGGTGACGCCAGCGCAGTTGACCAGGATATCCACCCGTTCAAAGGCGTCCAGCGCCTGCTTGACCAGCGCCTCCACCTCCGGCGCCGAGGCCACGTTGGCCTGGACGGTGATCCCATCCCCGCCGGCGGCGCGGATGGCCGCGAGCGTGGCTTCTGCGCCTGCCTGGTTGCCGTGGTACTGGCAGACGACCCTGGCGCCGCCGGCGCCGAGCCGGCGCGCGATGGCGCCGCCCAGCGCCCCCGAGGCGCCGGTCACGATGGCTACCTTTCCCTTGAAGTCCCTGCCGGCCGGTGATTGGTTCATGCCGCTAATGGTCCATTCTCCTCGAGCCAGAGTGATGGCGCGCCGCCGCCTTCGCCAAGCCCCTGCCGGCGCGCCGGCACTGCGTCCTTGCGCTACCAGAATAACAATGGCTCGTACGGTTCATGCCCTGCATGGCGCCGGAACGGTGTCCGGCGGCTCCACGCGCTCCGCTCACCTGTCCCTTGATGAACGGAGCCCTCACCCTCCCCTTCTTCCACTGGGAGCGGGAAGCATGCTGCGGGCGAGCCAGTCTACCGCCGCCCGCGCGGCGGCGGCGTCGCCAACGGCCATGGCCGCCAGGTCGCGGCCCAGGCGCTGGAGCAGGTTGGTGAGGACCGAGCCGGCGCCGAACTCCAGAAAGACGCGCACGCCCTGGTCGATCATGAACTGGATGCTATCGGCCCACAGGACCGGCCTGGCGACCTGCTGCGCCAGCTCCCGCCGCAGGTCGCCGGCGGCCGTGACCGGCCGCGCGTCAACGTTGGCCACCAGGGGGACCTGCGCGTCGCCGATCTCGGCCGCCACCACCGCCCGGGCCAGGGGCTCCGCCGCGGGGGCCATCGCGGCCGAATGGAAGGCGGCGCTGACCGAGAGGGGGACGCAGCGGCGCGCCCCCGCCTCCAGGCACAGCCGGCTCGCCACGGCCAGGCCGGCCTGGTCGCCGGCGATGGTCACCTGCGTCGGGGCGTTGTGGTTGGCGATGTCCACGTAGCTGCCATCTACCTGCACCCGCGCCTGGTGGCAGACCCGGGCCACCGTCTCACGATCCAGGCCAAGCACGGCTACCATACTGCCGGGACGCGCCTGGCCGGCCTCGTGCATCAGCTTGGCCCGCTCTCGCACCAGGCGCAGGCCAGTAGCCTCGCCGGCCGCGCCGCTGGCCACCAGCGCGGCGTACTCGCCGACGCTGTGGCCGGCCACAAACGCCGGCAGGGGCGCTGGCGCCCCGCGGGCCTGCTCCCACGTCTCACGAAAGGCAGCGAGCGCGGCCAGGCTGACGGCAACGATCGCCGGCTGGGCGTTGATGGTGAGCTGGAGCGTCTCGGCCGGCCCTTCGAACAGTAGCTGCGTGAGCGGGAAGCCCAGGGTGGCATCGGCCAGGTCGAGGACGCGCCGCGCAGCGGGCGACGACTGGTACAGGTCGCGGCCCATCCCGACTACCTGGGTACCCTGGCCGGGGAATAGCCACGCCACACTCATCGCTGCTTGCGCTTAGCACAACGGCAGGGCTGCGGCGCCCGGACCGGGCCTGGCGCTACGGGCTGCGCGCTTAAGGTTCCGCAGCGCGAGCGAGCCACCACGCCCACCGCCGACCTGCCGGGCGCCGCCGGTCAACGCCCGCCCGCCGGTTCCGCAACCTTCAGGACCGGGCGGCCGCGGAACTGCCCGCAATGGGGGCAGGCCTGATAGCCCACTGTGAGGCGGCGGCAGTGGGGGCAGCGAATGAGCTGGGCCGGCTGGAGCTGGATGTGGCTCCGGCGATTGTCACGCCGGCGCCGCGAGATCTTCTTCTTTGGCAGAGCGCCCACGTCTTCTTCCTCTCACACTCTCACTCTAGCCATGCAGCACGGCGGGTGCTGCAGAGCGAGCGAATTAGCTAACTGATTACCAAGTACAGCACCCGCAGAGCATACCAGCTTCGGGCTGCCGAGGGCCGGCAGCCCTCAAGCAGCAGCCCCCGCCCTAACCCACTCTCCCCAGGGAGCGTGTAGCGAGTGGAGCGCTCACCTTAACCCTCTCCCAAAGGGAGACGGAATGGAGCCCTCACCTTAACCGTCTCCCAGAGGGAGAGGGAACGGTATGGCCGGAGCGAGCGCCAAGAGCCTTGAACTCGGTCTAACGACCGCCGGCCGCCCGCTCCAGGAGGGCACGGAGGGGCGCCAGGCGCTCATCGACCTCCTCGTCCGGGCAGGCGCAGGGGCCCTGGTTCAAGTCGGCGCCGCAGCGCGGGCAGAGGCCCTCGCACGTCTCGCGGCAGACGGCCTGCATTGGGAGCTCCAGGAGCAGCTGCTGCCGCACCAGCTCGGTCAGGTCGAGCTCGTGGGTGGAATCGATGGTGAAGGCCTCTTCAACCTCCTCCGGCAGGGGCACGGCGTGCCCCGTGAGCACGTCCACCTGGGGGAAGAACTCCTCCTGGATATCGAAGGCGATGGGGACGGTTGCCGCGGCCAGGCAGCGGCTGCACTCGACCACGACCTCAGTCTCCAGGTGGCCGCGGACGAAGATGCTGCGCTGGGTGCGCATCAGCTGGACGTGCCCGGAGAGGGCGCCGCCCGGCTCAGCCTCCTCCAGGACAGGGGCCAGCTCGCTAGGGGAGGCCTCGACGTCGTAGTCGCGCGTCGCCCCAGCCGGGTCCTTGAGCAATCCTGCCACGTTGAAACGCAGGGCATCCATGAGCCTGTCTCCTCAGTACATTCTAGCCGGGAGACGAGGCGCTCAGGTTAGCGGTGCTCCTGCTCGTCGTCGTCCTCTCGGCCGGCGAGGGCCTGTCCCCTGGCGCCGCGGAGCGAGCGCGGCCGCAGGGCCTCGATCCCGCCGTGGACCTGGCTCAAGATGGTGGTCAGGCGCCGGTTGAGGTCTTCCAGGATCTCCATGGCGTACTGCTCGGCTCCCTCGCGGATGCCCTGCGCCTGGGCCTCCGCCTCTTCGATGATCTCCCGCTCGCGCTCGTGAGCGCGCTCCAGCAGGCCCTGCTCTTCCAGCAGGCGCTCGGCTTCTTCCTGGGCGCGGGCAATGATCCGCTCGGCCTCCTCCTGCGCCTGGCCGGTGATGCGGTCACGGTCCTGGCTGACGCGGCGGGCCTGCTTGATCTCCTCCGGCACCACGATCCGCATCTGATCGATGATGTCCAGGCACTCCCGCTCGTCCACCATGATCTTATTGGTGAACGGCACGCGCTGGCCGGCGTTGAGGACGGTTTCCAGCCGATCCACGAGATACAGGATGTCGATGGAACTCACCCCCTTCCTTGCCAGCGCACGAAGCTCATTGGTGCGACGGTGCTCGCGTCCTCGGTCGTCGGTTAGCGTACTCGCTCGTCATGGAGCACGAAGCCGCCCATGCGGTCGGCGCCGCCCTCGGCCTCCGTCAGGGCGGTTGCGGCCGGGGGCACGCGCGCCGGCTCGCCGAAGCGCTTGCGGAGCGCTTCGGCCACCGCCCGTGGCACCCAGCGGCTCACGTCTCCGCCCAGTTTAGCGACTTCGCGCACCAGGGTGGAGCTGAGGAAGGCGTTTTCGGCGCTGGCCAGCACGGCGACGGTAACGATCTCGGGGGCGAGCTGGGCGTTCATGTGCGACATCTGCAGCTCGTAGTCGAAATCGGACACTGCGCGCAACCCCTTGACCAGGGCCACGGCCCCTTCCTCGCGCGCCACGTCCACAATGAGCTGGTCGGCGAACTGCCGGACCCGCACGTTGGGCAGATTGAGCTCCTGGACGGCGGCCCGCACCAGCTCCAGGCGCTCCCTGGCGTCGAAGAGGGTCTGCTTGCTGGTGGTGGCCGGCACGGCGACGACGACCTCGTCGAAGAGGCGCGCGGCCCAGCGGACCACCTCCAGGTGGCCGTTCGTTGGCGGATCGAAGGTCGCCGGGACCACCGCTACGCGAGGACGCACCATCTTGGCGGGCACAATCCGGTAGTATAGCGGGCCGCGCCCTCAGCCGGCGCGCCCCCGGCCCCCGCTCCGACGCAGGGACGCGGGGACACGCAGACGCGGGGACGGGGACGCGGGCTATGGGGAGAGGGCAGCCCTCACCCCCTGACCCCCTCTCCCGCGTGCGGCAGAGGGGGACTATGGCCGTGGGGAGAGGAGCTTACCTGAGGTGGCTGCTGGAGCCTGGTATCATGCGGAGAGCGGCAGTAACCGCGGCGGCCTGGAGGCGCGCGGTCCGCGCCGCGCACGGCGTGCCTGGCGTGCCTGACCTTGCAGCCGCAGGGGCAGCGGCTCACGCTCGCGAAGGTGCTGGAGGAGCAGCGCGCGGCCGGGCCGAGGCGACATAACGGACGAAACGGCGAGGGCAGCAACGGGCAGGGCAGCCCGTCGAGCCGGCCCGGGTGGCGGGGGCGCTCCATCCGCCACCAGGCGCAAGTAGTCTTCGAGCAGATCGCTCCTGGCGCGGCGGGCGAGGCCGCTGGCCAGCGATCGCGCGGCGCGGGCGCGCGCTTCGTGAAACGCCAGCATCACGGCCACCGCCAGCGCGCCGGCAACCGGGGCGGCCAGCAGCATGGTGACCCCAAGGGCGAGCAGGGCCATGGCCTGTCTTTCGTGCCTCCCTGAACGGATCAGCGGTGCGTCGTGCCTCCCCGTTCCGGGTACCGGCTCCGCGGCCTCGCGTAATGCAGAATACGTAATACGTAATGCGTGTGTCGGCCGGCCCGATCCGGGTATCGGCGCCGCATCCCTGGACGATCCGGCTATTTTAGAGCGTCAGTCCGAAAGAGGAAGACCGAGAGACGGAGGTGGTTGCGTCTTCCGTCTTTCGCCCTTCGTCCCGTGCCGGCACTCGTTATCCGTTGGCGCCCCCAGGGTCCGTTGGTGCCCTCAGGGTCCGTTGGTGCCCTCAGGGGCAGGCAGCAAGCTCAACGGTCCGTCAGCGGCCCCGTCGCCGGCCAATGACCCCTGGCGCGACGGCGCTGGCGCGCGTGGTTATGGGGCCCTCTGGCACAGGCGGCCAAGCAGGCGGACCGCCGCGGCGACCAGGCCGTCGCCGGCCTCAGGCGCCCAGCCGGCGGGGTAGCCGTAGTAGCGGCTGGCGCTATCCACCTCATAGCCGCCGAGCATGTAGGCGTCGCGATCCGGCACGTAGCCGACGTTATCGTTGGCCCAGCCGGCCACGATCGTGCGCGGTTCGGGGTAGGGAGAGGCGTCCTTGATCGCTCGGCCGAGGCTGGAGAAGATCTCTCCCGGCAGGGCCACCAGGGCCAGGGGCCCGATGCGCAGCACCTGCACCTCCGCCTCGACCACAGGGAGCTGCTCGCTGCCGTAGTGCAGGCGCAGCAGTCGCAACGGATACTCCACCTCCGCGACGAGGGCGCCACGGTAGGCCGGCGAGCCGTGGGCCGTCTCCCGCAGGCGCTGTCGCCCCTTCTCCAGCAGCGCCGCGGCGGCCTCAGGGGACCGCAGCGCCTGGAATGGGAGCCTCACCCGCTCGCAGGCCGCACGAATGCCGGCGTCGGCGCCGGGGAGCGCTGTCATGTGGGCCAGCGCCGCCTGCGCCTGCTGCGCCAGTCCTTCGCCCAGGGCATCGCACGCCTCGCGCCCGCGCGCATCCATGCTGGCCGGATTGACGTCGCCACCGCAGCCGTTGACGTACAGCACGGGGCCCGTGCCCTGCGCTTCCAGGGCGCGACGTAGGGGCGCGACGTAGTCCGCTGAGACCTCGCGCTCCCTGGAGCCCAGCGCCACGGCGTGGCAGGCAAAGGCCACAATCGTCGCCAGGGGCCGCCCGTCGTTCGCCACGGCCGGCGAGGACGAGGGATCAGGCGAGAGCTGCACCACCGTCAGGGTCCGGTCATAGCGCTCCGGCTGCCCCACGCGCCGGTACACGCGGTTCACCACCAGGCCGGCGGGCACCTGGACGGCGCCGGCGGTCAGCCGCACCGGCGTCGGCGCGCGGGCGGCTGCGGTGATGACGGCCACCAGCCGCTCCTCTAGCTCCGCCAGATAGCGCGGGTGGGGCATGCCGATGGTCGTGAGCACACCCGTCTCCGGACCGGAGTGGGTGTGGCTGCAGTTGAACAGCTGCCCGTCCGGCGGCACGCCGGCACGCTCGCCCGCGCGCCGGCGCACTTGCGCTACGAGGTTCCGCCCCAGGCCAATCAGGTCGCACGTCACTAGCGCCGCCCGCCGGCCCTCTCCATCTTCGAAGACGAGGGCCCGCGCCTGTAGCGGGTCGCGCACGCCGGTGGACGGCCCCTCCCGTGCGATAAAGCCCGTCAGGTCCACGCCGACCGGCGGCGTAATATCGGCGGCCGCGTAGCCAGCCTTGAGCGCACCCCCATCTCCCGCCACGTCACCCCTCAGTAGCTGGCGTTCCGCACACCGGCATACTTTCTCCGGAGCCTCCAGCGCACCAGATGATCCCTGCAGGTCCGGCAGCGGCGCGCCTGCGCCAGCGCGGGCCTGTCCATGGGAGGGTACATGACTGAGCGTAGCGAGCCTAGCGAGCGCACCGTCTACGACGTGGCCGTGATTGGCGCCGGGCCGGCCGGCACGCAGGCCGCCGTCTCCGCCGCCCACCAGCTGCGCCACGTGCTGGTACTCGACGCGGCGCCGATCAGCCAGCGCAAGGGCCGCGCCTACTGGTCCAAGAGCGTGGAGATCGTGGACGCGCCCGTCTTCACCCGCATCACGGGTCCCCGCTTCATGCAGGCCCTCCACCACTGGCTGAACGCCTGGCCCGTCCGCACCGTGACCATCGGCCGTCGCGCGCGCCGGACGGGGATCGAGCGCCGTGCCGGTGTGGTCCTCCGCCTGCGCCGGACGCCAGCGCTGAGTGGCGAGTTCGCGCCGGTAGGGCACCTGTTCGAGCTGGAGGCATCGACGCGCCCGCTACGGGATCGGCGACCGGTGGCGGTGGCGCGGTTCTACGCCCGCGCCGTTGTGATCGCGTCCGGCTTCGAAGACGTCTGGCCGGACATCGAGATCGATGAGTCGGCCCAGCGCCTCTACCGGCGCTACCGGACGGTGTTTCGCTACGCCGGGAACCGCAAGGGTTGGCACGTCTGCATTCGCTGTGACGGCCACCTCCACGTCGACGAGCATCTGGCCATTCTGGCCACGGGCGACCTGGCCTGGGGGATCGTGCGAGGCGCCCAGGATTTCACCAGCAGGATGACGATCCTCACCCACGGCCGGCCGCATGGCCTGAGCGAGGAGCAGCTGGCGCTGCTGGCGAGACTAAACGTGGAGATCGTGCCGGAGCGGATCGTCGCGCACATCGGTAAGGGGACGGATCTACTGGGGCTCCGCTTTGCCGACGGGAGCGAGCGCTTCTTCGACGGCTACTTCCTCGATCTCGGGCTAGTGCCGAACACCGGCTTCCTCAAGCCGGAGGACGGCTGGTCGCTCCAGACCGATGAGGATGGCCTGCTGGTCGTCAACGAGGATGGCCAGGTGCTCGATAGGAGCGGCGCGCCGGTGCCCGGCGTCTTTGCCGCGGGGGACGTGGTGGCCGGGCAGCGCAACCTGATCGCCACCGCCTTCGGCCTGGGCCAGAACGCGGGGCTGGCCGCGTCTGACCTGATGCGGGAGTGGTGAGGTGCTCACCGGCTCGATGCCTGGCGCCCGCAGCCAAGCCCTCTCTTTGAACAAGGGAGAATACGTAATGCGTAGTGGGTAATGCGTAATGCCCTACCCCGCTCCCGCGCGGAGAGGAAGCCGCATCCAGTTGAGACCCACGACCACTACGCCGCTCCCACGGGGAGAGGGAATGCTGCGCCGAGCGTGAGTGCGGAGCCCTCACTCTAACCCTCCCCAGAGGGGGAGGGAAGTGATTGCTGGCCGTGAAGGAATCGGGCCAGCTTGGTGCGACAATGGTGCGAGGATGGCGATGGATGGCCAGCGCCACGATGCTGCGAGGATGGTGACGGATGGCCAGTACTACAGGGATTATCCTGGCGGGCGGGCGCAGCCGGCGTCTGGGGATCGATAAGACCACGATGCCCTGGCCGCCCGCTGCGAGCGGTGCGCCGGAAGGCTCGGGGCAGACCCTGCTCCAGGCGACGGGGGCGAAGCTGGAGCAGGTGTGCGATGAGGTGCTCGTCGTCGCCTATCGGGGGGCGGCCCCGCTGCCCTATCGGGTCGTGCCGGACCTGTATCCGGCGGGCGGGAGCCTGGGCGGCATCTACTCCGGCCTGTGCGCGGCTGGACACGACTACGCGTTGGTGGTGGCCACCGACATGCCGTTTCTCAATCTGCCCCTACTGCGCTGGATGCTGGCTCAGCCCCGCGACTACGACGTTCTGGTGCCGGTCCGCGAGGAGCCGGAGCCGCTCCACGCCGTCTACTCCAGGGCCTGCCTGGAGCCGATGCGCCGCCGCCTGGAGGCGGGCCGGTTGAAGATTACCGGCTTCTTTACGGACGTGCGCGTCCGGTCGATCGATGCCGCCACGCTGGCCCGCTTCGACCCGCAGGGCCTGTCTTTCTTCAACATCAATGTGCCGGAGGACCTGACGCGGGCCAGGGAGATCCTGGTGTCGGCCCACCCTGCGGGCCAGTAGTGACCTGGCGTGGCTTGTTGGCGGAGCCCTCGTTG
>DAOTTI010000097.1:0-2591 GCA_034437795.1 Chloroflexota bacterium | reverse complement strand
CGGCTTGGCCCCGCCGCCCCCGCTCCGACACGGAGAGGGGGGACGAGCGCCATGGGGAGAGGGCCTTATCGGCGGGGGCCCGTTGTTCCCACGCCAACACGGAGAGGAGGACGACGGGCACGGCCGGGCGCTCGCTGGAACGTCTGCCTACGCCGGGGTGGGCATGGTAGAGCCGGGGCGGGGCTGCGCGAGAAGCGGCCCTCTAGCCGGCGGGATGAGCGAATGGCGGCAGCGCAGTCCGGCCGCGGCGCGGGCGGCCCAGGCGAGGCGGACCAGAATGGCATTGATGATGGCGCTGAGGCGAGGCGGGCCAGGGGTGACATTGATGACGGCGTTGAGGCGGGGGGCCTAGACTGGCGACAGCGGCCGTTCGTGGCCGCGATGGCGAGGAAGCGAGCAGTGAAGACCTACTACGGAGAGCGATGGAGAGGGCTGAGTGCCGTGCGCGTGAGAGAGCGCCGGCTGGGCCGGGATCGGGTGTATGCCCTGCGCGACCGCGGGTTCCGGACGCGCCACGCCGAGGGCTACGACTGGGGGCGGGTCACCGCGGGGTCGGTGGAGCTGGCGCGCCAGTTGCTGGCCGACTGCCTGGGGCCGGAGTACCTCGAGCGGCCGGACGTCTACGAGGCCTTCATGCGGGAGATTGTCGCCGGCCTGCCGGGTAGGCGGTGGCGGCTAGGAGAAGGCGCGGTGCGGGCCTGGGCGGAGCTACGGGGCATCCCTGCCCTGGCCGAGGCCGATGAGGACGTCTTCGGGGAAGTTGACGGCCGGGACGTTGCTGCGCTCAAGCGCCCCGCTGTCCGGGTCGAGGCCGATGAGGACGTCTTCGGGGAGCGGCTGGTGGCGGCGTGGGACGAGGCGCCGCCGGGGGCGGTGTGCTCGGCGTAGGCTCGCCGGCTACACGCCCGGCCGGCGCCCGGCGCCGTCGGCCGTGATCTCGCTCGGATCCTTTGGGGCTGGCGATCAATCCCTCTCCCGCAGGGAGAGGGCCCCAGTGGTGAATACTCGGGAGAATACTCGGCCGTGCCCCTGCGGAGCGCCAGGGACGGAGGCAAAGACCGGCCATTTCCACCGAAGTCCGGGCCAGGCGGCGCGGGGCGGCCGCTCCGACGCAGGGGGCGCGGGCTGCGCCCGCGGGGCGGCCCGGCCGGCGCTTGAGGGCCGATCATTCGCGCAGGACGCCGACACCCAGAAACAGCAGGAAGGTGGCGACGGAGCCGACCAGCACCAGGGTGATGAAGACGAGGAGGATCAGGGCTTCCGAGAAGCGCCCGGCCTCGATGGCGGTCATCATCACGCCGGCCTGGCCCTGGACCAGGCGCAGGCCGACGCCAACCAGCCCGATGGCCCAGGCGAAGAGGACGAGCTTACCGATGTTTACCATGCGCGAGGGTCTCCGTTGGTCGCAGTTGATCGCGGTTGATCGCGGATTCGTATCGCCGTTGCGTTTACCTTACCGAGTTCCCCGCGCCGTGTCCAGGGCGCTGAGCGCGGCCTGGACGTTGGGATTGGCGGGGTCCAGCGACGCGGCCTCCTGAAGCAGCCGGCGAGCCTCGTCGGGCTGGCCAGCCTCAAGGAAGGAGGACGCGGCGCCCAGGAGCTCCACCACACGCTGCTCACGCTGCCGCGCGGCGGATTCGCCGGGAGTCAAGGTCGGGACCGGCTCGATCTCCATGCGGTGAAGCATGGCCAGCGCGTCCGGGTTCCCTGGATCGAGCTCCAGCACGCGCTGCAAGGTGGCCCGCGCCCAGTCCCAGCGCTTGGCCTCAAGATAGGTGCTGGCCTCCCCCAGGAGTTCCAGCACCGTCTGCCAGCGGCGGACGGCCTGGCGATCGTCTAACCGGACGGCGCGTGTAACCGGCGCCGCGTCCTTGACGGTGCGAGCATACGGCCGGAGCTGTGCCTCATAGAAGCGCCACACCTGGAGCGACAGCCCCGCGAAGAGCAGGACGACTAGCAGGCCCAGGCCGGTCTCAAGCCAGTCCTGGAGTGCGCGCGGAGGGATGCCCGCAGGTATGGAGCGCTCGTTCGCCGCCGCCTCCCCATCAGCCACGGGCATCGACTAACACACGAACCTCAACGCCAACCTCAACGTTCCGCGGGATTTGTGGCGCGCCCAGGGGCGTTGAGGAAAGCGTTGAGGTTCGTGTGCACACTGGGTGTCAGGAGCTGTCAAGGCTCGCACGCAGAGGACGCCGAGCAGCGGCACGCCCGTTGGGGGCGTGGCGGCTGCTCCCAGCAGCATCAAGGGTGGCCGCTGAGCACCCGGGAGGCTGGCTATGGCCGTGGTGGTGCATGCGCAGCGGTGGGTCCAGGCCGGGCCCATCTGGCTACGCGACATCCAGGTGTTCCGGCGCCGGGCGGTGGAGCTCGTCCAGCGCATCTTCACCTACATCGTGCTGGTCGACATTGGCTTCGTGTTTCTGGTGCCGATCTTCTACATCCTGGCCACATCCTTGAAGACGGCGCAGGACCTGACCGATCCCACCATCGTCTGGATCCCGTCCGGCTTCTTCTGGATCAACTACCCGCTGGCCTTCCTGGCCATGAACTATCCCCGCTCGCTCTCCAACAGCCTGTGGATCTCGCTG
>DAOTTI010000096.1:0-33285 GCA_034437795.1 Chloroflexota bacterium | reverse complement strand
GCGCCACCGCGCGCATGTAGCGGGCCTCGTCCAGGCGACCCTCCGGCGCGCCGGCGTCCAGATACCAGGTCAGCGCCTCCACCGCCTGGGCCCAGCTCCGGTTGGCAAAGGCGATCTCGCCCCGCAGGATGGCCGGCACCGTGCTCGGGCCCAGATCAGCCATCGCCCGCTGAGCCGTGGCCGTTCGCGGCCATTCCCCGACGATGCGCCAGCGGAGGGCATCGGCCAGGTCGCGCCGGCCCATGGCCTGGTAGACGTTCACCAGGCGCCCCGCCAGAGCGGCTACGTCGCGCGCCGGCTGCCTGGCCGCGACCATCTGTTCGAGCGCTACCCGCCAGGCGGCGGCGGCCTGGGCGCGGTTCCCTGCCTCCAGGTAGCGCGTGCCGAGGGCCTCGTACACCCGCGCCCGCGCGGAGGCCGACCCGCTCTGGTCCGCCTCCCGCACGGCCTGGGCCAGCTCCGTCCAGCCGTCGGCCGCGCGCCCCGCGCCAAAGAAGATGTTGGCGGCCCGCAGGTGCAGGAAGTCGCCAAGCGCGATCTCAGGGGGAACCGAGGCGCTGTACTGCTGGTAGGCGTAGACGGCGGCCCCGCCGTTCCCCTGCCCTTCCAGGGCGCGCCCGAGCATGAGCAGGGCCGTGCCCTGGAGCGGGTGGTCGGGATGCGCGGCTAGGAACCGGCGCAGGTGCTCCTCTGCCACGGCGAACTGATCGTCCGCCAGCGCCGCCTCGCCCTGGCGCAGGATGGCCTCAGCCGCCTCCGCCGTGCCCGGGTAGTAGGCCTGGATGCTGGCGAACTCCTCCATCGCCTTCCGGTAATCGCCGTCGAGCAGGCGCGCCCGCGCGGCGGCCAGGGCCACCGAGGGCGCGGGAAAGCTGGCGGCGAGCGCTGGTTGTCCGGCGTGGGCGGCCAACCCCGACGCGGCCGGCGCCGGCGCTGCATGCGCGCTTGCACCCCCGACGGACGGGCCGGCCGGCGTGTCCACCGCCTTCGCCTCGCCGGACGGCCCCGGCGAGCAGGCGGAGAGGACCACCTGGGCCGCCAGCAAGCACGCGCCAAGGGCGCGGGGACCACGGGGCGAATGGCGGGTCACGAGCAGGGCAGGGGAGGGCCGCAGGAAGGTCATTGGCGTCAACAGAAGGGGTAGATGGGGAATAATAGTAGCAGTGTTCGGGCGCCTGCTCCGCACCGCCGCCACCGCCACCGCCGCCGTCCCGTTGCTCCTGCTTGCGCTCTCTGGCTGCGCCGGGCCGCCGTTCGCGGAGCGGGGCGGCGCGCCGGCGGCAGGGACGAGGGCCAACGTGGACGCGCTGCTGGCCGCCATGACGGTGGAGGAGAAGGTGGGGCAGCTGATGGTGATCTCGTTCGCGGGGCCAGCGTTCTCCCCCGAAGCGGAGCAGATGGTGCGCCAGTACCACGCCGGCGGGGTGATCCTCTTCCAGCAGAACCTGCTTGACGCGGACCAGATCCGGCAGCTGACCGGTCGGCTGCAGGCCGCCGCGCGCCTGCCGCTGCTGATCGGCGTCGATCAGGAGGGCGGGCCGGTGATCCGCGTGACCCAGGGCGTCCCCATCTTCCCATCCGCCATGGCCATTGGCGCCAGCTTCTCGCCCGACGTGGCGGCGGCCGTGGCGGCGGAGACGGCGCGCCAGCTGCGCGGGCTGGGGATCAACGTGAACTTCGGGCCGGTGGTCGACGTAAACAGCAACCCGCGGAACCCCATCATCGGGGTGCGGTCGTACGGCGGGGACCCGACCTTAGCCGGCCGGCTGGGCGCGGCCGCGATTGAGGCCACGCAGCGGGCCGGCGTGCTGGCGATCGCCAAGCACTTTCCCGGCCACGGCGACGCGGACGTGGACTCGCACCGCGAGCTGCCTATCATCGCCCAGGATCTGGCCCGCCTGCGGGCGGTGGAGTTCCCGCCCTTTCAGGCGGCGATCGGCGCTGGCGTGGACGGCATCATGACGGCGCACGTGCTGCTGCCGGCCCTGGAGCCAGATCAGAAGAGGCCGGCCACCCTGTCGGCGCCGGTCCTGGGCTATCTGCGTGAGCAACTCGGCTACCGCGGCCTGATCATCACCGATGACCTGGAGATGGGCGCCATCGTGAACGACTACGGCACGGCCGAGGCGGCCCTGCTGGCCTTCCAGGCGGGCGCGGACCTGCTGCTCTTCCGCCGCAACATGGCGGAGCAGCAACGGGCGCACGCGCTCCTGGTGGCGGCCGTCAGGGAAGGCGCCGTTCCCACGCAGCGCCTGGACGCCTCGGTGCGGCGCATCCTGGAGGCGAAGGCGAGGCGGGGCCTCCTCAACGGCCCAACGCTCGCGCTCAACGGCCCAACGCTCGCGTTCGGGACGGCAGAGCCCCCGCACCAGAAGTCCCTCAGAACACCGGAGCCGAGCGCCGGCAGGGATGGCAGGGGGGCAGCGGCGGGCGCGTTGCCGGCAGGGCCTGGCTCCCAGCATGCCGGCCTGGCCCTGGAGGTGGCGCGGCGCAGCCTGACGCTGGTGAAGAACGAGGGTGGGCTCCTGCCGCTGAAAGTGAGCCCGCAGACCGCGGTGTGCGTCATCCACCCGCGGCCGGCGGCGGTCAACGGCGTGGAGATCGCGCTGCCCGCGCCGCCGGCCGGGCAGCCCTTGAGCCTGGGCGATGCGGTGCAGGCGCTCCATCCAGTGGCGCAGGCCGTGGCCATTGGGCTGCGTCCTGCGCCGGGGGAGGCCCGCGCGGCGCTGGCCTGCGCGCAGGGGGCCCAGCTGGTGGTGATCGGCAGCTACAACCTGCACGAGTATCCGCAACAGGCGGCGCTGCTCAAAGACGTCCTGGCGCTGGGGAGGCCGAGCGTGGTAGTAGCGCTGCGCCTGCCGTACGACCTGGGGGAGGTGGCGCAGGCGACCGCCCTGCTCGCGACCTATTCCAACCGGCCGGTGTCGCTGCAAGCCGCGGCCGAGGCGCTATTCGGGAAGGGGCCGGCGCCATCAGGGCACCTGCCGGTCGCGGTGGCGCCCCGCTGGCCACTCGGCTTCGGGCTGCTGGACTGGGGCCGGCCGGACGTGATCCGGTGATGCCCTCAGTCCGCTGCTCCTGAGCGTGGGGCGCAAGGGGAGGACGGACCTCTCCCCCTTCGGCCGGGGCCGCACCGGGAGGGCGGACGGACCTCACCCCCTAACCCCCTCTCCGTATCGGAGACGGGGAACGAGGGCCACGGGGAGAGGAGGACGGACCTCTCCCCCTTCGGCCGGGGCCGCGCCGCCCCTGCTCCGACACGGAGCGGGGGAACGAGGGCCAGGCCTGGCGCCGGTCGGAACGCTTCCGCACACCCCAGGCGCGTGCCTGGGAGGCCAGCCCTGGATGCCTCACGGCGGGCATCAGGTCCCTCTGCCTGCGGTCGTCCCGCTGGAGGCGGGAACGCTGTGTGAGAGGGACGGCGCGGCTCGTAACAGATCCGCGCTAGGCCGCCTGGTAGCAGGCGCGGTGATAGTGCATCATCCGGCGGCCGGGCATCTGCATCACTGGCAGATGCTCGCGGATGATGATCGGCTTCTTGCAGGCGGCGCAGAGATGCCCGCTGGGCCGGTTACCGGCCTCGCGGTCAAAGACCGTGGACGAACGGGCGGTCTTGCCCAGAGCTCCCTCACTCTTCCTTCCTGCCATGGGGCAATACTCCTTCCTCGCGCAGATGGGTTCGACCGGGTGGCCCGCACGCGGTTACCGGCGCGCCGCCAGGCGCGAATGCCGGGACGTGCACGGCGACCCGGGTAGAACCAAAGTAGAACAAACGGCAAAAGCATACCAGGAGGCGGAAGGGCGGCGCCTTCTGGTAGACTTACTTGGTCATCGGTTGCGGGGAGCCATCTGCTCGCGGCCGGTGCGGGGAGTGGCGCAGCCTGGTAGCGCACCTGAATGGGGTTCAGGAGGTCGGAGGTTCAAATCCTCTCTCCCCGACCCGCCTTGCTCTTCGGTGAGGCCGGCAGGCGCTTGGGGTGGACGCTGGCGCAGCCAGATCGGACCGGATCCGGCCTGCGAAGCCGGTCGGCGCTTGGAGTGGACGCCAGTTGCGCGCCTATCGGCTCTTCGTTTGTGCGCGCCTTGTCCGCCAGCGTGCCGCCCCTTGACAGCGCCGGCTGTTCGCGGGAGGCTACAGTTGAGAGAGCGAGGCGTGCGCACCCGGCGCTCACCCGGATCCTTCATCGCCGGCGATCAACCCGTTCTCCCTATCGAAGAGGGCTGGGACGCGACGCAGGCGCAGGCCCCTTCTCCTTGTGGGCGAGGGAGAGGGTGAAGGCTCCGCCGGTAAAGAAGTCGGTAACGCCGCTCCGGAGCGCCAGCGGGGCAGGAAACATGCTTGGCTGTTGACACAGCAATCCGGGCTGACGGATGCGCCGTTTTCAGGTCAAGGAGCACCGGCTATGGAACTCACCCTGGATGCAGAGGATGTGGCGCTGCTGTCGCGCATCCTCTCCAACTACCTCTCGGATCTGCGGATGGAAATCGCGCAGACCGACCAGTATGAGTGGCGCCAGGCACTCAAGCAAGATGAGGAGCGGATCAAAGCGCTCCTGGCCCGCCTGGAGCAGCTGCGTCGCCAGGCGCCGCCCGTTGAGGAGGCAGTGCCGTCGCAGCCGCCAGCCGGACCTGCCCGCGCGTAAGCCGCCTGATGTGGGGGTGTTAGGAGCGCGAGGTCCACGACCCACCCTGGCCGGCCGCGACGTCCAGTCCACGGCAGTCGCAGGCGAGCGCCTCGGCCCCGACCGAGAGAGCCGCGGCTAGGACCGGGCCCTCGGCCCTTATTCACGGGCGTGCGCTCTCACCCTCACCCACTCCCACAGGGAGAGGGAAGTGACAGGCTGGGTCGTGGCGGGCGGGCTCACTCCAGGGCCGCGTTGCCGCCGCCCTTCTGCACCAGCTCTGCGATCTCGTCGTCGGTGAAGCCGGCGATCTTGAGGGAGATCACGTTCACCGGCGTCGGCTCCTCCTTCTTGCCGGCGCCGCCGGCGGGCCGGTCGTCACCCGTATCGCCCAGCGCCTGCTTCACGAGCGCCGCCACCTTCTTGTCGTGAGCGACCCGCATCTGCTCCACCTCGTCGGTGAGCTCGCGGAGCTTTTGCTGGTCGTCATGCAGGAGCCACTTCACCCAGCGATTGCCGAAGGCGACGTGACGCGTCTCATCTGCCTGGATGAAGTCGAACATCCTGGCCCCGACCTCGTCCCCCATCTCGCGGAAGGTGTTCCGGCTCTTGAGCAGCCCGTTCAGCCCGCCTAGCTCCCCGCGCCGATGGAGGTCCTGGAGGCGGTGCAGCAGGTCGAGCTGGATACGGTACCCGAAGTTGCCCGGGACGATGGGATACATGCCGGCGTAACCGCCCAAATCCTCCAGGTGCTTCTTGGTCTCCTCGGAGTGCCGGATCTCGTCCCACACCACGCGGGCCATATCCAGATGGAACTCCCAGGGCATACGCGGAAACTCGTACATGTTGCGGCCGGAGAGCTCCGCCGCGTGCATCTCATTGTCCATCATGCCGTGCATCAGCCGGCGCGCCTTTTCTAGCCAGTCGTCACCGGGTGGGGGCATCTTCCGCGCCTGGTCGGCGGGGTGGACCATGTCGAAGCGCTGGTCGCGCTGGGCCAGGGGCACCGGCGGTGGCCGGCCCCGCCGGTCGTCGGCAGGGCGCTGCTCAGGGGCCGCAGGGAGGTCGCTGCTTGTCCGCCGCGCACGGAGCGCGCTCTCTAGCTCGATCAGCTCTGGCGGTTCATCGTCCTCCGGCAGGACGCGGGGCGAGAGGTCCACGTAGAAGCGGGCGTCGCGGGCGGCGATGAGCAGGCGCTCCGAGCGGGGCGTCCTGGCGGCCGGCATGTCCAGGATGCTCTGCATCGCTAGCTCGGGGGTGACCGGCGGCTCCGGCGGCTGGGGGGTGCCTCTCGCCACCAGCCCGCCCGCCTGCGCCAGGATGCTTTCCAGGTGCCGTTGCCAGGCAGCGGCGCGGGCGGCGCGCTGCGGGTCACCGCCGATGAGCGCCTCGATGGCGGCCTCCCCCCAGCGGACCTGCGCGCTCTCTTCCTCGATGATGGGCGGGAGCACGCGGACCGTCGGCGCGTCGCACACCACGTCGGTCGCGGCGACATGATACTGCATCGCGCTGATCAGCCGCGGCTTGGCGACGCGATAGATGCCGGTCAGGAACTCCAGCGGCGTCTCCGCCTCGTCGAGCGCGTCGAGAAAGCGCTGCACCTCGATGGGCGGCCGGCGGTCGCTATCGGCGGGGACCCGCAGTTCGCCAGAGCGCAGGCGCAGGGCCTCGGCGTGCTCGGCGTCCTGCCACACGTGCCGGCCGATCTCGAACTTCAGCTCGAACTCAGGGATCTTGGCCAGCCAGCCCCCGAGCAGGCGCATGAGGTGGAACTCCACCATCTGGTAGCGCACCACGCGCCGGCCGGCCTCCGGCACATCGAACTCGCCCCCCAGGCGGCGCGTGTCCGGCGGCAGGAGCGGCAGGGCCAGCCCCTGGACGCCGGGCCGGCCCTGAGACGAAACGTCGTGGCCGGGCTGGACGGGCTGCGGTGGGTGGACGTGCGCTGCCGGCTGCCTGGTGATGGTCATGGTTCTTCGCCTCCCCTTCCTGAGCGGGAGCGCTCCGCTCCCGGCGCCACCATGATACGCCCGCGGTCGCGCCATGCTCAACCGGCGTGCGCCCGTTCGGGGCGGGGCGGATGCTACGGGGGCGGGGGCGGAGCGCCCTCTGTCGACGCTTCGAGGAGGACGGGCAGGACCTGCGTCAGCCAGGGGGACGCGCGCAGGGCCCGCGCCACGTCGGGCGAGCTGTCCGGCGAATGCAGCTCGCGGCTGACGGCCCACCACACAGCGGGGTCCTGGATGCGCTGGATCCAGTCCTGGATGATCTGCGCTTGCTCGGCGGACACCTGGGCCACCCGCACCAGCACGCGGTTGCCCTCGGTGAAGCGCCATTCCCAGCCGTCGCGACAGGTCAGCTCCCACTGCTCTCCCGCCGGCTCGTCGGCGTCGGGCGCCGGCGCCACCATGCGCAGCACGATGGGCGCGCTGGGTAAGGGCACGGCGCGGCGGATGAACTGCACCTGTGTGGATGGGCGGCTCTCGCGCTGTGTGGGGCGGCGGGGCGGCGGGCGGTACCGCCCGTGGCGTGGCGGCACCTTAGCGCTCCCCACCGGCCGGGGGCCGTTTCACCTCCGGCGCCACCTGTGCACGAGCGGCGGCGCCAGCCGTCCGGCGATGGCGGCAACAGCCGTTTCCTGGTTCAGCCGGAAAGGGGGCGGGCACGACGGGTGCCCCCTAGCGCCCGCCGCGGCCATAGCCACCGCGTCCGTAGCCGCCCCCGCGGCCGGAGCCACCACGGCTGCCGCCGCGCGTCTCGCCACGCTGCTTGCGATAGCAGTCACTGCAATAGACGGGACGGTCGCCGCGGGGTTGAAACGGGACCTGGGTCTCGCGCCCGCAGGCGCTGCACGTCACGTCGAACATCGGCCGTCCCCCGCCGTATCCGCCGTACCCCTCACCGGCGCCGTAGGCGCCGCCCCCGCCTGCCCCTCTCCCGCCCCGCTCGCCCCGCCGCGCGGCGCGGCAGTCCGGGCAGCGCTTCGGCTCATTCATGAAGCCCCGCTCGGCGTGGTACGCCTGGTCTTCGGCCGTGAACGTAAAGGGCTGCCCGCACTCGACGCAGGTCAGCTGCCGGTCCTGATAGCTCATCGTCAGAGCCCTCCTCGTGCTGCTGGGGTCAAGACTGGCTGAGGCGAGCTCCGGCGGCGCGTCGGGTGAGACGCGCTCAGGACGGGCAGGCAACCAGGGTCTTCACCGCAGGAGGCTAGTCTAGCAAGTTCTGGCCTGTCGCGCCGGCCCCACCGGCCCTGGGCCTGTCCGGTGGACGGAATGTCAGGCACGGGCCGCGCGTGCCAGCGGTTCCAGGGGAAGCCATTCATCAATCCGTGGTCGACCCTTCAGGCGGGGGCGCTAGACGGGACCGGGGGCACGGTCGTCGCGCTCAGGCGCGGCGCGCCACGATGTTGAGGCGCACGTAATCGATGACCGGGCGCTCGGGGTGCGGCAGGCGGGCGGCGACGGCCCTGACGAAGGGGCCATGCTCGCTCGCAGGCAGGCGAGCGAGGTGGGCGCCTAGGATCACCGTGGCCAGGAACTGTTCCAGCGCTGCGCCCGGCTCAAGGGCCACCGGCTCCGCCTGGAGCCAGGTGTCCACCGCGACGAAGCCCGCGGCCTCCAGGCGGCGGCGCGTCTCCGCCGCCGTGGCGAAGGTCCACGGCCCCGTCCATCCATCACCTACCTGCCGCAGGGCCTCGCGTACCGAGGCGATGGTCCCTGCCCCGCCGCACTGGGCGACGAGCTGGCCCCCCGGGCGGAGCACGGCGGCCAGCTGGCGAAAAAGGGCGTCGTGATCCTCAATCCAGTGGAAGGTGGCGGTAGAGAAGACCGCATCCACCGGCCGGCCGATGGGTAGGGGGCGCCGCAGGTCGGCGCGGACCAGCGCCACGCGGTCGCGAACGGGCGCCAGCCGGCGTGCGGCCGCCGCGAGCATGGCCGCCGAGGCGTCCACCGCGATGACGCGGCCCCGCGGCAGGCGCCGGCACAGCAGCTCCGTGACGCGCCCCGTGCCGCAGCCGGCATCCACCACCGTCTCATGCCCCGCCAAGCGAAGACGGGCGGCGACGTCGTTCCCCCACCGAACGTGGGGATCGGAGACGTGGTCGTAAGCGGTAGCGTCCCACTGATGGGGGGCCCTCGCCGCTGCCGGCGTGGCGCGTGCCGTGCTGGCAGGCTCCGACCGACAGGGAAACGCGGCCGGCGCGTCAGCCATAGCGCTCGCGCAGGATGGCGGCAGCCTGGGCCTCCCGCTGCAGCTTGGCGTAGGCCTCATCGATGGGGATGGGGGCCGCCGAGCCGGGGGCGAACCCGCAATCGGGGTTGAGGCTCAGCCGCGGGGCGTCCACGTGGCGCAGCGCCTCCTCGACGCGGGCCACGATCTGCTCCACGGTATCGATCTGCTCGCCGCGCACGTCCACGCAGCCCAGGCCGATCAGCCGGTCCTCCGGCAGCGCCCGCAGCACCGCCATGTCGCCGGCCACCGGAATAGAGTACTCCAGCACGTACTGGTCGACGTTCAGGCGGCGCATGGCCGGCACCAGCGTTTCATAGCCGCCGGCGCCTTTCCAGCCCAGCCGGCCGGCGTTGCCGCGGCACAGGTGAACGGCGACGATCAGGTTCGCCCGCCCCGGCACGCCGGTGACGATCTCGTTGAGCAGGTCCACGGCCAGGTCGATCTCCCGCTGGGGATCGTCGTACTTGGCCCGCACGGCAGGGTCGACAAAGAGGCAGAGGTGCGTATCGTCGAACTGGGCCACCGTCACGCCGGTCCTGGCCACCTCCTCCAGCTCGTGGCGCAGGACAGGCACCAGCGCGCGCATGAACGCCTCGCGGGTCGGGTAGGCCCGGCGAGACCGCTCCGGATCCCACATGCGCTGGCCGAGCAGGTACGGCGAGGGCAGGCAGACCTTGGTCAGGCGGTCGGTGTGCCGGACCAGGAAGCGGGCCTCCTCGGCGATGCGCCCGGGCCGGCGGGGCGTCATCGGCTCCACCACCACGTGGAACGGCCGCCCCGTCCCCAGCTCGTCGTCCACGACGTACGAGTGAAAGCCGTGCATGATCTCCGCAATGACGCCGATGTACGACCGGCGGCGCCACTCGCCATCGGAGATCAGGTCGAGCCCGGCCGCCTCCTGCATGGCGATGACGTACTGGGTGGCGGCGTCCAGGCGCTTCTCGTACACCTCGAGCGGGACGCGCCCCTCGGCGCGCGGATCGAGCAGGTCGCGCAGGAACTGGGGGCGCGGCATGCTGCCGACGACGCCGGCAGGGAATAGGGGGAGCGACGTGGCGCGATTGCCGGGATCGGCCAGGTTGGCGGGACTGGACGATGGAGGTCGCATGGCCGTCTGCTCACCGGCATAATACCGGTTGATGACGGCAACCTCACACGTGATCACGCGCCGGCAGGCGCTCTCTGCGGCCGGCGGGGCGCTGGGCGCGGCCAGTTGGCTGGCGGGCTGTGGCTGGCGGGACCAGCGCGCGGCCGGGCTGCCGGCTGCGGCGGAGCCGGCGCCGGAGATCGAGTTCACGTGCGCTGCGTCACCAGGAGCACAGATCCCTGTCTGAGACAGGAGGGGTCCGGAAGCAACGACCCCTGGGCCACCCGGCTGACCTGACGGCGAAAGCCAGAGGGGACAAGAGCAGGCCGGGAACGTGGGAGTCGCCCGAAGGCGTTTAGGGTGGCGTCCTGCTAGGCCCGCGCGCCATGGCGAAGGCCGATCTGCCTTAACTCCAGCTTCCAGCGATGCAACGATTCGTCCCCCGAGCACAACGCCTACAGCGGGGCCACCGGCATACGGCGATTTTGTGAATGTCGCCGGAACCTTCCGGCCGGTGGGCGGTGGCCAGTGAGGCCACTCAAGGAAGCCAACGGGGCGCCTACAGCGCGCTACTTCGTCTTGCTCCTAGGGAACGCAGGATCGCCTACGGGGCGCGAGCCCTATGGCGACGGAGCCCCCGTAGTAGTCAGCGGTCGGGAAAGCCGGCCACAGGGCGAAGGGGGGCAGGTGTCAACGAAACCCACGAGGGGAGGTTCGCACGATGCGAGACGCCGAAACCATCCTGGGAATCATCCGCGAACGAGGCAGCAGAGGACTGCCACTGCTGGACGCCTACCGACAACTGTTCCAGCCATCGCTGTACCTGCGCGCTTACGGCCGCGTTTCCCGGAACCAGGGCGCAATGACACCAGGCACGACCCCGGAGACCGTGGACGGGATGTCCCTGGCGAAGATCGAGAAGCTCATCGACGCGGTGCGTCACGAGCGGTATCGGTGGACGCCGGTGCGGCGGACGTACATTCCCAACGCCAATGGGAAGCAGCGCCCGCTGGGCATCCCCACGTGGTCGGACAAGCTGCTGCAAGAAGTGGTGCGCTCCATCCTGGAGGCGTACTACGAGCCGCGGTTCAGTCCCCACTCCCACGGCTTCCGGCCGGGCCTCGGCTGTCACACCGCCCTCCGGGACATCTACCGGAAGTGGACGGGTACGGTGTGGTTCATCGAGGGCGACATCAAAGGGTGCTTCGACAACATCGACCACGAGGTCCTGTTGCGGGTGCTCGGCGAGAACGTCCACGACGGCCGCTTCCTGCGGCTCATCAAGAACCTGCTCCAGGCGGGCTATCTCGAAGACTGGAAGTATCACGCCACCCTGAGCGGTACGCCGCAAGGGGGTATCGTGAGCCCCGTCCTCGCGAACATCTATCTGGACAGGCTGGACCAGTTCGTCGGCTCGGCGCTCCTGCCAGCGTACAACTGCGGCGACCGGCGGAAGAACAACCCGGCCTACCAAGCGCTGCTACAGCGCGCCAGTCGTCTGGCCAAGGCGGGTCACTCGGACGAGGCACAGGAGGTTCGTCGGCAGCTGAAGCTCCTGCCCGCCCGGGTGCCCAACGACCCGGACTACCGGCGCCTGCACTACGTGCGGTACGCCGACGACTTTCTGCTCGGTTTCGCGGGTCCACGGGCGGAAGCCGAAGAAATCAAGGACCGACTCTCAACGTTCCTGCGTGAGCACCTCAAGCTGGAACTCTCCGCAGAGAAGACCTTGCTCACCCACGCGCGGACAGAACCCGCGCGCTTCCTCGGCTACGAGGTGGTCACCATCCACAACGACCACCAGCACAACGAACGCGGTCACCGCAGCATCAACGGCACGATCGGGTTCAAGGTGCCCCTGGACGTGGTGCACGCCAAGTGCGCGCCGTACCTGGCCCACGGCAAGCCGGTCCACCGCCCGGAGCGCCTCCACAACGCTGTGTTCAGCCTCGTGGCGGACTACCAGGCGGAGTACCGGGGCATCGTGGGGTACTACCAGCTCGCCTACAACCTCCACGCGCTCAGCCGCCTGCGATGGGTGATGGCACAGTCGCTCGCCAAGACCCTGGCCCACAAGCTCAGGCTCAGCGTGCGACAAGCCGTCAAACGCTATCAGGCGACCATCGCAACGCCACGTGGACCCCGCAAGGTCCTCATGGTGACGGTCGAGCGCGCAGGGAAGGCACCGCTGGTGGCCCAGTGGGACGGCATCCCGCTTGTACGCAACAAAGACGCAGTCCTCGACGACCAGCCCATCCGCTTCCTCAACAACACCCGGACGGAGTTGCTCGAACGGCTCCTGGCCGACACCTGCGAGCTTTGCGGCTCAACGGAAGAGGTCCAGGTCCACCACGTGCGACATCTGAAGGACCTGGAGCGGAAGGGACGCACCGCCAGACCCGAATGGGTCAAAAAGATGGCGGCGCGCCGTCGCAAGACGCTGGTCGTCTGCCGCGACTGCCATAGAGCCATCCACTCCGGCAGCCACGGCAGCGCGCTCGCGGCTGGCGAGCGCTTAGTCGGCAATAACCGCGACGCTAACGGGTTGCGCCCACCGACGCTCCCCGCTCCACCAGCGTCGCGACCTCATACATCCGAATCTGGGGCTGCCCGAACTTCTGCACGATACCCTGGAAGATCTCGGACTTGAGGAACTCATCGATATGCTCACGCGAGTCCCAGACGTAGAGACCGCCGTACGCACGACGCTCGGGGTCCAAAACAAAGGCCTTGAAGTGGAGCCCCGGCATCCCCTCATAGAGGGAAGCGCGCTGCTTCATCAGCTGGCGCAGCGCGTCAAAGTCGGTGCCTTCCGGCATCGTGAATTCCACGGCCATCGCGTGCATGTTGTTCCTCCACCCGGTGACAGTGGCCTCATTCTACTCCACCCGGGGAAGCGCGACAACAACTCCTGCCTCGCCGGGCCTATGCCGACAAGCGTGTCACCAACTGACACTGGAGAGCCGGGTGCGGCGAAAGTCGCAAGCCCGGTTCGGAGGGGGGCCGACGGAAAAGTGCCGATCCGCAAGGCTCAGTAACTCGCCGGCGGCCTACCCTACCCACCAGCACAGCGCCGCCTTTATCGACGGCATTCTGGAGCAGTACCATCGCGAGCAGTCGCGCGTGCGGGCGCGCGGCGTCGTCGTCAGCGGGGGCTACGAGGGCCTGCTGCAGAAGGTGCAGCTGCTGGCTACGGCCGGCACGCCCCCCGCGGTCGCTCAGGCGGGCTTCACCTACACGCGCTTCATGGTCAAGCGTATCCCGATGACCCCCGTGGCGAACTTCATCGCGGCGGAGCGGTTCAGCACCGGCGATTTCTTTCCCGCCATGCTCAAGCTCGGCCAAGACGTGCAAGGCAAGCAATGGGGCCTTCCTTTCGCAGTCAGCACGCCGATCTTCTACTTCAATGCCGGCCTGCTGGAGCAGAACGGCCTCAGCCCTGACCGGCCGGCGCGGACCTGGGATGAGCTCCGCGCCCATGCCCAGAAGATCGCCCGCGGCGAGACCAAGGGGGTCGCCTTCAACTACACCATCACCGGCAACTGGATGTTCCAGGCTATGGTGGAGTGCGCCGGCGGCCGGATGGTCTCCCCCGATGGCCTCAAGCCAATGTTCCACGAGCCCCCGGGTGTGCGCGCCCTGACCTACTGGACCGACCTGGTCCTGCGAGACGGCACGATGCCGCTCTACAGCGGGGCGGCGACGCTCTTCTACACCGGCAAGCTCGGCTACATCTCCACCACCACAGCGTCGCTGGACGCCATCCGCCGGAACGTGCAGTTTCCGGTGGAGCTGCTGCGCACCGCCGTCTTCCCGACCGATGGCAGCAAGCCGCGGCGCGTGCCGGCCGGCGGGAACAACGTCTTCATTCTGGGCAAGACGCCGGCCGAACAGGCGGCGGGCTGGGACCTGATCAAGTTTCTGGTCAGCCCTGCTGGCACGAGCAAGATGGCGCAGGATTCGGGGTACATGGCCGTGCGCCGCAGCACGCTCGACGCGCCCCAGCTGATGGGCGCCTATCTCAAGGAGAACCCCATCGCGCGCACCACCTACGACCAGGTCAACGACATGGTCCCCTGGCACGAGTTTGAGACGAGCGACGCGGTGCAGGTGCGCACCATTATCCTCAATGCACAGGAGGCGGCGCTGAAGGGGGAGAAGACGCCCCGCCAGGCGCTGGAAGACGCGGCCGCCCAGGTCCGGCCGCTCCTGGGCTGAGCTGCGCACCACGGCTCCGCGGCTGCATGGTGCGTGCCGTCTCAGCGCCACTCATCCTGGACGATCTGGTAGTCCTCGGTGGTGTCGATCTCGTAGTACTGGCCGTGGGTGTCCACCTTGTACATCTCCACCCCTTGCTCCAGCATCTCCTGGAAGAGGTGGATCAGGTAGGCCATCTGCACGGAGGGAGCGCCCTGGAAGGGGCGGCCGTCGTACCGCGCCAGCACGCGATGGTAGTGGGTGCGGAGCAGCGCGGCGCCGCGGGGCGTGAACCTAGCCACGCCGATGTACTCGCCGGCCGCCAGGTCGGCGGGGATTAGCCGGCTGACGGAGAGCACGCGGTCCCCTGTCGCCAGCACCTTCTCGGCGTCGCTCTCAGGGTGCTGGGTGCGCCGCCGGTAGCGACGCCGGAAGTCCGTATCCACCACCAGCGTGATATCGTGCGGGCTGCGCATCAGCCGCTCCACGACGTGCGGCCGGTAGACGATGTCGGCGTAGGTGCACACGAACCCATCGGCCATCGCCGGCTCGGCGCAGAAGAGCGAGGCGAGGATGTTGGTGCGTTCCCAGCCGGCATTCTCGTAGTAGGTGAACTGGGGGTATTCGCGCTGGATGGCTGCGAGCCGGTAGCCGCCCACAAAGGCGATGTCCGCTGGCGTGAACCCACCCCCGGCCAGCGCCGCCAGGATCCAGTCCAGGATGCGCTTGCCCGCGACGGGCGCAAAGCACTTGGGCTGCTGCTCGGTGAGTGGCATGAGCCGCTGGCCGCGGCCGGCGCCGATGATAATGGCCTTCAAGCTTCTACCCTTTTACTGGTGAGTTTCTCCTGCTCGCTCCCGCCCGCCAGCAGGGCATCCGCCACGTCCGTGGCACCGGCCCCAATCCGGCATGTCATGGCGGGGAGATGGCGCAGGCGCCACGCTGACGCGTAGCGGTCTCTCCGGCAACCTCGTGCTGCCTACCGCCTGATTGGGGCCGGTGGCAAGGATGTGCTGGATGCGACGCTCAGGCGCGCGGGACGACAAAGGGCTGAAACAATGGGTTCACCTGGTCAACGATGCGCTTGCCGGTGTCGCGGGCCGACTGCTCGCCATTCAGCGGCTTCGTGATCTCGCCCCAGATGATCGGCCACATCTCCGGCTTGACGTTGGGATGGTCGGCGTCCACTTTGCCGCCGGACCTCAGCCCATCCTGCGTCATCCTGGTCTGCCACTCAGGCAGGGGCGAGCACTTGTAGCGGTCTACCTTATCCGACACGGCCTGTGACGCCAGGCCCATGATGGCGCAGGCACCGTCCTGGAAGACGGTCCACTTGATCCAGTCAAACGCCTCGGCCACGTACCTGGCGCCAGAAGGAATGGCGAAGCCGACCACGACCACCTGCGTGCCCTTGGTGCGGCCCTTCGGCAGGGGGGCGATGCTCCACTCGAAGCCCTGCGCCGCGGGGAAGATGGCCGCCGTGTGCTTGTAGCCGCCGAGCACCATCGCCGCCTTCCCCTGGATGAAGGCGTTGTCTGAGCGGGGGGACGAGATGCCCGAGGCCGCGGCCTGCTGCGGGCTGGGGACGAAGCGCCACTTGTGCACGCAATCCTGCATCCACTGGAAGGCCTCGATGGCCTGCGGCGAGTCCAGGACGCACCGCGTGGTGTAGTCGCGGCTGTCCCAGAGGTCGGCGCCAAACTGATAGAAGGCCTTCTCCAGCCAGCTCTCGCCGGGGAAAAAGCCCCAGACGCCTTTGGCCGTATCGGTCAGGCGCTGGCCATACTCCACGAACTTCTCCAGCGTCAAGCTGTCGTCGTTCCACTCGCGGGGGAGCATGGGCAGGCCGGCCTGCTTGAACAGGCTGACGTTGTAGTGGAGATAGCGGGTATCGGCCATCACCGGCATGCCATAGAGCTTACCCGCCCACGTATAGCCCTTCAGCGCGCGCTCGGGGATGTCCTTGAGATTGACGCTGCGGTCTGCCTTGACCAGCGGCATCAGGTCGCTGAACACCCCCTTGGGGCCGAAGTTGTGCACGCCCGTGGTAGCGGTGTAGAAGATGGGCGGGGGGTCGCCGGCGGCCTGCTGGGCGACCATGCGCTCGGTGTATTCGCTGCCGGTGCCGTGCTCCAGCTTCACCTTCCGCGTGGGGTATTTCTGCTCGTAGCCCTGCGCTGCCTTCTCCCAAGCGGGCATATTCTGGATGCTGGTATTCGTGGCGACGCGCAGCTCCATCGGGCCGCTGGCTGGCCTGGGCAGCTCCTCGCGGCTGCCACCGCTGGCCGCGCCACCACACGCGGCGGCCAGCAGGCCGCCCCACGCAGGCATTACAGTGAGGACATCACGACGCGTGCTCATGGCGCTCTCCCATCCCCCCTGTTTAGTTGTCCGGCATGGCGCCCGACCACTGCTTCACGCCTGGCCCTTCGGATAGCCGGACCGCCGGGCCAGGCTCCAGTCCGAGGCAGCGAACCGCGGCTGGCCGGGCCGCTTCACGCCCATTATATGGCCATAGGCAGCGCGCCAAGACCAAGGACAAGCTGGGTCTCCGTTACTGGCCGGCACCGGCGCAAGGGGGTCACCTTGGCTTTGGTTTCGTGCGTCACCTGCCTTGCGGATAGCCGCGCGGGCGTGGCGCCAGCTTCTTCGGACCGGTCGGGCGGCAGACGCAACCGCCGGACGTGGCAAGCTGCCCGACTGCTCCCGCGCACTGGCAACAGGGGCCGCGCCGGTCCGTTACACTCCCTGCAGACGTGCTGTCCGTCATCGTGCCGACCTATAACGAGGCCGGGGCCCTGCCCCTGCTGATCCGGCGCCTGAGCGCCGCCCTGGAGGGGGCGCAGATCCCGTACGAGATTGTGGTCGTTGACGATAGCTCGCCGGACGGTACTGGCGAGCTTGCCGAGCGGCTGGCGGCCAGCTACCCCATCCGCGTCCTGCGCCGGCCCGCCAAGGCGGGGCTGGCCTCGGCCGTCCTGGACGGGATCCGGATCGCCTCCGGCGACCTGATTGGGGTGATGGATGCGGACCTCAGCCACCCGCCGGAGGTGATCCCCACCATGGTGCGGGCGATCGAGCAGACCCCCGGCGTGGACCTCGCGGTCGGCAGCCGCTACGTGCGCGGGGGGCGGATCGAAGACTGGCCCCTGCGCCGGACGATCGTTTCGGCGGTCGCCAACCTGCTGACGCGGTGGCTGACGCCGGTGAAGGACGCCACCTCCGGCTTTTTCGTCATCCGGCGCGCCGCCCTGGAAGGCGTTTCGCTCAACCCCATCGGCTTCAAGATCGGCCTGGAGGTGATCGCCAGGGCCCGTTACCGCGGATACGTGGAGGTGCCGTACGTCTTTACCGACCGCAAGCAGGGTATGAGCAAGTTCGGTCCGGCCGAGGTGTGGTCCTTCCTGAAGCAGCTAGCCATTCTGTATCGTTCGTGTAGCGCGCGCCGGCGCCCTAACTCGCTGCCGGCGCTGGCGCCGGCCTCAGCGCGCCCAGAGGAGGCGCCGGCTCATTCCCGTCCGTGAGCGAGCAGCACGGGGCAGGGGCTCCGGCGTCACCCGAGCCTGGCGGTGGCAGGAGCTACCCGCGCCCGGGACCGTGTGGCCAGGAGTATCCACAGGCCCAGCAGGATGGCCAGCGAGCCATCGATGAAGTGAGCGACGTTCTGGCTGGGATCGTAGGGCATGCCCAGCGGCCGATCCACCAGCAGGAACGTGCCGCCCATGGCCAGGCTGGTCAGGCCGAAGGCGATCGCCCCGGCCGCGCGCACGCGGTCGGATACGTCCAGCGCCGGCAGGGCCAGCAGCGCTGTGGCCAGGCCGGTGTGGATCAGGCCATGCAGCGTGCCGACCGTGAACAGGGTGCTGGTCCACGATGGCGGCTGGACCCCAGCGAGGCCGACGGCCGCGGAGACCGCGCCCTGCAAAAGGAGCGCCCCACCGAATACCCACAGCAGCAGGCGCAGCAGCGCCGGCGCGGAGTCATGTAGACGGCGCATAGGAGGTCTCCCACCGCAGCAGGGTCCGGCGCGCGGTCCACCACTCCCACAGCAACCCCAGACCGAGCGCGCCGAGCAGCGCGAAGGCGCCCACCCACACCCACGGGCCAGGCAGCGACCAGTTCACGCGGCGCAAGGCGGCGTCCACGCTCACCACCGCCAGGACGGGGAAGAAGCCGAGCACCGTCTGCGTCAGCCCCAACGTCAGCAATTCGGCCGGCGGCGCGCGGCGCGCCAGCAGCCAGGCGCCAACCGCGATGGCGAAGAAGGGGGCGCTGTAGAGCCGGGCGTGAAAGGCGTCGACTGCCCAGGGCCAGCCGGCGGCGGCGAGGGACGGTACGGCAGCCAAGGCCAGCCCGTAGAGGGCCAGGGCGGCCCCTTCCGCCTGCAGCGCCAGCCGCCAGGCGCCCGGCAGCGTCGCGGCTGGCGCCGGCGGCAGCCGCCGGTGGAGCCAGTAGAGCCGTAGGTGGTAGGCCGACGTCAGCGGCAGCACGACGTAGAGCCCGAACCAGAGCCAGGGCGACCACGAGCCCCACTGGAACCGGTCCAGGTACACCAGCGACATGAGCAGGAGCACGCCGCTAAAGGCCATGACGACCGGCACCACCAGCCGCGCTGGCGACCAGCGCCGGACGAGTACTACCGCCGTTGTGGGGACGAGCGCCGCCAGGTACACCGCGCCGAGGAAGCGGATGCCGAACGGCAGCATCGGCCACATCCAGTCCCGCCGCGCGGCCTCGGTAAAGAAGAAGAGCTTCACTCCCAGGTAGAGCGCCACCAAGGCGCCCAGGGCCATCACCACCAGCAGCAGCCTGGTGACCGGCGGATCCCCGACCCGCGGGTCCGGCGCGCGGTGGCCAATGCCCTCCTCAGGCGGCAGCCGGCGCGGCGAGGTGCCCATGCTGGGGCGCTCCTCCGTACCTGGCGGGGCAGCTCCCTTGGATGTGGCCATTGGCTCACCTGAAGCAATGGCAAAACGCATGGCAACTGGGCCATAACTCCTAGCCCCGCGGGCGCGAAGCGGGGCGCTGACCACGTGCATGTGGCGCAGGACTTCCTTAAGGGCCTGCAGCATACCCGTCTCGTGGTACGTGATGCCGCGCCGCGCGCAGAAGGCGCGCACGACGTCCCGCGCCGGCCGCAGGCTCGGTCGCGGCATGGTGGGGAAGAGGTGGTGCTCGATCTGGTAGTTGAGGCCGCCGTACCAGAAGTCGGTAAACCAGCTCGGCGTGATGTTACGGCTTGTGAGCACCTGGTGGCGGACGAAGTCCAACGACTCATCAGGACCCAGTACCGGCATGCCCTTGTGGTTGGCGGCGAACGCCGAGCCGGCATAGAGACCCATCAGGCCCTTGTGCAAGACGATAAAGAGCAGGCCGCGTCCCAGCCCCAGGGCGCCGACCACCAGGCCCACGTACCACACGGCATGGCCCGCGAGCAGCGCCAGCTCGGCATGGGCGCCGCGCGCCTTGCGCTCGAGCGCCGTCTGCGCGCTATAGAGGTGCCAGCTCCAGACGCCGGCAACGAACATGAGCGGGAACATGAGATAGGCCTGGTAGCTCGTGATCAGGCGGGCCAGCCCCTGCTTGGCGCGCGCCTCCGCCTCCGAGAAGGCGACGAACGCGATGTCGATGTCCGGATCGGCGTCGATCTGGTTGGGGTGGCTGTGGTGGGCGTTGTGCTTGTCGATCCACCACGACCGGCCGATGCCCAGCAGCAGGTTGCCCAGCAGCAAGCCGGCGGCGTCGAGCCAGCGCGACCGGCGGAGCAGCTGCCGGTGTCCCAGGTCGTGGGCAATGAAGGCAGCTTGGATGAACGCTAACGCCAGGTATGGCGCCGCCAGGAAGGCGAGCCACGTGCGGCGGACCCGCAGGAGAAAGGCGAAGCCGGCGATAATGGCGCTGAGCGTGGCGGCCGTGGTGGCAGCGTAGTAGCGCGGCCGCGGCGTGAGGAGCCCCCGCTCCCCGACCAGGCGCTTCAGCTCCGCGTAGTCGCTGCCCGTCCGGGAGCGCGGTTCCGCTTCTCCTGACGCCACCGCGCCATTCTATGCCTTTTCTGCCTCTCTGTCAACGCGCGGCCAGTCGGCAGGTGCGGGCAGCACTTCCGGATCAGCGCCTGCAGCCGAGCTGACCCCCTTCGGCCGGGGCCGCGCCGCACTGGGATGGAGGGCGGACCTCACCCCCTTTGGCCGGGGCCAAGCCGCACGGTGGGGCGAAGTAGGGCAGGGGTGCGGCTTGGCCCCGCCCCCCCTCCGACACGGAGAGAAGGAACGCCGGCCATGGCCGTGCGACTGGGCCCCGCCGCCCCCGCTCCCACACGGAGAGGGGGAACGCCGGCCATGGCCGTGCGATTAGGCCGGGTCGCTCCCTCTCTCGCTCCGACACGGGGACGTGGAGACGCGGAGCGGGGGAACGGCACCTGTAGGTGCGCCGTCTCCGGCACTATTGCGCGCGACCTCAGTCGGCCTGTTCAGGAACGCGATCCCGCTTACCAGGGAAGGCGATGTCCAGTGGCTGGCCTGGCGGTGCACCAGCCAGGCCAGGGTCGTCCCTGACAGTGCTAGCTGAGCCCGACGTCCGACCGCGTAGCTCCTGGTACTATGCTCTGGAGCCAAAGTCCTTCGTGGACGCGCCGGAACCTGCGTCTACGAAGGACTTCCCTGCAGGTGCAGAGCGGCCGGCGTGCGTGTAGCGGGCGGGATCGAAGGGGGCCAGGCGCTCGGCCGCGGTCGGGTCGCTGGCGAGAAGCGCGGCCAGCAGCTTCCCCGTGGCAGGGGAGACAGTCACCCCGATGGCGCCGTGCCCGCTGGCGACGTAGGCGTTGCGGTAGCCCGGCAGGCGGCCGACCACCGGCTGGGCGCCGTCTTCCATGATCGGCCGGAAGCCGCACCAGGCGTGCTTGAACGAGGCGTCGGCCAGCGCCGGCACCATGCGCATGCCCACGCCGGTCAGCCAGTGCAGCCCGGCCGCCGTGATCCGCGCGTCGAAGCCGGCCGCCTCGCGCGTCGCGCCCACCACTGACGTGCCGTTGGCCTTGGGGATGACGTAGCCGCCGTGGCCATGCAGGATGTGGCGCACCCGCGGCTGAGGGGGGCGCGACTGCAGGGCCATGATCTGGCCGCGCTGGGGCCCGACCGGCAAGGGCACGTCCAGCCAGCGCGAGGTGAGGCCGGTCCACGCCCCCGTGGCCAGCACGAGCGCCTCACAGGCGATGGGGCCGGCGGTCGTCTCCACGCCGGATACGCGGTCGCCGACGCGGCTGACGCCCGTGAGAGCCACGCCCTCCCGCAGCAAGGCGCCCCGGACCCCCGCGCCGTGCGCCAGGGCCTTCACGTACTGGGGCGCGTAGACGTTGTGCGAGCCGGGGAGGTACAGGCCGGCGATGACGTTCGTGGCCACGCCCGGCTCCCGCTGGCGCACCTCCTCCGGTGGGAGCCATTGGTGGGGCTCGCCCAGGCGCTGGTAGGAGGTGACGCGCCCGTGCCGGATCTGCGCCACGTCCTCGTCGGAGAAGGCGAGCACGATCGTGCCCGGCTGCGTCAGGCCCACGTCGATGCCCGTCAGGTCATAGAGCTCGCGGGCCAGCTCGGGGATCATCGCGCGGCTTTCCTGGCCCAGCTGCTCCAGGGCCGTTCCCTGGCCGGACAGGGCCTGCATCATCGCCCCCGAGGCGCCGGACGCGCTCGGCGGCCCGCCGACGCGTCCCTGCTCCAGCAAGACCACCCGTAGGCCGCGGCTGGCCAGGTAGAAGGCCGTCGCGCTGCCCATCACGCCGGCTCCGGCAATCACCACGTCCGCGTACTCACGTCGTTGCGCGCTCAATTCGTCCGTTGCTCCTTCACGCTCGGAAGTTCCAGTACACCGGCGAGTGCTCCGGCAGATTGTGCCGGAAGACCCGCAGGTAGTTCTCCCCCAGGATGCCGCGCACGTCCTGCTGGGAGAAGCCGCGCCGGTCCAGGCGCTCGATGAGCATCTCTAGGCCGCGCCGGTAGCTGACGCCCTCCGGCTGGTCGGCGGTGCGGATCAGGTCCTTGCCGGCGCTCGGCTTCCAGCGCACATAGCGGGGATCGCGGTTGAGGATGCCCAGGCCGACGTACTGGGGCCCCACCAGATCGGCCATGTACTGGATGTGGTCCACCAGGTCATCCAGGTTGGGTCTGGCGGGGTTCTGCATCATCGCCAGCAGGTGCACGCCGATCACCCCGCCCTGCGCCGCCACCGCCTTGATCTGCGCATCGGTGACGTTCCGCCGGTGGGGCCACAGGGCCGCGGCGTTGGAGTGGGTGCAGAGTAAGGGCTGCTCGCTCACCTCCAGGGCGTGGAAGAAGCAGCGCTCCGTGAGGTGGCCCAGGGTCACGGTCACTCCCAGCCGGTTCGCCTCTTTGAGCACGGCCACGCCAAAACGGGAGAGGCCGCCGCCGGTGATCTCGTCGTCATGCCCGTCGGCCAGCTCGTTGCGCCCGTTATGCGCCAGGTGCAGGTGGCGCATGCCCAGCCGGTAGAACGTACGGAAGAGATGGAGGCGGCGCTCCAGCGGTCTTCCCGACGAATAGTCCTCCTGGAAAGGGCGCCCGCCTTCGATCTCCAGGATGAAGCGGATGGTCCCCGGCTCCGGCCGGAGCGGCAGGTCGCGCTTATTGAGCACGATCGACGCCTGGGGCACCTTGCGGATCTCCTCGAAGAAGAGGTCCATCACGTCCAGCGAGCCCTCCAGCGGGCGCTCGGAGCCGTCGCGGTGGTGATCGCCATCGCCCCCGACGACAAAGATGGAGACCTGATAGCCGCCCGCGATCATGGCTGGCAGCATCGTGCCGGCCAGCGGCGACGGCTCGCCGGCACGCCGGCGCTCCGTCATCTCCGTGTGGTCGCGGTGTCCTTCCACGACGATGTAGTCGTCCGGGTTGTAGCTGTAGCGGCCCGGCCGGCCGCTCAATGGCTCATGCAGCAGCATGCTCGCTCCAGGGTCACCACGCTTATCAGACCCACCGTGTTCACCGCGCTGACTGCGTTCACCAGGCTCACCATGGAGATGCAGTGGAAGACACAGCGAGCGAAGCTCGGCTCGTGATCCCGTGGTTCCCTCGCTCCGTGTGCCCGTGGCGCACGTCGTCGAGGCGTTTAGCGTTTCACCTGCGTCTGCTCGACGAGGCGCGCCGTTTCGCGCAGGATGGAGACGGGGGCGCCCTCGTCAAAGACCTTCCGCAGGGCCGGGCCCAGTACCTCGATCGCCGCCGCCTGGTTCTGGAACTGCTCCGGCTCCACGGCGTGGTGGTACCCCATCTCGATGGCCTCCTGGACCAGCTCAAGCGAGACGGCGTGCAGGCGCGGGTCCAGGGCGCGCATGGTCTTGACGTAATCCGGCATGACCGACTTGCGCGCGGGGACGATCGCCCGCGACTTGGCCTGCAGCATCATACGCTGGTACTCAGGGCTGGCCAGAAAGCGCATGAAGGTCCAGGCCGCATCCTTGGACCCGCGCTGCTCGACGCTGGCGTACATCGCGTAGGCGTTGGAGGAGAGGTGGGCGACGCGCTGCTTCGTGTCTTTCGGCAGGTGCATGATGTCCCACCGGCGCTTCATGTTCTCGGCTAGCCAGTACATGAAGGACGTGCCTTCTTCGATCATGGCCACGCGGCCCTGGCTGAGCAGGGTGTAGCCGTCCTCGCGGTCGTACTGGCCGCGCTGGATAAGTACGTTCTGGTCCCACAGGCGGCTGCGCAGCCATTCGAACGTACCCAGCGCCGCCGGCTCGTGAAAGCGGGGCTTGGTCTTGTCCCGTTCATCCACCATGTGCCCGCCGTCGCCCAGGACGTGCGTGTACACGCGGTCGTAGCTGGTGGCCGGGATGTAGCCGCCCCACCGGTCGCCCTGCGCCCCGCCCTTGCGCGTGAGGCGCGCCAGCGCCGCCTGGTACTCGTCACGGCCCCAGCTCTTGTCCGGCGGCTTCACGCCGGCCTCGTCGAAGGCGTCGCGGTCGTAGATGAGGAACCCCATCCACAGGTGCTTGGGGACGGCGTAGCGGAAGTCTGTGCCGGGGAGCACCATCGCCTCCCACTGCGCCTTATGGAAGTCGGCAATCTCCGCCGGCCGGAAGTCCTTCCTGACCAGCGGCGTCAGGTTGAGCAATTGCTGCCGATCGGCGAACTGTCGTGTGGTGGTGCCAAAGACGTGCAGCACGTCCGGCGCTGTGCCGGCGATCATCTCGGCCAGCGTCTTCGGCACCCAGTCACCGGTGTAGGCGGCGTAACGGACGGTGATGTGCGGGTTCCTGGCCTGGAAGGCGGGGATGGCCACGTTCTTCACGACGTCCATGAAGTCGCCCGGCCAATCCTGGAAGAGCAGCTCGACCGGCTTGGCGCTGGGCTGAGCCTCTGTGCCCTTGGGGGCCTGGAGCCCGCAGGCGGCCAGCGCCCCCGCTGCGCTGCCGGCCGCCGCGCGCGCGGCCAGCCTCAGCGCGCCGCGGCGCGTCATCCCCACGAACCAGCTCTCTCCGTGCTCTCTATCCATGGCGCTCCTCCTCAGTAACGTGCTCACCGCCTCACGCCCGTGCCCGGGGTCGCGGTGACCGGCCCCCAACGATCTCCACCGCGGGCCCCGCGCCTTCAGCGTGAGACATCAGAAGACGTGGTCCTCAACGGTGTCGTTCATTGTTCCGGCAGCACCTGTCGCAGCACACGCAGATAGTTGCCACCCAGGAAGGCGCCAATCTGATCGTCGGAGAAGCCGCGCTGCGCCAGACGCTCGATCAGCGTCTCGTACGCCTCGCGCATCTCCAGTGGCTCGCCCCCTTCCACGGCGATGAAGCTATTGGCGTGGCTGCCGGCGAACTCGCGAAAGCCCTGGTCCGAGCCCAGCCAGCCGATGCCGACGTGCTCGTGCCCCGCGACCCGCGCGGCATGCGCCACGTGGTCGAGATAGTCGTCCAGCAGCAGGCGGTCGGGATTGCACATCATCTTCAGGAAGTGGATGCCCACCACGCCACCGTTGCGCGCCATCGCCCGCAACTGGTCATCGGTGAAGTTGCGCGGGTGGGGGTATACCGCCCGCGCGTTATCGTGGGTGGCGGTGACCGGCTTCTCGGCGACCTCGAGGGCGTGGGCGATACAGCTATCCGTCAGATGGGCCAGGCTGACGTTCATCCCCAGGCGCTGCGCCTCCTTGAGGACGGCCACGCCGAACCTGGATAGACGCCCACCGTCGGCCTCGTTCCCGCCATCGCCGAGCTCGTTCCGGCCGTTGTGGGTCAGGTGGATGCTGCGGATGCCCAGGCGGAAGAACGTGCGCAGGAGCGCCAGGCGCTGATGCATGGGCTTGCCGGACGAGTAGTCTTCCTGGAAGGGGCGTCCGCCTTCGATCTCCAGGATGAAGCGCACGACGCCGTCGTCCGGCCGGACGGGCAGGTCATCCCTGGTCAGTACGACCTGCACCGGCTCGCCACGGGCCCGGAGCGTCTCCACATCGTTCAGGAACATATCCAAGACGTCCAGGGAGCCGACCAGAGGCCGGTCTGAGCCGTCGCGGTGGTGGATGCCGTCGCCGCCAACGGCGATGATGGAGACGTTCATGCCGGCCCGCTGCAGGCGGGGCAGCCAGGCCGCCAGCGGGCACGGGTCGCCCTTGCGCCGGCGGGCCGTCAGCTCGAAGTTATCGCGGTGTCCTTCGACCAGGAAATACTCACTCACCCCACGGGGCATGTGCTTGGTTCTCCTCCGCTTCTCGCCGGCCACTGTACTGTACCGCCGGTGTCTGGTCAATGCCACGCCTGCCGTCCGGTATGCGCCAAGCATGTGCCCCTTCCCACTCCGACGCGGAGACGCGGGAGAGACCCCACCCCTTTCGGTCATGGCCGCGGCGCATGGGAAGGGAGGGCAGCCGTCACCCCCTTCGGTCGGAGCCGCACCGCACCCCTGCCCCACTCGGCCCCACCGTGCGGCTTGGCCCCGCCGCCCCCGCTTCCGCGTGCGGGAGCGCGGGCGGCGGCCATGGCCTGGGAGCGTCCGGAGCTTCCTGGTAGGAGTGGCCGGCCCTCCCATGGGGCGGTGTGGTCCAGAGGGGCATGATTGCTTATTTGCGAGTGGAGCCCTCACCCTAACCCTCTCCCAAAGGGAGAGGGAACTCGCTCACCTGGCCGGCCATCTCCAAGGATATGCGGGCTAGAGAAAGATGGGGTTGCTCCAGGCGCTGCGACGCTGCCAGTCCACGCACTGGACCCGCACGTAGGGTGCCGGACGGGGCCGGCCAGCCACCGGCGCGGGCTCCTTTCTGACGTGGAAGGACGCGGTGGTGATCGTCGCCCCGAGCTCGCCGCGGGCGATGGCCTCCCGATTGACGGCGAACTGGTTGCGGGAGCCGTAGCCCAGGGCGTAGATGATGGCGCACGGCGACGTTTCCACCTCCAGCAGCACGCCGTCCAGCTCGGGGCGCACTGAGACGCGCCGGATCTCGGGGCCGCACGAGGCGTAGAAGTGGCCGCGGGCCAGAGCGTGCAGCAGCGCGGCCGGAGTGAGGTCCGGCGCCCGCACCATCACCCAGCCCAGCCCGCGGTCCAGGGTGTGCCAGTGCGTGTCATCCACGGCGATGCCCCACCAGCGATGGCCCCGCGCCAGCCCTTCGTCCCAGTGCGCCACCGCCTCCCCCTTATGGCTATCCAGCACGGTGCCGCCGTTGAAGATCTCGATGCCGGCCACCGCGCGCGGTGGGAGCGACGTGATGTCGGCCACGGTCAGCCCCGACCAGTGCGGGTGGGCCACGAAGACCACCGCATGGCGTCGTCGCAGCCAGGCCAGCGACTCGCGCACCGGGGTTGTGGCGGGTGGGAGGATGGCCCCTGCCGGCAGGCCGAGGGAGATGAGGTGGTAGGAGGCACCCAGCTCGCCGCCGGCGGCCGTCAGCTCCGTTGCGGGCAAGAGGCACATCCCGCGCCCGTCCAGCGGCGCCGGGTCGGTGATCCGGTTATGGTCGGTCAGGGCGAGGAAGTGGTAGCCGGCGCCGGCGAACCAGTCCACCGTCTCCTGAGGCGAGAGGCGCCCGTCGGAGTTGGTGGTATGACAGTGGAGATTCCCACGGTACCAGCCACCGGTAGGGAGATCGAGCGCCCAGGGATTTCCGTCTGCGCTCGCGTTCGTCGCCGGCTGCATTCTGCCTGGAATAGTACAGTTGCGGGCACGAAAGGGATACGCGCTCCATGATCTTCCAACCCCACCAGAAGCTGCTCTTCATTGGCGATAGCATCACGGACTGCGGGCGGCGCCAGGAGCCGCATGCCCCGTACGGCAGCGGCTACGTCCACCTGGCCCGCGCCTTCCTGCTGGCCCGCTACCCCGAGCTGCAGCTGGAGATCGTCAATCGGGGCATCAGCGGCAATACCGTGCGTGACCTGGCCGCCCGCTGGGAGCAGGACGTGATTGCCGAGCGGCCGGACTGGCTCTCGGTCAAGATTGGGATCAATGACGCCTGGCGCACCGTGGCGGGGCGCCTGGATGAGGCGGTGCCGCTCGACGAGTACGAGCGCACCTACCGGCGCCTGCTGGCCGGCGCACGGGAGCGCACGGGGGCTCAGCTCATTCTGATGGAACCGTACGTCATCGCCCCGCCGGTCACGGGCGACCCGGTGGCCGCGTCCGGCCTGACCTTGCGGGACGTGCAGCGCCTCTACCCCGATCTCCGCCAGCGGGGCATCGCCGCAGGGCCACAGTGGGAGGCGTGCTTTATGCACTTCCGCGCGCTGATGGACCAGTACGTGGCAGTGGTCCACCGCCTGGCGGCGGAGTACGGCGCGGTGCTGGTCCGGACGCAGGCCGCCTTCGACGAGGCGATCCAGAAGCAGCCCCCTGAGTTCTGGGCGGCCGATCGCGTGCACCCCGGGGCGCCCGGCCACGCCGTGATCGCCCGCGCTTTCCTGCGCGCCACCGGCTATGGCGACGTATGACGGCTCAGGGTCTCGGTTCAAGGTCACGCGCCAGCGGGGATGGGTCTGCGCCCAAAAGGAGCCCTCACCTTGGCGCAGGGAGGATGAGTAGCGAGTGGCGAGTGGCGAGTGGCGAGTGGAGCCCTTACCCTGGCCCGCTCCCGATGGGAGAGGGAACGCTTCCCATGTGGAGGCCACACCCTGGCCCTCTCCCTGGAAGAGGGGACTTTTCGAAGACGGGGCCCTGACGCTAGCCCTCGCCCAGAGGGAGAGGGAGTTCCCTCACGGGCCGTGAATAGTCCAGGCTGGCGGCGCCGGTACGCTCGGGGGCGTCCCCACCGTCATGGCTCGCGCGGCGATGGAGGGTCATGCGCATGCCGTAGCGCGGGCGGAGCGTCACCACCGGCCATGGCGTGACAGGGTGGCCGGGCACGAGGCGGAAGGCATAGTGCTGGGCGATGGTGGCCAGGAGGAGCGTGGCCTCCATCATGGCGAAGGCCTGGCCGATGCACAGGCGCGGGCCCCCGCCAAAGGGGAAATAGGCGAACCTGGGGAGCTGCTGGGCCGTCCCGTGCTCCCAGCGCTCCGGCCGGAAGACCTCCGGCTCATCGTAGAACCGCGGGTGGCGGTGCATCACCCACTGGCTCATGACCACGATCGTCCCTGCCGGCAGGCGGTGGCCGCCGAGTGCGAGATCCTCCTTCGCCTGCCGACTGATGGCCCAGGCCGGTGGGTACAGGCGCATCGCCTCCGTGATGACCTGCTGGGCGTACGTCAGGTGGGGGAGGTCCGCCACCGTGGGAGGTCTGCCTCCCAGTGCCCGCGCCAGCTCGGCGTGGAGCCTGGCTTCCACCTCGGGGTGCTGGGAGAGCAGGTACCAGGTCCACGTCAGGGCAATGGCGGTCGTCTCGTGCCCGGCCAGGATGAGCGTCATCACCTCGTCCCGCAATTGCTGATCAGTCATGCCGGAACCGTCTCCATCCTGGGCGCGCAGCAGCATGGCGAGGAGGGTCTCGTCTGATCCGGGCGAAGGCTCGCCACGGGCCGTGGCGCTGCCGCGGCGCTGCTCGATGATGCGAAAGATGATCTGGTCCAGGCGCCGCGCCGCACGCTCAAAGCGCAGGTTGCCGGGGGTGGGCACGCGCTCGGGCAGAAGGAACAAGATGCCGGCCATGCGCTCACCGACGCGGGCCAGCGCCGCGGTGAGGGCCTCGCTCACGGCCGCCGCGTCGCCGGCCACGTCGGCGCCGAACAGGGTCTGGGCCACGATCTCGAGCGTGAGGCGCATCATCCCCTGGTGCAGGTCGCGCACCTCGCCATCGCGCCAGCCGGCCAGGTGGCGCTGGGCATAGGCCACCATGGTCTGGCCGTACGTGGCGAGGCGCTGGCGGTGGAAGGCCGGGAGCATCAGCCGGCGCTGGCGGCGCCAGAGGTCGCCGTCGCTCGTGAGCAGGCCGTTGCCGAGCAGCCGGCGGTTGCGGCGCAGGCCCGGGCTCTTGGTGAAGTGGTGGTGGCCGGTCACCAGCACGTATTCGATCAGGTCGGGGTCGCTCACCAGCGCCACGCGCCAGGTGTAGAAGCGTAGAGGTACGAACGGGCCGTAGTCCCGCGCGCAGCGGGTCAGGAAGCCGAGGGGATCGGCGCGCAGGTAGGGCAGGTGGCCGCTGATGAGGTATGGCTTGGGGGCGGGCGCGGAAGGCGTGGCGCTCGCACGGAGCCAGCCGAATGACATGGCGGTGGTCCTTGTTCAGTTTGAGGGTACGTTCGGCCCACGCCGTGCGACAACAGGTCGCATGGTGGGTGAAGCCATGAACTCCCTTCGGTCGCGTCCGCGACGTCCCCTCTTCGACGCGGAGAGGGGGAACGCCAGCCACGGAGCCGATGACATTTCCTAATCCTATAGGGACAAGAAGCCGGCCGTGGCGAGGGTGGGCCCGGGGACGGCGGGGGGGCACGTGGCGCCTAGCGCGGATTAATGACCGCCGGCGGAGAGTCGTGTCTCCCAAAGGGAGAGGGGTAGGGTGAGGGCTCCGCCTCGTGGATCATCGGGGCTAGTGCAGCATCAGGCCAGCGATTTGGCATTGTCGTCTCTGGTGCGGGAGCTCACGTCCTCGAAGAGATCATCTGAAGGGGAACACTGGCTGCATCCAAGCGGCCGGGGCCGGCTCGGCCGCGGCATGGGACGTGCATGCTCCGTACATTTCCGGAACGACTCGGTTCAGGGAGGCAGCAATGGCAGCGGAGCGAACGATCCGCCGCGACGTGCGTGAGGTGCGGGAGGAAGAGCAGGTGGAGGGCAGCCCATCGCGCCAGCGCGTGGAACGGGTAGAGCAGACGGTCACGGAGACGGCTCAAACGGAAGAGGCGACGGCCCGCAGCGCGGAAGGCGGCGTCACAAACGTGAACGTCACCCCGCCCGCAGACAACACGGGGGCTACCGGGGGGAGCGTCACCATTAACACGCCGGACGGCACCCAGGTCAACGTCAACCCGTAGCTGCCCTCATCCATCCCTCTTTGGTCGTCCCGCCTCCGGCGGGAACCCTGGCCCAGGGTGAGGGTCCTTTCCTCGCTACTCGGCAGTCGCCGCTCTGGAAGAGAGCCAGGGTCAGGGCTCGGCTGCTGGATGATCCGGCCTACGAAGACGGGCTGTGGCGCGCCGCCTTCTCCCGTTCATTAGCGGTGAGATAGCGCTTCCGCAGGCGCAGGTTGCGGGGCGTCACCTCCAGCAGCTCGTCCTCGCCAATCATCTCCAGATACTGGTCGAGTGACGGCACAAAGGGCGGCTCCAGCTTGACGGCGATGTCGGCCGTCGAGCTGCGCACGTTCGTCTGCTTCTTCTCCTTGCAGATGTTGACCGGCAGGTCGTTCTCGCGGCTGTTGAGCCCCACCACCATGCCTTCGTAGACCGGCATGCCGGGCGAGACGAAGAGCCGCGCCCGCTCCTGCACGTTGGCGATGGCGTAGCCGGTGGCGATCCCGCTCTCGGTGGCGACTACCGCGCCGTTGCGCTGGCGCGGGATGGGCCCGCCCAGGGGCTCGTAGCCGGCAAACCGGCCGGTCACCGTCGCCGTGCCCCGCGTGGCGGTCAGGAGCGCACCGCGCAGGCCGATTGCGCCGCGGGTAGGCAGGCGGTAGACCAGGCGCGCCCCCCGCCCTTCGTCCGCAGATAGGTGCATCAGCAGCGCCTGCCGCGGGCCCACGATCTCCGCCACGGTCCCTAGGTACGCTTCCGGCGCGGTAATCACCACCTCCTCCACCGGCTCCAGCACGCGGCCGTGCTCGCGCTTGAGGATCACCTCGGGGCGGCTGGCGGCGAACTCCAGGCCCTCCCGGCGCAGCGTCTCCAACAGGATGGCCAGGTGCAGTTCGCCCCGCCCGGCCAGGACGAAGCCGCCAGGCGACCCGCCGGAGGTGGACCGGTCATCGGTGGCGGGGCGCACGCGGAGCCCCACGTTGGTCTCCAGCTCACGTTGCAGGCGCTCGTGGAGCTGGCGCGAGGTGACGGCCTTCCCGTCCTGGCCAGCAAGCGGGCTGGTATTCGGCGCGATGGTCAGCTGCACCGTCGGCTCGGTAATAGCCAGGCGAGGCAGCGCCTCCGGCCGCTCGGCGTCGGCCACGGTGTCGCCGATGGCGACGGCCGGCAGGCCGGCCAGGGCCACAACGTCGCCCGCCTCCGCCACGTCAACCGCCCGGCGCCCCAGCCCCTGGAAGACGAACAGCTCGGTGAGCCGCACGGCCGCCGACAAGCCCCCTGCACCCAGGCAGCGAATGCTCTGGCCACGCGCAAGGCGCCCCCGCACCAACCGGCCGATGGCGATGCGGCCACGATGCGGGTCGTAGTCGAGCGCGCAGACGAGTAGCTGCGCCGGCCCATCCGCGTCCACCACCGGCGGCGGCACGTGGTCCAGGATGGCGGTGAACAGCGGGCTCAGGTCAGGGGCGAGCTGGTCCGGCGCCGGGCCGGCGCGCCCGTCTCGCGCTACGGTGTAGATCACGGGGTAGGAAAGCTGCTCGGGATCGTGCGCCAGCTCCAGGAACAGATCGGCCACCTCTTCCACGACCTCGGCCGGACGCGCGTCCTTCCGGTCCACCTTGTTGATTACTACCAGCGGGCGCAGTCCCAGCTTGAGGGCGAGCCCGAGCACGAAGCGCGTCTGCGGCAGCGGCCCTTCGGCGGCGTCGACCAGCAGCAGGCAGCCGTCGGCCATGGAGAGCGTGCGCTCCACCTCGCTGGAAAAGTCGGCGTGGCCGGGCGTGTCGATCAGGTTCACCTTTACGTCGCCGAGCTGAATAGCAGCGTTCTTGGCGAAGACGGTGATCCCCCGCTCCCGCTCCAGCTCGTGCCGGTCCATGATCAGCGTGCCGGCCGCGTCGGGGTCGCGAAAGACCTTGCTCTGCTTCAGCAGGCCATCCACCAGCGTCGTCTTGCCGTGGTCGACGTGCGCGATCACGGCAATGTTGCGGAGGGAGGCGCGCGCCCGGCGCGGCTCCGGCCGCGTGCGGGGCGGGCTGGGGGCGTGCTGGTCGAGGGCGGCGGTCGCTGAGGGGGACGGGATGGGGGCCACCGAGAATACCGAGCCAGGGGGAGCGTTCGGGGGACCCCAGAGTATACCCTGCTCCTCGGGCCTCCTGGACAGCGCGGGTAGAATTGGCATATTACGCTGAGTTCCGCGCTGGGCGCAGCGGCGCGCTCCGTGTCCAAGATGGCATCGTGCGCCGCCGTCTGGCTCTCCCTGTGCAGCCGATCATGACCGCTCGCCTGCCGCGCGGCGCGCCCGCCGCGAGCCCTGCGCCGGCCGTCCCTCAGCCGTTCCCGCCGCCAGCCCCCGGCGCGACCCTGGCCGAGGCGCGCCCACAGCCCCTGGATGACGACCGGACCATCCGCCGGCTGGTCGTACACCTCGCCTGGCCGGTCATCGTCGAGAACCTGCTCCAGACCGCTGTCGGCGTGGTCGACCTGCTGATGGTCTCGCGCCTGGGCGCGGCGGCGATCGCCGGCGTCGGCGTCACGGTGCAGATCATGTTCGTCATCTTCGCCGCCATCGCGGCCATCGCCACCGGCACCACCGTGCTGGTGGCCCGCGCCATTGGCGCCGGCGACGCCAGGATGGCGGAGCGCGTGCTCAAGCAGTCCTTGCTGCTGGCCGCCGGCCTGGGGGTCTTCCTGGCGGTGGCCGGCATGCCTGCCGCCAAGCCCATCGTGGCGTTGCTCGGCGCCGAGCCGGACGTGGTGGAGCTTGG
>DAOTTI010000095.1:0-16888 GCA_034437795.1 Chloroflexota bacterium | reverse complement strand
TTCGGTCGGGGCCGCGCCGCACCCGTGCCCCCTCGGCCCCACCGTGCGGCTGGGCCCGGCCGCCCCCGCTCCGACACGGAGAGGGGGACGACGGCCGCGGGGAGAGGAGGTGCCCACGGCGGTCCTGGCGTCCCCCGACGCGGGGACACGGAGACCACGACGCGCTATCCTCGGCGTGCCGGATCTATTAGCCGAGGTGCTTTCCCCCGGCACGGAGGCGATCGCCAGGACGTCCGGCGGGTGGCCGTCTACCTGATGTGCTTTCCACCGGCACGGAGGCGATCGACCGGGGCGCGAAGATGCGCCGGTACGCGGCGTCTCGTATCCCCTACGACTGGATCATCTATCCGGCCACACGGACGCTGGAGGCCTACCGGCTTCAGGAGGATGGGTACGCCCTCACTGGCACCTGCGGTCCAGGAGCCGGTCCATGCAGGAGTGAGTTCCGCGTCTACCCCGCGCCGTTCGGCCCGACGATCGCGCCCGTTTCGCCCGGCCGGATCTGGAGACTTACGCCCTTGAGCACTGGCCGGTCGGCGCCGGGATAACGGAACGTCACGCCGCGTAGCTCCACCCCCTTGCGCCACACCGCCGGCACTGGCCGGCCGCCGGCAGGAGGGCGCATTGGCGGGTCCAGGTCGAGGAACTCCGTGATGTTCGACATGTGGAGCTGGGCCGTGTGGAGATTACCCGTGAACTGGAGCCTGTTCCGCACTGCCCCTTGCACCATGGGGGTCGCTCCGCTGTAGAGGACGACGTCGCCGACCGTCAGGTGGCCCTGCGCCGCCTGCCAGACGGCGTAGAGGAGCACGGCTCCCGCACCTAGCGACGAGATAGCGGGCAGCCCTACCATCGCCGGGATCTGGCGCCGGCGGAAGGCCTCGATCTCGGAGAGCGCTTGCTCAAACGTATCTTGATACCGGCGGAGGAAATAGGGGCCAAGACCGAAGAGGCGGATCTCCTTGGCGGCGCCGTCCGTCGTCAGGAGCTGAAAATAGTGGCCCAGGCGCCGCTCGTTTGGCGCCTGGGCGCGGTACACGCGCCAGAGGCCGTGCCCGGATGGCAACTGGGCGACGTACGACGGGACAGCAGTGAGGCAGACCGCGGCTGCGGCCAGGGGATGCAACAGCACCAGCGTGCCGAGCAGCGCGAGGAAGACCGCGAATACCCCGACCCCCATGACTGCTTGGTTCATCAGGCGCTGGGCCCACTCGAGGGACCGCCGCGCGTTCTGGAGCTTGTCGTAGAACACCGGAGACTCAAAGAGGGTCGGGGCGGGCATGGCGGCGGCCTTCTGCATCAGCCGCGTGTGGAGGCGGAAGAGGACAAGGTCGCGATAGCCGGCGCAGACCACCTCGAAGATCCAGCTCGCCGCCTCACCGGCAATCCGAAGGTCCACCTACCCACCCACCACGATGAGCGCGGCAGCAGGGCGGTTTGCAGCCAGCGCGTCCACCGCCAGCCTGGAGAACCACACGCCCGCCGGCTCCAGAAGCCGGCACAACGCATAGAGCACCACCAGCGTCGCCGCGCGCCCAGGTGCAGCCGCTGCCATGAGCCCGACGCTGCGCGGCAAGCCGGCATAGACGCCGAGTGCGCCGCGCACCAATCTCAACCGCATACAGGCGATCCTCGCGTACCCGGCCATCACACCTACTCATTCCCCGCATGCTGGCCCCCGCTTACGTGGCATCGCTTGCGCCGTGGCGCTCTGCTGCCTCTGGCTGCAGGCCGCGCTTGCGGAACAGTTCCAGCAACTGCGGAAAGCTGATCCCGTGCTGCTCGGCGATCTCTGAGGCGTAGCTGACGCCGAGCGGCGGACTGGGGAAGATGCGGAAGGTGCGCCGGTGGCGTGGGCCAATCACGGCGTCTCCCTCCAGCGGGTTGGGCTCCACGCCGGCCACCAGGCTGCCGACGGCGGCGTCGCCGGGAGTGGTGGCGTTGATCTCGTCCACGCGCGCGGCCAGTTCATGCAGGTGCGTGGTGTAGATCGCCCGCGCGCCCAGCAGGCGCAGGCCCCGCACGGCGTCCGTCGCCAGCCCGAGCGCCTCGACGGTGCTCGTCCCGGCCAAGACCTCGTTCAGCAGGATCAGGCTTTGGGGCGTGGCGACCCGGAAGATCTGCGCCAGGCGGGCCGCCTCCTCGTCCAGCCGGCCCATGCCGACCTCGGCGCTCTCCTGGCCGGCGAAGTGGGTGTAGATGGCGTTCACCGGGCTGAGGCGGGCCGCGCGGGCAGGCGCGTATAGCCCGGCCTGGAAGAGGACGTGGGCCTGCCCGACGGCGCGGGTATAGGTCGTCTTACCGCCGCGGTTGGGGCCGGTCAGGATCCACACCCGGGGGTGTCCGGCGCCGAACGCCATCAGGTTGGTCACCACTCCCACGCCGGCGGGGGCAGTCGCCCCCGCCTGTGCCGGCGCCGGCTGGGGTGCCCGCTTGGCCTGATCCGGCCGGTCTACCGGCTGCGGATGCGACTGGGGCCCGCCCTGAGCCGGTCTGGGCTGCGCCGCCACAAGGCGCAGGGCCAGGGTGACGTTGTACCCGTCGGCCAGCCAGGAGACGCGCTCCTCCATGGGAGCGATCTCCGGTGGGCAGGCGGGCAAGCCTGCCGCCTGTAGGCGCTGGATCAGCCTCACGGCGCTGAGCAGGAAGTGCAGTTCTGGCTCGAGCTCGGTGAGGGCGTAGGCGTTGACGGTCGCGTAGCGGCCGAGGGCGTCCGCCACCGGCGCCACCGCCGCTTCCAGCAGCTTGAGCAGGTCGCGGTACAGCGGGTTAGACGGGTTGCCGATCTCGACCTGGCGAAGCGCCGTCAGGCCATGCGCGGCGCCTTGCCCGAACAGCCGGTCGAGCAGCGGGGCGCGCCCCTCGAGCTTCTTCGCGCTGATGGCGAGGACGGTGGCGGATTCCGGCATCAGGTCGTCGGCGAGGTTGATACCGATGGTGACGCTACCGGCGCGGTCGAGCGTGGCTCGCAGCGCGGGGAGCTCCGCCTGGAGGGAGCGAAACTCTGGCGTACTGGTGAGGGCGACCACGGCGGCGCGCAGCGCGTCCAAGGCCGCGGCGCGGGTGGGCGCGCCCTCCAGCGCGCGCCGGAGCTGGAGGGCAACGTCGACGTAGCGTTCCAGCTCCGCCACGCGCCGCGCGATGAGGGAGATGGACCAGACCGCGCGGTGGCCAGCGCCACGTTCCTCCACCAGGGTGGCGAGCCCGCCCCGCACCTGCTCCAGTCTCTCCCGCAGCTCCGTATCGGAAAGGAGATCGGCCAGGACCTCCTGCCGGTAACGAATGACGGCGGGGTCGGTGCAGAGATCGGCCAGGAGGGCGGTGACGAAGCGCTCGCGGCGCGGGTCGCCGCCGGCGAGGGCGCGGATGACCTCCTGCAGGTCCAGGTCGGTGATGGTCCGCGCATCCAGGCGCGCCGGGCCGGGGCGAGGCGGCACCCCCGGTGGCCAGAGCAGGCTCACGCGGGGCTCGGCCGTGGCGCCGGCCCGGCCGTCGCGCGAAGGGAAGCCGCGCATTGCTCACCCCTCAGGAGAAATTGGCGCGCCGCATGCCCCGTTGCGAGGCGCGCCTCGACACCGGCAACCGTAGCATGGGGCGCCGTGCCTGTCCAAGGCCTCGATATATCTGGACGTGTACGGCAGCACCGAGGGCGTCCCGCACTCCCCTGCCTCCCACTCCTGCGTGGGGACGCGGGGAGCAGCCCGCACCGCCAGCCCCTCTCCCGCGTGCGGGAGAGGGAAGGACCTCACTCCCTTTGGCCGGCGCCGCGCCACACCGGGAGGGAGGGCAGACCTCACCCCCTGGCCCCCTCTCCGACACGGAGAGGGGGAACGCCGGCCACGGGAAGAGGCGCTCGCCCAGGGGCCGGAGCCGCCCCCGCTCCAACGTGGGGACGGGGTCGTTGAAGCGGCCGCCCCCATCAGCGCTGCTGCCGCCCCCGCTCCAACGTGGGGACAGGAGGACGCAGAGATGCGGAGAGGTGAGGACAGGGAGAGGTGAGGAGGGGACGTGACGCGGCGCGTGGGACAGAAGTGGGAGTTGGATGGAAGGCTGATGGCCTGCGGGGGTGTGGTGAGCTATGCTCCCGGCGCAGGAGATAACGGTGATGACGTCAAACGAGGCTATCAGGGTGGTCGTGCCGGACGACTTTCCGGCGGTGTACGGGAGCGCGGCTCATCCCGATCTGGAACGGCTGCACCAGCACCCGCGCGTTTCGGCCGTGGAGCTGTACGGCACGCGGGCGGAGACGCTCGACGAGCTGATCGAGCGCCTGGATGGAGCGGAGGTGGTGATCAACGTGCGATCCTACACCGTGTTCTCACGGGAGGTGCTGGCGCGCCTGCCGCAGCTCCGGCTGATCTCGATCCTCGGCACCGGCACGGATAACGTGGACCTGGCGGCGGCCAGGGAGCAGGGCGTGGTCGTGACCAACACCCCGGGGGCGTCCACCGTGTCCGTCGCCGAGCTGACGGTTGCGTTGATGCTGGCGGCGGCGCGGCACATCGCCCTGGCCGACCGGCGCGTGCGCCAGGGGGAGTGGTACCACCGCGAAGGGATGGAGCTACGGGGCAAGACGCTGGGCGTGGTCGGGCTGGGGGCCATCGGGCAGGAGGTGGCGCATCTGGGCAAGGCGCTGGGGCTGCGCGTTATCGGCTGGAGCCTGCGGCACGATCCCCAGCGGGCGGCCGCGTTGGGGATCGAGCTAGCGGGATCGCTGGACGAGCTGCTGCGCCAGGCGGACGTGGTGACGCTGCACCTGCGGGCGTCCCCGCAGACGGCAGGGATCATCGGCAGCAAGGAGCTGGCGCTGATGAAGCCGGGCGCCGTGCTGGTGAATACGGCGCGGGGCGCCCTGGTAGACGAGGCGGCGCTGATCGAGGCGTTGCGGGGCAGGCGCCTGCGGGCGGCGGCGCTGGACGTCTACACGCAGGAGCCGTTGGGGAGCGACAGTCCGCTGCTCGAGGTCGAGAACGTCGTCCTGTCGCCCCACGTGGGGTGGGTGACGGAGGAGGCGTCGGCGCGCCTGATGAAGATGCCGGTGGACAACGTGATTGCCTGGCTGGAGGGGCGGCCGCAGCACGTGGTGAATCCTTGAGCCTGGATCCCTGGTCCGTGGTTCTTGCGCCGCGAGCCGTGCGTGGGCGCACGGTCGAGGTGGGAGCTCGGTGGCGCTGGGGACTGGCCGGCCTTCCCGGACCAATGGCCAGACGTGTTGTCGCGGGGCTGGCGCTCCTGGCGTGCGCTCAGGTGGAGCCCTCATCCTAACCCTCTCCCTTTGGGAGAAGTGCGCTCTCCCAAAGCCCGAAGGGTGAGGGGGCTGCCTGCATCGCCTGACGATGGCGGGTGGCGCCGACGTTCCGGCGTGACTACCGGGAGCGGGAGGGTGAGGAGGTACTGGCATGGAACGTGCAACCCGTTCCATGGCGTGACCCAGATCAACACCAATTCGGAAGGGCCGCGGCCGCCTGGCCCCCGCCCGGGCGGGGGCCAGGTCAACGTGGACGCTGGTCCGCCCCCCGCGAGCGCGGCAGCGGCGCGGCGCCAGGCGCTAATGATCGCCGCCGGCCTGGGGGCGGTCGTGCTGGCGCTGCTGATCATCGTGCTGGCCGCCACCCGCGGGCGGCCGCTGACCATTATTCAGCCGGCGGGGGAGCGGGAGCGCGAGACGCTGGTCGTGCGCGAGCAGCAGGCGACGCAGACGGCGCAGGCGGCGCAGGCTACGCGCACCCCGGTCGCGCCGGCGTCGCCGACGGGGGCCGTAGCCGGCGCCCAGGCCACGCCGGCACCAACGCAGCCGTCGTTCGGCGCGGCGCCGACGCCCCCGCCGGCGATCACGCAGCCGACGCCACCGCCGCCGGGCGCGGCGGGACAGTCCGGCTCAGCGCCACCCGCCCAGACACCGCCGACCTGCACGCCGACGGCTACGCCGAACGCGACGGCCAGCCCTTCGCCGACGCGGACGCCCGGCGGCACAGCGACGCCAACCAGCACGCCGGCGCCGGGGGCGAGCCCAACGCCGGGGTGCGTGTAACGGCGGAGGCGGCGCCTACCGTGGCCGGCCCGCACGCCGCCGCGATGTAGCGAGTGGCGAGTAGCGAGGGCCGAGTAACGAGGAGCGAGTGGGGAGTGGGGAGCGTTCGTGGAGCGGGCCAGAGGAGGATGGCCGGAGGGATGGGGAGGTAGCGGCGGCGTGTCCAGAAGAAGTGGCTGCGGCGCGCTGCTGTTGGACGCTTGCGCCCTGGCACAATGACGTCGTGCCTGTGGCGTTGGCAGTGGCGTTGACGGTGGCGGGAGGTGGAGCCGCGCGGCTGTAGCATCCTGACTATGAGAGGAGCAGCAAGATGGCAGGTGGCACAAGTGGCGCAGGTGAAACGAGCGGGACCCATGGCGAGCGACCGCCGGTGCCCTGGCAGGGTGAGTGGGAGCGGCAGGACGAGCTGGCGCGAGCGATCCAGCAGGGCGAGACGCCGCTAGTGCTGGATGTGCGAGCGCCGGACGAGTATGCGGCGGGGCACGTGCGGGGCGCGATCAACATCCCCGTAGAAGAGCTGGCGCAACGCCTGGCCACGCTTCCGCGGGGCCGGCCGGTAGTGACCTACTGAAACCTGCGCCGGCCGGGAGCTTCGCGGTGCGAAGCCGCCGCCGCCACGCTCCGTGAGAGCGGGTACGACGTCAAGCCGCTGGAGAAGGGCTTTCCGGCCTGGGAGCAGGCCGGTCTTCCGGTGGAGCAGGGAAGCGAGTAGCGAGTAGCGAGGGCGGAGTAGCGAGTAGCGAGAGGTGAGCCGTCGCGCGGAGGGAGAGGGGCACCATCGGGAATGACTGGTGGCGCGCACCGGTTGCGGAGGACTTGCCGGTGCTGCGGCCGGAACCGCACAATGGTGGAGGGAAGCGCGCCCGGCGGGGACGGCGGCGCGCCGGAGCACGGTGACCTGATGGAGGACGAAGCGGATCCGCTGCCGGTTGTGGAGGGCTGCTGGCAGCCAATCTTCAAGCTGGTGCCGGACGACCAGGGGGTGGAGCGGGTGCGGGCGTTTGCGCGGCGCTGGCGCGCGTTGGAGTCCTACCGCACGCGCCCGTGGCTCTCGCTGCATGAGCTGTGCTCATCCTTCTGCCTGGGCCTGAAGTCACGTTGTCTGGCGCTGATGGAGGCGGAGGGCTTCCTGCAGGCGCTTTCCCGCCCCAAGCCGTGACTGTAGCTGGGAAGCGGCCACGCAGCAGGGAATGCTGGCGTCTGGCCAGAGTGCAGCGCGACGAAGGAGGTAGCCACCCGCGTGGGGGAATGCTGTCGCTCTCGGTGGACAAGGCAGCGGGCGCTAGCCTGGATTCCTGGGCAAAAGGAGCCCTCACCGCCGCCCGCTGCACGGGTCCCCGCTCTCCCACAGGGAGCAGGCACTCCGCGCTGGCCATGAATAAGGAGCCCTCACCCTAACCCTCCCCCAGAGGGAGCGGGGACTCCTTGCCAAGAGACGGGACCCCTTGCTGGCCGTGAATGCTCAGGGCTCGCGCATGCCGGTGCGCGTAAGATTGAGCTATGAAGATTGCAGTCGGAGCCGACGAGCGAAACGAGCTGACCGATCTGGTCGTGGAGGAGATCCGGCGGCGGGGGCACGAGGTGACGCTGATTGAGCCGGAGCGCTGGCCGGACGTGGCGCGCAAGGTAGCGGAGACGGTGGCGGCGGGGGAGGCCCGCCAAGGCGTGCTCTTCTGCTGGACCGGCACCGGAACGTGCATGGCGGCGAACAAAGTGCCGGGGGTGCGGGCGGCCCTGGTGTGGGACCCGTGGATCGCCGAGGGGGCGCGCCGGTGGAACGACGCCAACGTTCTGGTGATGAGCTTCAAGCGCATCGACCCCGAAACGGCCAGGCAGATCCTGGATGCCTGGTTCGCCGTGGAGGCGCCGGACCCGGATGAGATGGAGAACATCCGCCGGCTGGACGAGATCGAGCGCGCCTACAGGCACGGGGGCCGCGGCGCGACGTCTCCAGCCTGAGGGGTGATGTCTCGGAACTCACGGCTGGGGACGGCGGCAGAGGGCGGACCTCACCCCCTGGCCCCCTCTCCGTGACGGAGAGGGGGAACGACGGCCACCGGGAGAGGATCTGACCCACGGGAGACCGCCACCACGGTGCCGACGCGGTTGCCGGGGAGCGTTGGCCATGGCCTCGCACCAGGTCCGGCTGGCGCGCACCGCTTCTCGATTGAAGCGTGCGTCGCGCGGCCGTATCATGGCAGGCGGGACCCGCGCGCAACGGGGTGCAGCGTGGCGATCCAGGGACGGAAGCAAGCTGGCGCTCCAGACGGCAGTCGCTTATCGTCCCCAGAAGCGACCACCGCGTGATGAGAACGCCACATTTCAGAGTAGTGGTCTAGCGGGTCACTCACCTTGCGGGGGGCGATCGGCTGCCCTGGCGGAACGGCCAGACGCATGACAGCTCACCTACTATGCTCTTAGCGGTCAGTTCCGGATCAGAAAAGCCAACTGGCGGAACGGCCGGAGACATGACAGCTCACCTACAAGCGAACCAGACACAGGAGGAAGGCGTCGATGGAGTACCGGCAGCTAGGTAAGGGCGGGCCGGCGGTTTCGGCCATCGGGTTTGGATGCTGGGAGATGGGCGGCACCAATTACGGGCCCATTGACGAGGCGGAGGTGACGGCCGCCATTCACCGCGCCATCGACCTGGGCGTGACGCTGTTCGACACGGCCCCCGGGTATGGCTTCGGGCATTCCGAGGAGGTGCTGGGCCGCGCGCTGGGACCGCGTCGCAAGGACGTGTTCGTGGTGAGCAAGACGGCGGTCAGCTGGGATCCGGTCACCTTCACCCGCAAGCACGATGCGCGTTACTCCACCGTGAAGCAGATCACGGAGGCCAGCCTGCGTCGGCTGGGCACGGACCACCTGGACCTGCTCCTGATCCACTGGCCGGACCCGGAGACGCCGCTGGAGGAGACGATGCGGGCGCTGAATGACCTGGTGGCCGAGGGCAAGACCCGCTACATCGGCGTCTCCAACTTCACGGCCGCGGAGCTACGGGAGTCGTGCCGGCACGCCCCGCTGTGCGCAAACCAGGTGGGGTACAACCTGTTCGACCGGCGGTGGGAGCGGGAGATGTTCCCGACGGCGCAGGAGCTAGGGGTGGGGATTATGGCCTATGGGCCGCTGGCCCACGGTCTGCTCACGGGGACGATGGGGCAGGAGACGGTCTTCGACCCCGGGGACTGGCGGGCCGGCGGCGTCATCTTTGGCCAGGCGCTGTTTACGCCCGAGCACCTGCCGAAGAACCTGGCGGTGGTGGAGCGCCTCAAGGAGGTGGCACGGCGCCTGGATACCACCCTGCCGCGCCTGGCCCTGGCCTGGGTGCTCCGGCATCCCGCCGTGAGCGTGGCGCTCACCGGCTGCCGCGCGCCCCGCGAGATCGAGGAGAATGTGCGGGCGCTGGAGGTGCGCCTGCCCGAGCCGGCGCTGGACCAGATCGAGGCCATCATGGCCGGGGCGGCCGGCCAGACCGACCAGGTGCCTGGACACCATCACCAGTTGGCTGCGTAGGCGGGATCCTTCGCATGTGGAGCCCTCACCCTGGCCCGTTCCAGAGGGAGCGGGAACGCCCCTGAAGAGGGAGCCCTTGCCCTGGCCGGCTGCCAAGGAGAGAGGGAACTCGTCGCTGGCAGTGAAAGATCCGGGACAGCGGGGACCTCATACCGTAACCGGCGCCCATCTCCGGCCTGCCGGCCGACTTCCCGTGCTGGAACCGGCGCTCACGGCGCCATTGAGGGGGCCAGCGGAGCGTCAGCCGGCCTGTCCTTCTGCGCCCGGCAGCAGTTCCGGCTCGGCTGGAGGGCCATGCGCCGCCTCAGGGGAGGGCGCGGCTCGGGAGGTGAACCGCTCCTGGAGGCAGGTGTGGCACAGCAGTGCGCCCGGCACGTCGTGCCAGTAGCGCCCTTGCAGGCGCCTGGCCTGGTAGAGTACCTGGCGCGGCCGGCCGCACCCCGGGCAATGGACGTCGCCGCCGATCTGCCGGAGGCACCAGCCGTGGATACGGCCCGCGCCCCATCCTTCCGCCGTTCCTGGGGATGTGGGCGCGCTCGGAAGTGTCGCTGCTACCATCGTTGTCGTTGCCATCATAGCCCAGATGCCTGTACTTGTAGAACGGAAAGAGCGGCGCCTGGATTCTGCAGGGAGGGCCGAGTAGCGAGTAGCGCCGGAGGGCCCCTCACCCCAGCTCTCTCCCTCTGGGAGAGGGGACGTGGTGCCCTCACCCTGGCCCGCGCCAAGAGGGGGAGGGACTTTTCGGCGCCCGCACTGACGGGATAGCAGTCGTGGGACGAGTGGAGCCGGCAGCAGGCGCTTGACCTGATTTGCCGCCGGACTCTCGGAGCGGATACCACTAGTGGACCATCAGGCCAGCGCTTTGGCATTGCCTTCCCTGGTGCGCGGGCTCGCATTCCCAAAGAGGTCGTCTGAAACAGCACCAGGGGGAAAGGAGGGAACACAGGCCATGACAGACGCGACTGTTGGGCAGACCCTGGCGGCCGCTGCCGGCCCCGCTGGTTCGGGCTCCGGCCCGACGCGGCGGCGGGTGTTCCGGCAGGCTGCCGGACTTGCCGGGGTGACGGCCGCCGCCTTTGCCGGCGCATGCGCCCCGCTCCCCGGCGCCGGCCAGCCGGCGCGAAAGATCGGCGGCGCCCTCATCTATCGTGACTGGCGTCTGCGGGCAGGGAACCCCGTCGACGAGGCCTTCTACAAGGCAGTCAAAGATGGGTTCCTGGCGAAGTTCCCCGAGGTGAAGTGGGAGCAGGAGCAGGTGCCGTGGGGGCAGCCGTACCTCGAAAAGTTCATCTCCGCCGCGGCCGCCGACGCGCAGGCCGACGTCGTCTTCTGCTCGGTGATCTGGGGCCGCGATCTCTGGGAGCAGGGGCTCCTGGAGGACCTGGGCCCCTACATCGCCCGAACGCCGTCGCTCGCGCCCAGGCAGTACATCGAGCCGGCCCTGTTCTACAACTCGTGGAAGGGGAAGACCTTCGGCGTCCCGCACGTTGGGCCGGACTTCCGCGTGCTGTACGTGAACCGCAAGCTGCTCCGTGACGCCGGCATCGATGCCGGCGACGAGGCGCTGGCCAGGTGGACCTGGCAGGACATGGCCACCTCCCACCAGCGGCTGGTGCAGCGCGAGGGAGACACGGTGAAGCGCGCTGGCGTCTGGTTCGGCGCGGGGGCAAGTCTGGAGGACTTTACGACCTTCCTCTATCCGAACGGGGGGCAGTTCTACAACAAGGACCGCAACGGGGTGGCCTTCAACACCGTGCAGGGGCAGCAGGTGCTGGAGTTCTGGATCGATTGGCGGAACAAGTACCGCGGGCACGAGGGGCCGCAGGGGGTGACGACCTTCGACGCCTTCCTCAACGGGGCGGCGGCCGTGGTCTCGCTGGGGAGCTGGAATATGCGGGACATCCAGGGTAATCCGCTGTCCCAGAACCTGGACTACACGATGATGAACATCCCGCGCGGCCCGTCGGGCAAGGCGCAGGCCACCACGGCCTGGACGAATATGAACGTGCTGCCGAAGCAGAGCAGGAACAAGGACACGGCCTGGGCCTTCATCGAGTACTACTCCAGCCTGCCGGTGGCCAAGCAGATGTTCGACATCTGGAAGCAGGTCAGCCCGCGTATCGACTTCCTAGAGAGCGCCGAGTGGAAGCAAGCGCAGCAGCGGATCCCGGCCTACGGTCCGTGGCGCCGCATCGCTGAGACGGGCGGCGTCTACGCGTACATCAAGAATGCGGAGGTGACCGAGAAGGTGCAACCGCTCCTGCGGGAGGCGGTGGTGGAGGGGAAGCGCTCGGTGCGCGAGGCGCTGGCGGAGGCTGAGCGGCAGGCGAACCTCATCCTCGCTCAGGTGAAGTAGCGAGGGCGATCGAGGCCATCTGGGAGCGACTGACCGCGTCTTCTTGCCGGAGTATGAGCGACGGCGCGCGGGACCTGCTGGCCAACTGTGGCGCATTCGCCATGGCGATTGCCGCCGCGGCGCGGCACAGCCGGTCGTTTGAGGCGTGGTGCGGCCCTTCCGGCCCCGCCGGCGGCGCCGGGCGCACGCCAGACGCGATCGCTTCCTGGGTGCGTGACACGCGCAGCCGGCTGCTGGAGCTGCTCCACTACGCGCCGCCCCGCTGTGACCTGGTGCCCGACGTGGTGGCGCGCGAGGACGGCGGCGACTACGTGCGTGAGACGGTCTGGTTCGCCACCGCGCCGTGGTCGCGGGTACCTTGCGAGCTACTGATCCCCAAACGGCCGCGGGACGGCCGGTGGCCGGCTCCCGCCATCGTCGCCCTGCACTGCCACGGCGGGGTCTTCCGCTGGGGCCGCGAGAAGATCGTGGAGCCCGCCGACCCGGCCGCCGACCATCCCTTTCTCCGCGCGTACCGCACGCAGCTGTACGGAGGACGGGGATACGCCAACGAGCTGGCCCGGCGGGGCTACGTGGTGGCCGTGATCGACGCCTTCTACTTTGGCGAGCGGCGCCTGCAGTACCTGCATGGCCGGTGGCCGGAGCCCTATCGCGATGAGGAGGCGGCGCTGGAACCGGACTCCGAGGCCTGGCTAGCGCTGCTCAATCGGGTGCATCGGGAGGTGCAACCCCGCGTGGCCGGTGCGCTCTTCCAGGCGGGCGCGACCTGGCCCGGCATCTTCGTCTGGGATGACCGGCGGACGATCGACTACCTCCAGAGCCGGCCGGAGGTGGCTCCCGACCGCATCGGCTGCATCGGTCTGTCGGTGGGGGGCTACCGTTCCGCCTTTCTCGTGGCGACCGATGAACGGGTCCGCGCCGCCGTTACGGTGGGGTGGATGTGCCGTTTCGGCGATCTGTGGCCGGTGATGGCCTGGCCAAACTCGGTCGGCTGGGTGCACTACGTGCCGGGCCTCTACCAGGAGTTCGACCTCCCCGACGTGGCCGGGCTGGCCTGCCCGCGGCCCCTGCTGGTCATCCAGGGTAGCCGCGACCGGCTCTTTCCGCTGCACGGGGTGGAGCGCGCCCTGGCCAGGATCGGCGCCATCTACGCGCAGGCGGGGGCGCCGGACCGCTACGCCGGCCGCATCTACGACGCCCCGCACCAGTTCAACCTGGCCATGCAGGACGAGGCCTTCGCCTGGCTCGACCGGTGGCTGTGATTGAGTGCCGAGTAGCGAGTAGCGAGTGACGGGCCCTCACCCTGGCCCTCTCCCACAGGGAGAGGGCGAGCTCTGGTGCACCCACGAGCGCTGGCGCGAACCCTGGCCCTCTCTCACAGGAAGAGGGGAGAGCCCGTGCCCAGAGGCAGAGGGGGTTGATGACGGAGCGGCTATGGCGCGGGGCGCCAGTATCTGGCGCGGACGTGATCGAGTGGGGCGCTGCTGTGGCGTTCCAGGATGGCCCAGAGGGCGTCGCCGGTGGCGATCTGGCCGTCATAGCGGGTGGCGTAGTCCAGGAACGCGGCCTGTAGCGCCGGCGCTCCCATCTGGGCGCGAAGCTCGTGCAGCATGAGGGCGCCCCGCAGGTAGACCGCATCGATGTAGGCGCGCAGGGTTGAAAACTCGCTCGCCGCGCGATTGACCCAGCCGCGGGGTTGGAAGCGCTGGACCCGCACGTTCCACCACCAGGGCAGGGCCTGGGGGAAGTGAGCCTCGTAGAAGAGCAGCTCGGCGAAGGTGGCCAGCGCCTCGTCCAGCCAGGGCTCGGCCACCGGATCGTTCCCCACGCGGCAGTGCCACCACTGGTGGGCCACCTCGTGGGCCGTGATCGCCGTGAGGTAGTTGGCCGCGGAGCCGTCGTACGCCCCGTAGTAGTCGCGCCCGACGAAGACCAGGCCGCAATACTCCATGCCGTCGAGAAAGTCCCCTTCCACCACGGCCAGGGAGGGGTAGGGATAGGGCCCGAAGAGTTGCGAGAACTGCTGGAGCGCGGCGGCGGCGACGCGGAGCGCGGCCTGACCGGCACGCTCGTGCGCGGGGAAGAAGTACGACTCGACGGGGACGTCGCCGGCCGGCGCCGTCGCCACGGCCATCTGGCTGCTTACTACCCAGGCGATGGTCCGGCTGCGCTCGAGGTGAAAGCGATGGACGCCGCCGCCCACCGTCCGCGTTCCGGGGGCGATGATCTGCGGTTCCGCCAGCGGGGGGAGACCCGTGAGGGTGACGGCGAGATCAAAGTCGGCGGCGTCGTGCAGGGCGTCCTCGCCAACGGCCCCGGCGGGTGGGACGTACCACTGGCCATCCTTTCGCACCGCCGCCAGGGGGAGCCATTCGCCCAGGTTGATCTGTCGCAGCGTCCAGCCGAGTGCCCCTCCGGCGCCGATCGCCTGAGCGGGGAGAGGTGGGAGCCGGAGGGTGTAGGACAGGGTCACGACCGCCTGCCCGCCGGGCGGGAGTGGCTGGGGCAGGGGCAGGCGCAGCGCCGCGCCGTCCAGACAGCAGCCCGGCGCGAGTGGCGCGCCATCCATGGCCAGCTCGTCCAGCGTGAAGACCCCCGGCCGGCGGTTGGGCGCGACGGCCGGGACAAGATCAGGGAGGGCGTCACCGGACCGGTTGGGATACTCGAGGCGCTGGCGGACGCGCACGGTGCGCCTGGCCACGTCCAGCTCCGCCTCCAGGTCGTAGTAGGGCCGACCCCGCACGCCGACCTCGGCCGGCGTGACCTCATCGTGGGCGGCGGCTGATGGCGCGATACCAGCAGGTGCAGCGAGACCCATCGGATAGCCGTCCATCAGGTCCGACTTTTCCGTCTGGTCTGGCTCCCCGGCGGCGGCTGATGGCGCGCCGGCGGCCGGCGGGGACGCAGGAGAAGGTTCGGCCGCCCGCCCATCGTGCTCGCCGGCGGGGGGCGGCGCGGTCGCGGCGGCCGGGGAGCGGGCGTCGCCGGCTCCTTGCGCCGGCTGGGCGTGGAGGAGGGCGGTACGCGGGGTTGCGCCTGTTCGCAACGCCAGCGCCAGGGCAAGGATGGCCACGCCGGCCAGTACGGCGCCTGCGGCCGTCGGGATGCGAGCAGACGGTGGGCCGCACACGGGACACTCTCATCCCCATTATCACCCCCTACGCCGGGACTTGGAGACGCGGAGACACGGGGACGTGGGGACATGGGGGCGGGGAGACGCGGAGCGGGGGCCGCCGGCCATGGCTTGGTGCTAGCGGGTCTCGAGTGCGCACGCGGACCTCGAAGGACCGGGGGCGCGAAGGGAGCGGCGCCGACTTCGCCGGGTTGTTTGCAGGCGGGGCCTCACCCTGGCCCCCTTTCAAAGTGGAGCCCTCTTCCATAGGGAGAAGGGATGCCCGGCTGGCCGTGAGCAATCCGCGCTGGCCCGGATCATTCGCAGGTGGAGCGCTCACCCCGGGCGTCTCCCAAAGTGGAGCCCTCACCCTGGCCCTCCCCCAGAGGGAGACGGGACTCCGCAGCTGGCCGTGAGCAATCCGGGCGAGCGGCTGGTCTGGCATGTGGCGCGGATCGCGAATGTCGCCAGGTTGCCGGCTCAGCCGGTCGGGGGCGTCACGGCGGTGCTGCGGGCGCAGCGCGGACGTCAGGACGGTACTGCCGGTGCGGCCGTTAGGGGCATCAGGGGGCGTCAGGGGGTGAGGTCCATTACGGCGCGCAGCAGGCCTTGGAGGTAGCCGGTCTGGTAGGCGCGGCTACGGGGCGCCCAACCTTCGTCTCCCACCATGTGGGGGGCGTGGTCATCGATGATGCAGCCGGTGAAGCCCGACTCCTTGAGCGCGCGCATCACCGCCGTGACGTTCAGCACGCCTTCGCCAGGGAAGCACTCCTGGAAGCGCTCCGCCGTACCCTGCACGTCACGGAAGTGGACGTAGAAGATCTTGCCCCGCGGGCCGAAGTGGCGAATGCCCCGGAGCACGTTCTCCGTGCCGCCCATCTCCGCCCAGCAGCCGATACAGAAGAGCAGGCCCCAGCTCGGACTGTCCACTATCTCTGAGGCGCGCTGAAAGGCCTCGAAGCTGCTCATGATGCGGGCGACGCCTCCAATGTCGAACCCGGGCGGGTCGTCGGGGTGGAGGGCCAGCTTCACGCCCGCCTCTTCCGCCACGGGGATCACGCGCCGGATGAAGTACTCATAGGTCGCCCAGAGCTCATCGGCGCTGTAGACGCGGCCGTGGCTCAACGGGAGATCCCTGGCCTGCGCCGCGTCGAAGGCGGTGACCAGGGCGCCCCCGCGGCCGGGGACGCGGCCGGTGCGGTAGAGCCGGTTGGGGCGCCAGTTGTAGGCCAGGATGGGGATGCCGGCGCGCCCCAGGTTGCGCAGGCTGTTCTGGAAATATTCAATCTGCTCGTCGCGCCCGGGCAGGCCCAGCCGGATCTGGTCCAGCTTGTCCAACGGGATGTGCTGGATCGCTTCCAGCCGGAGACCGAAGCGCTCGACGCGCTCGCGCAGGCGGACGAGGTCGTTGTAGGCCCAGCCCTGCTCATAAGGGATGGCCGGTGAGGCGATGACGACACCGGAGCAGCCCATCTGGCTGGCCAGCGTGAGCTGCTCGTCGGTGGCGTTGCCGGGGACACCGACGGCGACCCGCATGGTCTCTCGTGGCGCGGTGGTCGTGGTCATGGCTGCTGTCGCTCCTTCCTTGCTCACCCTGGTAGCCGGGGGTCGGTCGACGGCCAGCTCCCGGCCGGTCACTGGCCGATGTATACCAGACGTGCGGGGAGCCCGCCCGCGCTCCACTCCCGCACGCGGGAGAGGGGGGAAGATCTCACCCCCTTCGGTCGGGGCCGCGCCGCACCTACCCCTTGCCACGCCCTGCCGTGCGGCTTGGCCCCGCCGCCCCGTCCCCGCGTCGGAGAGGGGAACGCCGGTCACGGCCGTGCGGCTAGGATGCGCCGCACCCGCTCCGCGTCGGAGCGGGGGAATGAGG
>DAOTTI010000094.1:0-15326 GCA_034437795.1 Chloroflexota bacterium | reverse complement strand
CCCAGAGCACCCCGGTGGGGGCGCGCCTTGTTGGCGCGCCCGACGTGTTCCTGTGCCCCTGTTTCTGCCCCTGTGTTCGTAATGCTCTCTCAGTGCTCGTGCCGTGTTCGTGGCGCCGGTGGCGCCTTGCGCGTGACGGTCAGCGGGGGTCCCTCCTCCAATCACGCGCGGGTGCCGCATCGCCTCTCAGCTCCACGGGCTGACGCCTTCAGGTCGCTCCACCGGGCGGTTTGGTTGGGATATTCGCATGTGGAGCCCTCACCCTGGCCCTCTCCCATAGGAAGACGGGTCTCGTCGCTGGCCGCGGATACTTGGTGGTGTTCCTCCGGAGCACCAGCGACGGATGGAAAGACCGGTTTTTTTCCGGCTATTTCCACAGGAACCCTGGCCAGGCGGGCGGCCCGAGGTCCTTTGGCCAGTTTGCTGCTGGGGAGACGTTAACTGACAGGACTTGCGCGGTCGTCCCTGACAATGCTCCATGGGTCCAACCTGGGACCGCGTAACCCCTGTAACTGGCTCTCGGCCACACGTGGGGGAAAGCGCGCCGGTCGCTTGTGGAGGAAAGCAGCCGGGTCAGGCGCGTGGGAGTGGCGTTTCGGGCCTGAGGCCGTCAGGCCCGCCGGCTGACGAAGGCCGCCAGAAAGCAGGCCACCGCTCCAAAGAGAGCGCCCAGGGCCCACCATTCGGCGGCGTTCCACCCGAAGCCGGTCGCGGCCGCGGCGGCCACGATCAGCGCCAGCCCCAGCACCAGCAGGACCGACGCATACGGGCTCGGCTCCGTGCCGCCGACGATCTGGTCATAGTTGGGCGGAGCCAGCAGGCTGTATCCCGGGTCCGGCACATCGCGGCTGGCGGGACCGGCCGCTGCCTCACGGGGGCCCTCACCGCGCACGCCACCCGGCGCCGCTGGGGCCGCGCCCCGTTCTTCTCCCTGTTCCCCGACTGCCCTGCGCTCGCCTCGTCCTCCAGCCAGTTCCGGTCGCTCGAGTGTTTCCGTGGCTGTCACTATTGCTGCTCCGCCGGTTGATGGGATGACGGCCCGCCGGCCGGCGCGGGTGGGGTACGGGGCGGCTCGCCCGGCGTGCTGCGCGGCCCGGCAGCCGCGGCACCTGGCGGGCGCTCGGCCCCGGCGGGGGCGCCCCGTGCCGCCTCGCGCTCCCGCTCCACCCGCGACTTCGGGCGCGCCGTCATGGCCTCGTCCAGGCCCGGCACGTCGATCCCGCAGAAGTTGCGCAGGTCGTATCCGTAGATGTAGACCCGGCCCGCGGGCACCTCTTCGCCGCCTTCCGCCGTGATCACCTCGCCGGTCTCGGCGTCCACATACACCATCTGGCGGCGCAGCTTGTAGCCAGGGAAGTACTTGATGATCTGGTACCACTTGCGCAGGGGCACGTGCTCCCGCGCCCATGTGAAGCGATCCCTGTCGAAGAGCCAGTGCTGGACGTTCTGTGCCATCCGTCTTTCTACGTATCTTCCCGGGCGCTGGGCGCGACGATAGCATGCCCTCCCAGGGCCCGTCAATGACTGCGCTACTATTCTAGTCTAGAGCCACATCCCGCTACGAACGCGCTACGATTGAGAACGAGTATGCCCGTCCGCATCGTCCTGGCAGACGACGAGAGCCTCATCCGGATGGACCTCAAGGAGATGCTCACCTCCCTGGGGTACGTCGTGGTTGGTGAGGCCGGCGACGGCCGCAGTGCGGTCAATCAGGCCCGCGAGCTGCGGCCCGATCTGGTGATCATGGACATCAAGATGCCGGATCTGGACGGCATCGACGCCGCCCGCATCCTGACCGAGGAGAACATCGCGCCGGTCCTGCTGCTCACCGCGTACAGCCAGCAGGAGCTGATCGAGCGGGCCAAGCAGGCGGGGGTGGTCGGCTACATCGTCAAGCCGTTCCGCGAGAGCGATCTGGCGCCGGCTATCGAGGTGGCGCTGGCGCGGTACCGCGAGTATCAGGCGATGCTGGCCCAGCTGAAGGACGTGCGGGAGACCCTGGAGACGCGCCGCGTGGTGGAGCGGGCCAAGGGGCTGCTGATGGACACCCAGGGGCTGAAGGAGTCGGAGGCGTACCGCAAGATCCAGCGCCTGTCCATGAACACGCGCAAGTCGATGCGTGAGGTGGCGGAGGCGATCTTGCTCGCCCACCGCGCGCAGGAGATGTAGCCGGCGCTCCTTCCTCCAGCGCCCCGGCGCGACGCTAGTGTGGCCGGCGGCGCGGGCGGCACCGACCTCATTGACCTCACCAACACACGGGGCAGCGAACGGGTGGCACTGACCGAACGGGCGACGTTGCCGGCCCGCTCGCTTTCCATGCACGTAGCGCGCCGGCCGGGCCTCTGGCGCCGTATCCTGGCCGGCCTGGCGCCGCCGGCCGTCCTGGCGCTGGCCACGGCGGCCTTCTGCTGGAAGCTGCTCTTCACCGGCTTAGTGGTCATCGGCTACGACACGATGACCTACATGTATCCGTACCGCTATGTGGCAGCGATGGCCCTGCGTGAGGGACGGCTCCCGTTGTGGAACCCCTTCATCTACTACGGCGTCCCGTTCCTCGCCAACCTGCAGAGCGCCGTCTTCTATCCGTTCCACGCCCTCTTCCTGTTCCTGCCGGCGACCTATGGCCTGAACTGGTCAGTGGCGCTGCATCTCTTTCTCGCCGCCGGCTTCGCTTACCTCGCTGGCCGCGTTTTGCTCCGGCTAGACGCCATGAGCGCCGTCGTGGGCGGGGCTATCTACGGGCTGGGCGGGTTCGTCGGGGCGCAGGTCGGCCACCTGAACCAACTGAACGCCGCCGCCTGGCTGCCGGCAGCCCTGGTCACGCTGCACCTGGCCCTTACGCGGCGCGCGCTGCGCTGGGTCGCGCTGACGGCGCTGGTTCTGGCGGTGCAGCTGCTGGCCGGCCACGCGCAGGAGTCGTACATGACGCTGGTCCTGCTGGGCGCCTACACCGTCGTCCACCTGGCCACGCAGGCCTGGCGGCTCTCTCGCGCCTTGCCGGCCCAGGCGCGGACCAGGAGCGACGGCGGCTCCCTGCCGGTCCGCGGGATGGTGCTGGACCTCCTGCGCGCCGTCATCTGGGGCGCCGCCTGCCTTTTGCTGGCCGGCGCGCTGGCGGCCGGCATCGCCGCCGTGCAGCTCCTGCCTACCCAGGAGCTGACCGCCCTCTCCATACGCGGGGGCGGGATGAGTATAGGGGAAGCCAGCTCCTTCTCCCTCCCACCCCGCGAGCTCTTCGTGGGCCTGCTGCCGGCCTTCGGCCTGGCGGCTCCATCCAGCAATGAGTACCTGGGCTGGGCCGGCATCGGTGGCCTGACGCTGGCGCTCGTCGGGCTCCTATTCCGGCTCCACCAGCCGGGCGTGCCCTTCTTCGCCCTGTTGGGCGTGGGCAGCTTTCTGCTGGCCCTGGGCAACCACTTCCCGCTCTACCCCTACCTGTTCCACCTGCCGGGCATGAACCTCTTCCGCGTGCCGGCGCGGTGGCTCCTGCTCACCAGCCTGTCGACGGCCATGCTGGCCGCCTGCGGCCTGGCCTTCCTGCAGCAGCTCGGCGCCGGCGGACGGGACGGCGCGGCGGCCCACCTGGGGCCGTGGAAGCGCCTCGAAGCGGCGACGCGCCTGCTCCTGGGGGTTATGGTGGCGGCCGCAGTCGCGGCCCTGCTGTGGCCCCTGCAACGCTTTGGCAGCGCCGGCCCGCCCCCTTTGCTGCTGGCCATCTGGCTGGCGCTCGCCGCCGGCGCCATCGCGCTCGCCTTCTGGGCCCTGGCGGCGCCCGGGCGGTGGCCCTCCCTCCTGTTTGGCGTATGGGTCTTCGTCGAACTGTTCGCGGCCAGCCGCAGCCTGGAATACAACAATCCGAACCCCGAATCCGTCTACACCGCCTCACGTCCGGTCATCGACGCGCTCAGGGCGGACCCGCGCCCTGAGCGGATCGTGAGCATCGCCGCCACCGGCTACCATCCGTCGGACGCCGCGGCGCTGGTCGGCCCCTATCAATCCCTCCTGGGCGAGAACGGGGTGCTGGCCACGCTGATCAACACCAAGTACAAGGAGATCCTGAACCCCAACCTGCCGATGGTGTTCGGCATCCCCACCATCGATGGCTACGACGGGGGGGTGCTGCCCTTGCGCCGGTACCTGGAGTTCAAGGGCCTGGTCGTGCCCCCGGAGCAGAACCTCCCCGACTCCCTGCTGCGCGACCAGCTGCGGCGCGTGCCTGGCGCGACGGCCCTGCGGCTGCTGGGCATCGAGTACATCATCGCCGATACGATCAACGACCTGACGCGCGATGGCGTCTACTACGACCTGGCGGGCGCCGTCTCCCTGGGGCCGGCCGAGCGGGCGCGGTTCAGCCAGTTCAGCGAGCTCCCCTCGCCCGCCGGCCGGCCGGAGGCCACTGGCTCCGCCGGGCCGGTAACAGCCGTCGGCCTGGTCACGTCGCTCCAGGGGGCCGCGGGCGTGCCTGATGGGGCGCCGGTGGCGACGGTGACCCTGGGCGATGAGGTAGGGGCGGTGTGGCGGGGCATCCTGGTGGCCGGACGGGACACGGCCGAGGGCGCGTACACGCCAGCGGCGCGGCACACGCAGCCCCTACCGCTCGGCCCGGTGGGCGCCGCCGGCAACGCCACCGCCACGTACCTCGCCGTCCTGCCGGCCGGCGACCATCCCTCGGTGCGCTGGGTGGAGGTGGAGAGCCTGCTGGGCGCCGCCGGCCAGCGGGTGCAGGTGCACGGGATCAGCCTGATTGGGCCGCCGGGGCGCGCCTGGACCGTGACCCTGGCCGGTGACGGCGCGCTGCGCCTGGTGCATCGCTCCGACGTCAAGCTCTATCGCCACGAGCGGGCGCTGCCGCGGGCCTATCTGGTGGGGCAAGTGGAGGTAGCGGAGCGCCCCGCCGACGCGCTGGCGGCGCTGCGCCGGCCCAGCTACGATCCCGAACGGTGGGCGGTGCTGGAGCGCGACCCCGGGCCTTCGCCCACGCCCGAGTCGTGGCGCGGGCGCCTACGGTCCTGGGCAGCCGCCATCAAGGAGTGGCTGGGGCTGCTCCTGGACCCGCGCGCCGGCACCGTCACGCCCGACCTCCTGGCGGCCCTGGCGCTCGACCGCTCCCCCGCGGGCGCGGCGCCGGCCCCGCCCGGTCTCGCGTCCATCGTCGCAGACCGGCCGGAATACGTCGCGGTGCAGGTGGACACGGTGCAGCCGGCTCTACTCGTGCTCCGCGACACCTATTACCCGGGCTGGACGGCGACGGTGGACGGCCAGTCGGCGCCGCTCCTGCGGGCTGATTACCTGTTCCGCGCCGTACCGGTCCCGGCCGGAAGCCACCTGGTCGAGTTCCGCTACCGGTCGGATGCGCTCGAGCGCGGGGGGCTGCTCTCTATCCTTTCACTGGCCGTGACCGGTCTCCTGCTCATGGCCCGCTCCTTCCCGAGCGCGCCAGGGGCGCCTGCCGGCAGCGAGCGATCCCGATGAGCGGCCGGCTGCGCCTAGTGCTGGTGGCGCCCTTTGCCAGGGAGCCGAAAGGCACGACCAGGGGCCGCGTGCTGCCCCTGGCGCGGGCGCTGGCGGCCCGCGGGCACCAGGTGACGGTGCTCATCCCGCCGTACGACAACCCGCGCGAGTCGGGGGCGCGCTACTGCGTTGGCGAGGCGCGGGTGGAGGCGCTCGCCGTGCCGGCCGGGGTGCGCGAGCAGAGCCTGCGCCAGGCGCTGCTGCAGCCACGGCTAGCCCTGGCTGTGGCGCGCCGCGCGCTGGCGCTTCGGCCGGACGCGGTGCATGTCTTCAAGCCCAAAGCGGTCTCCGGTCTGGCGCAGCTCGTCCTGTGGTACCGGCGCCGGCTGGGCGGCGGCCCGGCGCTGGTGCTCGACACCGACGACTGGGAGGGACATGGGGGCTGGAACGAGTACGAGTCCTATCCCTGGTGGCAGAAGGAGGTGTGTGACCTCCAGGAGCGATGGGGGCTGGCCCACGCCGACGCCGTCACCGTGGCCAGCCGCACGCTCCAGGTCCAGGCCTGGAGCCGGCGCGTCGCGCCGTCCCGCGTCATCTATCTGCCGAACGGGCTTGACCCCGAGAGCTACCCGCATTGGCAGGACGCCTTGCCGGCGGGGCCGCCCGCTGCGGGGAGCGACGGAGGCCCCTGGCTGCTCCTCTATACCCGCTTCTTCGAGTTCCAGCCGGAGCGCCCGGTGGACGTGCTGGCCCAGGTGCGGCGGGTGGTGCCGAACGCGCGGCTACTGGTCGTCGGCGCCGGCAAGTACGGCCAGGAGCGGCGCCTGCAGGCCCATGCGGCCCGCTGCGGCCTGGCCAGCGCGGTCTGCCTGGCTGGATGGCAGCCTCCGGCGGCGCTCCCCGGCCTGCTCGCCCTGGCGGATGTCGCCCTCTGCCCCGCCGACGACACGCTGGCCAACCGCGCCAAGTGCTCGGTGAAGCTCCTGGAGCTACTGTGGCTGGGCAAGGCGGTCGTGGCCGACCGCGTGGGGGAGCAGGCGGAGTACGTCCGGCACGGCGAGAACGGCTTGCTCAGCGACCCCGACGACCCCGGCAGCATGGCCCGCGCGGCGGCGCTCCTGCTCACCGATCCCGCCCTGGCCGCGCGCCTGGGGGCGGCCGGCCGGCGCAGTGTGGAGCAGGAGTTCAACTGGGCGCGCCTCAGCGAGCGGGCGGAACGCGCGTACACCGTCGCCCTCCAGCGCCACGAGCCGCACGAAGTTCAAAGTTCAAGGTTCAAAGTGCAGAGCTAGCAAAGAGTTCCGTCTCCCTTAGGGAGAGAGTGAGGGCGCCCCCTCGTGAATAAGCTGGGCTAACTGTCCGCTGGTATGTTCGCGCCGCCCTGTCCATCGATGCCCGGCCGTCCTGTCCCGCACGAACGTACCAGCGCCGACTTAGCTGCCTGCGCTGGCGCGTCCCTGTGTCCCTGCGTCTCCGCGTCCGGGCGCCTCCGTGTCCCCGCGTGGGCGTGTCCCCGCGTCTCCGTGTCCCCGCGTCTCCGCGTCGGGGCGGGGACAGTGGGGGGTGGCGAGGGGGCTCACGCGGCGGGCCTGAGGCTCACCGCCACGCGGTCGGGGAAGATACGGTCGACGCGCACGCCATCGGGGGCGCGTACGGAGACGGGCAGGCTGTGGTCTCCCGCGCCCAGCCCCGTGGCGTCGACCGCCGCTGCCACATCCGGCGGGCCCAGGCGTTGGAGCAGAGGCTGCGGACCGGAGATGGTGACGGAGACGGTCGGCGGCGTGGCCGAGGCGCGCAGCCCGCCATCGAGGCCGTCTACTGTAACGGCGACGTCACGGACCTGCTGGCCCTGCAGGGGCAGGATGGCCACGCGCACCGTGGCGGCCGTGTCACGGACGATGGTGACGCCCGGGCCCCGCTGGATGGGCACGGTGCGCACCACGTCGGCCTGGGCGCCGGTGACGTCCACCTCAGCCGTGGTGAGCAGGGAAACCCCCTCCAGGACGTTCGGGTCGCCCACGATCTGGACGCTGGATGGGTCGATGGAGATGGGGCCCTGCCAGTAGCCCGGCGCGGGCTGCCCCCGGATCTGCGGCACGACCGACACCGTCTTCGAAGCGGCAATCTGCTCCACGGGAATGGTGACCACGACCGACTGGGGCTCGAGGCGCACGCCGGTCACCACCCCGCCCGGCCCGCGCGGCTCCGGCTTGAGAGTGCGGTCGATGGTAGCCTTGATCTCGTCCATGCGCACGGCCACCGCCGCCTCGCTGACCTTCTCCACGGCGCTCCCCGGCCCGCTCACCTGCACCGCAGGGGGCGCCGCCGCTGGCTCGCCCACCAGCCGGTACCCAAAGGGCAGGCTCCCCAGTTGCTCGATGCGCACCGGTACCGTTCGGGTGCGCAGCTCTTCGATCCGCACGGTGACGCGGGATGGGATGCGCTCCAGCACGCGCACCTCCGGATCGGAGACCTCCACCTGCACCTCCGGCTGGGCCAGCCCCGCCGTGGCGTTGCTCAGGTCGACCACGGCGCGGAAGCTGGCCACGCTCAGGCGGGTCCAGCTCTCCCGTGGCGCCGAGATGCGCACCTTGATCGGCTGGATTTCATTGGCCACCACCAGGTTCGTGGCCAGCCCGCGCACCTCCACGGGGATCTCCGAGGGATAGACGTCACGCCGCTCGGGGTTCTGGTCCAGCGTCAGGCGCGCCCATAGCGCCACAGAGAGCACGAAGGCGAGCAGGAAGCGCCAGCCGAGCGTTTCAGTGACGAACGGGATCATCGCGCCTGCGGCCGTACCCTCCGTGTCCCTCGTGTGGCGTGAGCGAAGTGCCCGAACAGGCGCGACAGGCCGCCCAGGCCCGCCCTGACCACCGCCGAGGGGAGTATGACGCGCCCGTTGGCCAGCGCCTGCCCCGCAGGAACGGCCACGCCGGGCGCTGCCGCCTCCTGCGTCCCATCGCCCTCGGTCGCGCCGCCGGCGCTGGCCCTCGTGCTACCCAGCGGGTCCACACCGGCGCCCGCCAGGTCCCCCGCGGGCGGGGACCCCGACGACGCGCCGCTCCTGGCTGTGCCAGCCTCCGCCGTGCCCTGGCGGCGCGACGCCGAGGCCGGCAGGGCCGTGGGCGCCTGGAGCAGGGCGCTCAGCACCAGGGCCAGCTTCTGCTCATTGAGATGGCGCACCAGATGGCCGTGATTGGCCAGCGAGATGGCCCCCGTCTCCTCCGAGACGACGACGCAGACGGCGTCCGTATTCTCCGTCACGCCGATGGCGGCGCGATGGCGCGTCCCGAGTTCGGGATCCAGGTCGGACGCCTCCGTCAGGGGCAAGAGACAGCGGGCGGCGATAATCCGGTCGCCGCGGATGATCACGGCGCCGTCGTGGAGGGGCGACCCCTTGTAGAAGATCTGCAGCAGCAGCTCGGCCGTGACCTGGCCATCGATGCGGGTGCCGGTCTGGGCGTATTCTTCCAGGCCGGTCGAGCGCTCAATCACGATCAGGCCGCCGTAGCCCCGCTCGGCGAGCATGCCGCTGGCGCGCGCCACCTCCTCCGCCAGTTTCTCCACGCTGGTGGTGATGTAGCGGGAGAGCGGGTAATTGATGATGCTGCCGGTGCGCCCTAGCTGCTCCAGAGCCCGCCGGAGCTCTGGCTGGAAGATTACGGGGATGGCGATGAGCAGGGCGGGGATGGTGTTCTGCAGCAGCCAGTTAAAGATGGTGAGGTTGAAGAAGTAGCCGACGGCCGCCGAGGCCAGCAGGACGATCAGGATGCCGCGTACGAGCTGGTCTGCCTGCGTGCCCCGAATGAGCATCAGCAGGCCATAGAAGATGAGCGTCACCAGCAGGATGTCCAGCACTGCCAGTGGCGTCAGCTTCGAGAGCAGCCAGAGCGCCTGTTGCACGATCTCCCTTGCCGAATTGTCTCACCGCGGAGCCCCGCGGTCACAGACGGCCGGAACCAGGCCCCGCCTCCGCGTCCCTGCGTCTCAGTGTCCCCGCGTCTCGGTGTCTCCGTGCACCGCGTCGCCGCGGCGGTATTCACTCTCCATTGATCAGTAACGTCAGGATGGCCTTCTGGGCATGGAGGCGGTTCTCCGCCTGGTCGAACACGACTGACTGCGGGCCATCCATGACGTCGTCGGTGATCTCTTCGCCCCGGTGCGCCGGCAGGCAGTGCATGACGATAGCGTCTGGGCGGGCCAGGGCCACCAGCTCGCGGTTCACCTGGTACGGTGGAAAGACGCGCAGCCGGACGGCGCGCTCGGCTTCCTGGCCCATGCTAACCCAGGAATCGGTGTAGATGACGTCGGCGCCATCGGCCGCGGCGCGCGGGTCTTCGTAGACGTGGATGGAGGCGCCGGTGGCGGCGCCCATCTCCCTGGCGCGGGCGACGACGTCGGGGCGAGGCTCGTAGCCCCTGGGCGTGGCCACGTGCAGCTCCAGGCCCAGGACACCGGCGGCAAAGAGCAGGGAGTGGGCCACATTGAAGCCGTCGCCGACGTAGCTGATCTTCAGGCCGGCCAGGCGCCCCTTGTGCTCTTCGATGGTCATCAGGTCGGCCAGGATCTGGCAGGGGTGAGACAGGTCGGAGAGGCCGTTGATGACCGGCACCCGCGCGTACTCGGCCAGGGTGACCAGGGTGCTGTGGAAGAAGACGCGCGCCATGATGGCGTCCACCCAGCGCTCGAGGTTGCGCGCCACGTCGGGGACGCTCTCACGGGCGCCCAGCTGCAGGTGCTCGGCGGCGAGGTCGATGGCGTGCCCGCCGAGCTGGGTCATGCCGGTCTCAAAGGTGCAGCGGGTGCGCAGGCTGGGCTTCTCGAAGATCATAGCCAGAGTGCGCCCTTCCAGCCAGCGGTGGGGCTGGCGCCGTCGCTGCAGGTCCTTCAGCGCGTGCGCGCGATCGAGGATCGTGCGGAGTTCGGGGCCGGTAAACTCGGCCAGGCTGAGCAGGTCTCGCCCCTGGAGCGACCGCGGGTCGGCCGCCACCGGAGCGACGGCGGATACCGTCGCCAATGCGCCACCTCCACTAGGCGCGCCGCGGCAGGTAGCACGGCCCGAGCTCCCACCACTCCCACCGGCCCCATCCTGGCCGCGACCGCGCGCGGCCGGCGGCGGGATCGGCCAGCCGGGAGCCTGGAGCCGGCGCACTCGCCCGCTGGCACGCAAAAGCATGCGGGGACGCGACCAACCGGCGTCCCCTGGAAAGTATACACCGACGGCTGTATCTGCTCCGAGGGGAGGGACCTCACCCCCTTCGGCCGCGGGAGCCCTCACCCCTAACCCCTCTCCCGCGTGCGGGAGAGGCGGACGTAGCCAACAGCGGCACCCGGTCGAGTACCGGGCCGTCTCTCGCACGCGAGAGAGGGGGACGAACGTGACGGGGCGCATGCTGCTCGACCATAGCCCCTCTCCAACACGCGGGAGAGGGGGAACGCCGGCCATGGTCGTGCGGCTTGGCCCCGCCGCCCCCGCTCCGACATGGAGAAGGGGAACGCCGCCTACGTCCGTGCGGCTTGGCCCCGCCGCCTGTTCTCCACGTCGGAGAGGGGCCGACCTCTACGGAGCAAGCGCTGTTCGCCACCTCTGCCCACGCCCCTGGAGCAGCACGCGGAGCACGCGCGTGGATCAGCTCGGCCCCATCCACGATCTGCCTGAAGGGAGCGGGGGCTTCTTGCCCTCCTCAAGGGAGAGTGGACTCGTCGCTCTCCCAAAGGGAGGGGGTCTACTTGCTCTCCAAAAGGGGAACGCACTCCCGCTGGCCGTGAAGTACCCGGGCAGGGCTATGAGACGAACGCTACCGACGCCCGCGCCCACCCCAGCGCGATGTCGGGGAACAGTCCCAGCAGCACCACGCCGGCGGCGGCCACGCCGGCGGCCAGCGTCGTCCACGGGTAGCGGGGCGGCGGGGCGTAGGCCCGCGCTGGCGCCATCATGTACATCACGTAGATCACCCGCAGGTAGAAGTACACGGAGATGACGCTGGCCAGCACCCCGATCACCGCCAGCGCCACCTGCCCCGCCTGGATCGCCGCCGAGAAGATGTAGAACTTGCCGACAAACCCCGCCGTGGGCGGCACGCCGGCCAGCGAGAGCATGAAGATCGACATCACGGCCGCCAGCACCGGCTGGCGCGCGCCAAGACCGGCATAGTCGGCAATCAGCACGTTCTCCTCGCCCCGCCGGCCGAGCAAGATCACCACCGCGAAGGCGCCCAGGTTCATCAGCGTGTAGGCCAGAGTGTAGAAGAGCACGCTCTGCGCCCCAAGCTGGTTGGCCGCCACCACCGCCACCAGGATGTAGCCGGCGTGCGCAATGCTGGAGTAGGCCAGCATCCGCTTGATGTTCTGCTGCAGGATGGCCACCGTATTCCCAACCACCATCGTGATCACCGCGATGGCCCCCAGCATCCCGCTCCAGTCCAGCACCAGGCTGGGGAAGGCGATCAGGAACACGCGCAGCATGGCCGCGAACGCCGCCGCCTTGGCCGCCACCGACATGTAGGCCGTCACCGCCGTCGGCGCCCCCTCGTAGACGTCCGGCGTCCAGACGTGGAACGGGGCCACGGCCGCTTTGAACCCCAGGCCGACGATCAGCAGGCCCATGCCGGCCAGCAGCATGGTGGGGACCGCCCCCGCCGTAGCGACCGTCACCCGCGGGCAGTCGACGCCGGCGAAGGCGCTACGCTGCCCTAACGCCTCCGCCACGCAGCCCAGGTTGGTGGAGGCGGTGGTGCCATACACCAGAGCAATCCCGTACAGCAGGAAGCCGGTGGCAAAGGCCCCCAGCAGCAGGTACTTGATCGATGCCTCCTCGGACTCCAGGCGCCGGCGCGAGAACCCGGCCAGGATGTACAGGCTGATGGAGAGCAGTTCCAGCCCCAGGAAGACCATGATCAGGTCTCCCGCGCTCGCCATCAGCATCATGCCCACGGCGGAGAAGAGCAGCAGCGGGTAGTACTCCCCCGGATGGAAGTCCTCCCGCTCCAACTGCTCGTGCGACATCAAAATCGTTACCGCCACGATGAGCACGAAGACCAGGTTGAAAAACTGGGTCAGGTTGTCCGCAATCACCATGCCCGCAAAGGCGCCGGTCTGGTTGTAGTCCCAGCCCAGGACCGAAAGGGCCGCCGTCACCGCCAACCCGACCAGCGACAGGACGGCCAGGTGCCCCTGGGCGCGCCGGCGCGGCGTGAAGACGTCCACCAGCATCACCACGGACGCGGTGATCGTCAGCGCCAGCATCGGCGCGATGGCGAACCAGTCGAGCTGGGGCAATTCAAGGGGAAGCATGGTCTGTCGCTCGTTCGTTACCGCTCTATCGTAGATTGAGTGATCGAGTACTGATCCGCTCGGCTGCGCCTCGCTGTGATCAGGTAGAGATCAAGTTGCAGTGGTCGATCACCACCTGATCACCACCTGATCACCACGTGCCTCACCGTGCACTGGCCAGGAGCTGCGACGGTGCGGCCGCCGCTACCCGCTCGCTCACCTGCGTGAGCGAGGCGGCCGTCCGGTCCAGGAATGGCTTGGGATAGATCCCGATCCAGAGCACCAGGATCACGATCGGCACCAGGATGGCGATCTCTCGCGCGCCAATGTCGGTCAGGCCCGGCCGGTGCCCTGCAGCCACCGCCCCATGCGCCCCGTGCGCCTCATGTGCCTGATGTGCCCCGTGTGCCGATGTGACGTGAGCGGGCGCTGCCGTGTCTGAGGTCTCGGCGGTGGCGCCGGCCAGCGGATCGCGGACTGGCCCCTGGAACACGCGCTGGTACATCCACAGCAGGTACACGGCGCTCAGCACCACGCCGGAGCCGGCCAGGATGGCGTAGGGCTGCAGGCCCAGCCCCGAGGCCTTGAAAGTGCCGGCCAGGATCAGGAACTCGCCCACAAACCCGTTGGTACCCGGCAGGCCCGCGGATGAGAACATGATGATCAGGAAGAAGGCGGCGTAGACCGGCATCAGCTTGGCCACGCCCCCAAAATCGGGGATCAGGCGGGTGTGCGCCCGCTCGTAGATCATGCCCACCAGCAGGAAGAGGGCGCCGGTGGACAGGCCATGGTTCACCATCTGGAGCAAGCTCCCCTGCATCGCCTCCGCCGTCAGCGCGAACATCCCCAGCATGACGAACCCCAGGTGGCTCACCGACGAGTACGCCACCAGCTTCTTGATGTCCCGCTGCATCGCCGAGACCACCGCCCCGTAGATGATCCCGATCACCGCTAGCACGGCAATGAGCGGGATGGCGCGCACCGACGCCTCGGGAAACAGGGGCAGGCAGAACCGCAGGAACCCGTACGTGCCCATCTTGAGCAGCACCGCCGCCAGGATCACGCTGCCGGCCGTCGGCGCCTCCACGTGGGCGTCCGGCAGCCAGGTGTGGAAGGGAAAGACCGGCACCTTGATGGCGAAGGCGAGGGCGAACGCGGCAAAGAGCCACGGCTGCAGCTCGCGCGGCACGGGCGTCCGCAGGATCTGCACCAGGTCAAAGGTCCGCCCCGTCCCCGTCGGCCCGCCGCTCAGGAACCATAGCGCAGCGATGGCCAGCAGCATCAGCACGCTGCCCGTCATCGTGTAGAGGAAGAACTTCACCGCGGCGTAGATGCGCCGCGGCCCGCCCCAGATGCCGATCAGGAAGTACATCGGCACCAGCGTCAGTTCCCAGAAGACGAAGAACAGGAACAGGTCCAGGGCCAGGAAGGTGCCCAGCATGGCCGTCTCCAGCACCAGCATCAGCACCACGAACTCCTTGACCCGCTCGGTGATGCTGCGCGTCGCGGAGAGGAAGGTGAGGGGCATCAGGAAGGTCGTCAGCAGCACCAGCAACAGGCTGATGCCATCCACGCCAACGTGGTACCCGATGCCAAGACTGGGCACCCAGGACGCCATCTCCTCCAGTTGGAACCCCGCCTGCGCTGGGTCGAAGACGTACCACAGCGGTACGGAGAGCAGGAAGGTCAGCAGGCTCACGGCGAAGCCCCACCCCTGCAGCACGCCCCCGTACCGGCGCGGAATGAACAAGCCGACGGCGGCCCCAACCAGGGGCAGGAAGATCAGGATCGATAGGAGCGGAAGCCCGGTCATCGTCAATGCCACGTACAAGGTGCTGCGTCCGCTTCGCCGGCGTCTTGTGCGCCCGTTCGCGCGCAGGGTGTCGGCGCCATCGGCGCCATCAGCGTTCTCCGCGAGTCGTCACGGGTTCGAGCAGTCATCGAGGTCACCGGAAGGCCCAGTAGGCGAGGACGACAAAGGCGCCGATGAGCATGGTCACGGCGTAGCCCCGCACGTACCCGCTCTGGGTCTGCCTGAGCACGCTGCCGGTGCCCTTGGCCAGCCGCGCCACGCCGTTCACGGCCCCGTCGATCACCCCCAGGTCGAAGGCCGCCAGAAACGCCGCCAGGCGGGCGCCGGGGTGCGCGATCAGGGCCTGATAGAGCTCGTCCACGTACCACTTGTTGAGCAGCAGGAGGTAGATGGGCCGGAAGGTCCGCGCCAGCGCTGCGGGATCGGGGATGCCAGCCAGGTAGAGCGCCGCGGCCACCAGCACGCCGCCGAGCGCCATGGCGACGGAGGCGCCGGTCAGGAGCAGCTCCAGCTCCGGCGTGAGCGCGCCTGCCTCGGCCGCGTGGACGCCGGCATCCCCGTGCGGCGCCACCGACGGTGCCAGGAACTGCTCGAAGGTCGTCTGGTGCCCTTCGTGGCCGGTAACCATGGCCTGGAGCGCCGGGGGCAGGCCGTCCAGGCCAGGCAGCAGGCCCCCGATCACGGAGAAGATGGCCAGCACCACGAGCGGGATCAGCATCACCGGCGGCGACTCGTGCGGCCGGCCGGCGGCGCCGTGCGCCCCGTGCTCCGCGGGGGCGTGCGCTGCCAC
>DAOTTI010000093.1:0-27910 GCA_034437795.1 Chloroflexota bacterium | reverse complement strand
CTTTTCATCAGCTTCGCGCGCCTTCCCAGGAGAGCATGCCGGAGGCAGCCGGTCGGACCCGCTGACAGGGCGATTGACCCGGCCAACTCAGCGGCTCGTCAGGAGAGGCTCCTATCTGGCAAGGGTGATGAAAAGGCCCTGCTACCCATCCCTGCCGTGCGGCTTGGCCCTGGCGCCCCCTCTCTCGCGTGCGGGAGAGGGGGGACGAGGGCTAGGGGGAGAGGAGCTGACCCAGGGTGGGCACGTCGGGCGCGCTCCGGCACGGAGGTAGGGGCGGTGGGCATGGCCTGGCGCGGTCCGGACCTGGTGCGCACGCCCGGGGGGGCCAGACGCTGATTGACAGGCGCGCTGGAGGCGGAGTACGCTGAGCCCCGGCGGAGGGCAATGTATGGTAGAGACTGACACTTGCCTCGCTCTCGAGGGCGGCCCGAAGGCGGTGACCGTGCCGCCGGGCGATCGGTGGCGCACGATTTCTGAGGCGGAGATCGCCGCCGTCGAAGAGGCGCTGCGTGGCCGTGACCTCTACGCGCCGACCGCACGGTTCGAGCAGGAGTTCCGCGATTTCGCCGGCACCAGGTATGCCCTCGCCCTCTGCAACGGTACGGCCGCACTGCACAGCGCACTCTTTGCCTGTGGCGTGCGGGCCGGCGACGAGGTGATCGTTCCCTCCTACACCTGGCATGCCAGCATCACCCCCATCCTGCATTGCGGGGGCACGCCCGTGTTCTGCGAGGTCGATCCCGATACGTGGACCGCCGACGCGGCCGACATCGCGCGGCGTATCACGCCCCAGACGAAAGCGGTCGTCGTCACCCACGTGCTGGGGAACCCGGCCCAGATGGATGCCATTCTTGCCGTCACGCGGCCGCGGGGCGTCCGCGTCATCGAGGACTGCTCTCACGCCCACGGCGCGAGCTACGATGGCAAGCCAGTCGGCTCCATCGGTGACGTGGGCTGCTTCTCGCTTCAGGCGAGCAAGGCGGTCAGCGCGATCGAAGGCGGCGTCGCCACGACGGACGACACCGACCTCTACGAAAAGATGGTCATTCTCGGCCGCTACGGCAGCATCGAGCAGCTGCTGGTGACCGACCGCTACCGCGCGCTGCATAACATTGGGCTCGGCATCAAGTACCGCCCGCACCCGCTGGGCATGGCCATCGCGAGCGTGCAGCTGCGGCGCCTACCCGACCTGAACGCGAAGCGGCGCGCCTGGTTCGCCCAGCTTGACGCCGCCCTGGATGCGCTGCGCGGCGTGGCGCCGCAGCGCGTCTATCCCAAAGCCGAGCGGGGCGGGCTCCTGCTCTATTCAGGCAAGATCCTGCCCGAGGAGCTCGGCGTGACCCTTGCCAGCTTCCGCCGCGCCCTGGCCGCCGAGGGGGTGCCGATGACGCCGGGGATCACACCGTTCGGCTATGGCAAGATGCACGCCGAGCCGGTGTTCACCGATTTCCCCTTCGACGGTTTTGGCGGGCCCTGGGGCTCGCCCGGCGGCGACACGCGCCGCCCGCAGCCTCGTGGATCGTTGCCCGTCACTGAGGCGCTGGCCGACCAGATCTTCTGGCTCACCACGCCGGTAGATCCTGATCCGGCGTGGCTGGAGCAGGTAGCGGGGGCCTTCAAGAAAGTCGTCGACCACGCGCCGCGCCTGAGGACCGTCGCCGCGTGAGCGCCTTTGACGACCGGCTCAAGCTGCTGGGAACTCGAGACGATGCACCTGCAGGGAAGTCCTTCGTCGATGCAGATACCGGCGCGTCCACGACGGACCCTGGCTCCAGAGCAGCGGGAATTGGAGCCGACACGGGAACTTGGAGCTAACATGTTGAGAGCTGCGCCCTGAGGCTGGAGACTTGTGATCCATATCCCACTCTTCATCTTCTATGCGACCTATGCGATCTCGAGATGGCCTCAATCAGACCGCCGGGGCTGGCCAGGTGTCCCTGTTTGACGCGAACGTCCTGGTCGGGCCGCTACCCCGGCAGCCGGCGGGTGCGCCGGAGGACGTGGCCGCGCTGCTGGCGACCATGGATGAGTTCGGCATTGCCCGCGCGCTGGTGACGCATAGCTACGCCAAGTGGCACGATCCCGCCGAAGGCAACGTCCGCTTAGTGTGCGAGCTGGCGGGAGAGCCTCGCCTCGTCCCGTGCTGGGTGGTGCTTCCGGCGGCGACCGGCGAGGTCCCGCCCGAGGGCGAGCAGGTAGCGCGCCTGCTCGACGCCGGCGCGCGTGCGGCGCGCCTCTGCCCCCTGGCGCACCGGCTGTCGCTGGAGCCGTGGGAGGTCGGCGCGTTGCTGGAGGCGCTGGCCGCGCGACGCGTGCCCGTGCTGCTCGACTGCGACAACGTGCACTGGAGCGAGCCGAGGCCGTGGCGGTTCATCGAGTGGGCGGCGCGGGCGTATCCGGACCTGCCGCTAGTCCTGCTGCGGGAGCCACAGGCCGGCCTACGCACGCTCCTGCCCTTGCTGGAGCGCTGCTCGAACGTGGTGGTGGAGACGTCGTACTTCCAGGCGCATGACGGCATCGCCTTCCTGGTGGAGCGCTTCGGGCCGCACCGGCTCGTCTTCGGCACGGGCCTGCCGGTCTTCGACCCGGGCCTGGCCGTCACCGGCCTGACGTATGCGGGTCTATCGGCCGGCGCGCTGGCCGCCGTAGCTGGTGGCACGCTGGAGGAGCTGTTGGGCGCATGTCAGCGCTGACCATCCGTGAGTGCGCACTGGCCGGACGCTCGCTCTTCGCGGTCCCTGGCCTGAGGGTGATCGACGGCCACTGTCACGCCGGCCCATACCGCGCCTTCTGGCAGCCATTCAACGATGCCGCGGGGCTGGTGCGGACGATGGACCGCATCGGCATCGCACAGGCATGCGTCTTCTCCACCCTCGCAATCGCGCTGGACATGCGCGCCGGCAATGACCTGACGCTGGCGGCGGCGCGCGCCTTCCCTGACCGCCTGCTGCCTTACGTCGTGCCGGACCCGAACCGCGGTGAGGCTGCCGTGGCGGTGGAGCTGGCGCGCTGCTTCGACGCAGGCGCTCGCGGGATCAAGCTACACACGGGGCTGGCCGGCTACCCGTTCGATGGGCCCGCCTATGCGCCGGCCTTGGCCTTTGCCGACGCCCACCGGCTGCCACTGATCAGCCACGGCGTTGGCTCGCCGGAGACACTGCGTCGAATCGCCCGCGAGTACCCGAACGCCCACTTGATCGTGGCGCATGCGGGGGCGGGGCCGCCCGCTCCTGGCCGGGGCCTGGTCCAGGTGGCGCGTGAAGCGCCCAACGTCTACCTGGACCTCACCAGCTCGGTCGGTCACTTCGGCGCCTTTGAGGCGATGGTTGAGGCGGTGGGCGCGGAGAAGCTTACCTACGGCTCGGACATGCCGTGGATGTGCGCCAGCCATCAGATTGGGCGCGTGCTGCTGGCGCGCATCTCCGATGACGCCAAGCGCCGCATCCTGGGCGAGAACCTGGCCGCGCTGCTGGCGACGAGGCGCTGAACCGCTGGTGGCGGCAGCGTGGAGCGTCTTGGGCAGAGACGGCTGCGGCGCTCCGCGCCGGGCGCATCTGGCTTACCTCTCCAGCCCCTGCTCGAGCAGGTCGTCCAAGTGTGGCTTGATCTTGCGTCATCGCCTGGCGGGCGGTGAGCGCTCCGGAGGCCACCTCGCGACGGCAATCGGGGCGCTGTGGTGGGGCAGACCTCTGCCGCACGCACCGGCCCATCCTGGGCACCGGGTGAGGTCCTGCTAAGGATGGGATCGAGGCGATTTGCGTGAATGGGCCTTGCGGTCAGTGTCCCAGGTGGGGGTCCCACTGACGGTTGGCGGCGCGCCGGACGTACTGGCGGGTGGCGTCGAAGAACGGCTGGTAGTCCCAGGGCGTGTACTTGCCCTGGGAGAGGGCCTCCTTCAGGAAGGCGCGACGGCGCTGGCTGGCGCGCACCTGCCGGTCGGTTTCGGCGGGATCCCAGCCGTCCAGGAGCCGTGCGCGGAGCTGGGCGGCCACGGGGGCATAGCGGGGGTCGCCGGCGACGTTGCGCCACTCGTTGGGATCGGTGGCGTGATCGAAGAGCTGGTCGGGGTGGCCGTGGACGTAGACGAACTTGCAGTGGTCCTTGACCAGGGCGCGGATGGGCGCGATGGTGCCCTCGCCGTTGTTCTCGATGATCACCTCGTTGGGCCAGTCGTGCGGGCGGTGGCCGCGCAGGAATGGGACGAGGCTGTGGCCGTCGAGGCGGTGCGGGAAGTCCGCCGGTAGGGGTTCGCCGGCGAGGTCGAGCAGCGTCGGGTAGAGGTCCACCAGCGAGACGTTCTCGGCTACGCGGGTGCCGGAGGCGACGCGGGGGCCGGCGACGATGAGCGGGACGCGTACCGCCCACTCGCGGTGGATGCGCTTGAACCACATGCCGTGCTCGCCGCACATGTCGCCGTGGTCGCTGGTAAAGACGACGACGGTTGTGGTGGCGAAGCCGAGTCGCTCCACCTCGGCCAGGAGCTCGCCCACCTTATCGTCGATGTAGCTGGTGGAGGCGTAGTAGCCGCGGCGCGAACGGTAGACGTCGTCCGGGGTCGGGTTGACGAGGTCGACGCCGTGATAGCTGTTCACCCAGACATCGGCCGCGTGGGGCTCGTATCCGGGGGGCGGGGGCTCGGGCATGGCCAGGTGCACGCCGTCGTAGCGGTCCCAGTATTCCTGGGTGTGCACGTAGGGGTCATGGGGATGGGTGTAGGAGACGCAGAGTAGCCAGGGCTGGTCCTTATCTGCCCCGCGGCGCTGGGCGAGGCCGCGCAGGGCCTCTAGCGCGCGGAAGTGGGTCTCTTCGTCGTACTCGAGCTGGTAGCTCCAGACGACGGGACCGGCTTCCTTGACCATCTGCGCCATCTGGCGGGCGTAGGACGCGCTGGCGTCGCGATCGCCGGGCAGGCCGACGCGCCGCGGCGGGTCGCCCTGCACGTCCCAGGACTTGGTCCAGAGGAAGTCGGCGGGATAGATATCGGTGGTCAGGCGCTCCTCGAAGCCGTGAAGCTGGTCGGGGCCGACGAAGTGCATCTTGCCGGAGAGGATGGTCTTGTAGCCGGCGCGGCGCAGGTGGTGGACGAAGGTCGGGGTGGAGGCGGGGAGTTCCTCCGAGTTGTCGTTGACCGGCAGCCGGCCGGCGAGCTGCCCCGCCAGCATCGAGCAGCGGGAGGGGGCGCAGAGGGGGGCGTTGCAGTAGCTGCGCTCGAAGACGACGCCACGCTCGGCCAGGCGCTGGAGGTGAGGCGTCTTGACGTCACGGTTGCCGTACGGCGAGGTGGCGAAGGCCGTGAGCTGGTCGGCCATGATGAGGAGCACGTTGGGCGGGGCCATGGGGCGTCAGGGTACCACGGCCGGCGGAGGCGTTACTGCCGCGCAGGGGAGGAGCGATGAGTAGCGAGTAGCGAGGAGCGAGGGAGGGGCCCGTGCTCTGGCTCTCTCCCAAGGGGAGAGGGAACCAGTAGCGAGTGGCGAGGGAGGGGCCCGTGCTCTGGCTCTCTCCCAAGGGGAGAGGGAGCTCGACTTCAAAGGGAGAGGGCACTCGACCTTCTCGGGAGAGGGGGTTACTCGCGGCTGAAGAGGGGGCGCAGGAAGGCGATGGACTCGCGGGCGTAGGTCCAGCCGTCGGGGACGATGGGGCGCCAGATGGCGGTGGCGGCGGCGATCTCGGGGATCTTGCCGGTGAACGTCTCGGCGACGATCCAGCCCTGGTAGCCGCCGGCGCGCAGCACGTCGCGGATGGCCGGCCAATCGATGTGGCCGCTGCCGACGCTGCCGCGGTCGTTTTCGGCGGCGTGGACGTGGGCCAGGCGGCGCAGGGCGGCCTGGAAGGCCTGTGGGATGCGCTTCTCCTCGATGTTCAGGTGGAAGGTGTCCAGGTGGAGGGCGACGTGCGGGTGGTCCACCTCGTCCAGCAGGGCCAGGGCGTCCTGGACGGTGTTCACGAAGTGGGTCTCGAAGCGGTTGAGGATCTCGACGGCGAGGGTGACGCCGCGCGTCGCGGCGCGGTCGCCGGCGGCGCGCAGCCCGGCCACGCAGGAGCGCCACTCGCTCGCAGTGCGGGGCCGGCCGGGGAGCAGGCCCACGGGATGGTAGATGGGCCCGCAGACGAGCGTCGCGCCGCAGGCGGCGGCCACGGTGGCGCACCGATCCAGATACTGGACGCCAGCGGGGCGCGTGGCCGGAGCGAGCAGGCTGGCGTGCCGGGGGAGTGCCGTGGAGACGGTGCAGGCCAGGCCGGCGGCGTCACAGGCGCGGCGCACCGCCGTGGCGTCGATCGCGTCCGGCGCGAAGATGGGGAGCTCGACGCCGTCGTAGCCGAGGGCGGCAATGTGGGGGAGGAGGTCAAGCTCGGCCGGGCCGACCGTGCCGGCCCAGGCCATCAGATTAATGCCGAGACGCATGGCTCTCCCCGAGGCGGGGGAAATCCCGACCTTTCTTGAGCTTCACGATCTTCGCGGGGACGGTGCGGTGCGCGCCGCTCAGGGCAACTCGCTTCGCGTAGCGTATCGAGGGGACGCCACCGGCCGACTGGGAGGCTGCGCACTCCGCGCGCCCGAGGCACAGTGAACGCCGGAGCGGCCTCATCCTCGCACGGGAATGGCAGCAGGCACTCGCCGACGGCAAGTATTCCTCTCGGGCCGAGCTGGCGCGTGCCATCGGCGTCTCCCGAGCGCGGGTTACACGGGTTGGCCAGGCGCTCCTCCAGGTCGAGCGGTTCGGCGACGCCGCGAACGTGCCCACTCTCGTCCTCGACACCGATGAGGAGCACCCCGCCCGCGGTGTTCGCGAAGGCCACGATCGTACGAAGCGCGGCCTCCGGCGCGGATCGCTCGCACTTGAACTCAAGGGTCTTGCCCTCCGGGCGTTTGCGCAACTCGACAAGGTCCATCCCGCTCGGAAGCCCACTCGGAAGGGCCGGGCAGCTTCAAGCTTCCGAGCGCGGGGTCTTTCGGAGCGAATCGAACAAAGGGTATGCCCCGGGTCTCGAAGACGAGGTGGGACCGACGCGCAGCGTTCGGGGCGTCTACCGCCCCGGTTCAGCGGCGGGCCGCGCACCGGACCGTCCGCTGCAGCCGGTTGTCAGGCAGGCCCGTCGCAGGAGATCATGAGTTCACCGTGTTTCCTAACTCCACAATCCTCGTGTGCGATCCTAGAAGCGCCGCGGAGACTTGACTCGCTCTGAGCAGACGTGCGCTGAATTGCGCGACTACCCCTCCCTTCTCCAGGGTGATCCGGGTGATCGCCCTTAAGCACAAGATACTTCTGCGGAACGGGCTTGACTGGCTCGGGCGGAGGAACGGGCCGGCGGGGCTTCACTTCAAGCACGGGCCTTCCCTCGACTGGACAACCAAGAAGCTGACTCCTGATCTCACGGGCTAGCACCTCAGCGAGCAGCGAAGGAACAGCGTTGCCGAGCTGGCGCTGCACCGACAGGCGACTCCCAACATAGGTCAGATCCTTCGGAAACGTCTGGAGCCGAGCCATTTCCTCAATACTTAGACGTCTGTTCTCCCAGTGGAAGGGGCCAATGGCTGGTCCAGGCTGGGCTTGAATCGTCCACGAGGGACGGTCCTTGGCAAGCTTGAGCAAGAAGCTCCAGAAACGTGTTCTCCAGCCAAAGAGAGGGACTCCGCCTCCCCGGGTCGTATGCCACAGGTAGTTTTGACCTTCAGGGATGGTCGGCAGTAAGTCGGCCCAGCGGCCGCGTACACGAAGGTCTTCGTTCGCGGGCGGTGTGAACCCGCCAATCGCGTCCCAGGCCGTAACAAGTGGGGCCGGCTCGCTCATCGCCATCAATGTCCCTTGCGCGGGAACCTGCCCGGGAGCGTGGGTCGGCGACGGAAACCTGAATAGGATGCCATCACGATGCGCCACGAGAAAGAAACGAACGCGCGTCTGAGGAACGCCATAATGCATGGAATCCAATACTTTCCAGGACAGCGAGTAGTTCACTCCCTCTTTGCGGTTGATCTCCCGCGTGAGTTGCTCAAGCAGTAAGAACCCCTCCTCCTTCCCCGAGTAGCTGATTCCGTGTACGTTTTCGAGCAAGAACACGCGCGGAAGAAGGTCCCGAACGCAGCGCATGTATTCGAACAAGGTAGATGCTCGCGGGTCGCGGAGGCGACCGGCATCCCCATTCACCCAATAGCCCGACTTGGAGAACGGTTGACAGGGAGGCCCTCCTATGAGTACATCGACCTCTCCCTTTCGCAGCCCCGCAACGTCAAGGATTCTAGCGCTCGTCACGCGGCTTATGTCATCGCAAATAATTGGCCAATCCCGATTCGCCGCAAGGGTTGCACAGCAGTCTCGATCCATCTCCACAGCGACGCGCGTTTGAAAGCCGGCTGCTTCGAAACCGTAATCGAGTCCGCCCGCGCCGGTATACAGACTCACGACGGTTAGGTTAACCATTTCCGCTAGATCTCCGGGTCATACACCCATTCCTGCCGCTGGCGATTGATAGCAGCGATCACGTCGCTGAGGCCCCGCTGCTCAATACGCTTGGAAACCTCGTACCAGGGAGTAGTGTCCTCTCGTATGGAGAGATGTACATTTACCTCTGCGTCTGCGCCTGTCCCCCACGCGCGCAGACCAATTCCGGGTGTTCGCTTCGGCTTTGTTTGCAGCACACGGATAGCCTTCCGCGCGGAAACAGCGTGAAACGGAGTATCCTTCACCTTTTCACGTATAGCCTCCCAGTATCGACGGACGGTCGCGAAGACAAAGGCATCCTCAGCAGTACGAAGGCGTGGCCCCTCGTGCTTGTTGAGCAAATCCCAGACGATACTCTCGTCCCGAGAAAAGAGCTCGGGAAGAAGCCGATCAAGAGTCGGAACCAGCGTGAAGTCGACCGATACCACGTAGAGAAGACTGGGGTGGGTTTCGAGAGCCGCGGACGCTTTGTAAACGGGGATTGGTATGCAGTCGTCCGGATCCAGCCCCACAATGTCCCTCGCCTTCTCGAATGCTGTGCTGGCAGTCTTGATGTTGATCGGGAGGCTCTCTGATCCCTGCCGAAGGGTGAAGTCGACCAGCGAGTGACCGGTCTCGCGTTCGTCTTCGCATGAAAGTCCTGCACGGTCGCAGAGTTCGCCAGCTAGCTCAAGGAAGCGCTCCTCTGTAACCGCGGCGGGGAACAGCTTGGTGACGGGATTCTCGGCCGAGCCGACTTTCTTCCTTGGCTTCAGTGTGGAAAGGAATCCTTGGGTGCGGCAACGGCTCAGGAGTTGCCGGCTGTCCTTCAGAGTCGTGACGCCCCTCTCGCGGGCAACGCGCGCAGCTTGCTCTTCGCTTTGGCCCTCAAGCATCGCAAGGAAGCCGTGCGCAAGCGCGACGGCTTCCCACCGCGCTTGGCCGATAACCGCCGTTAAAGCCCTCGCAGCGTCAACGTCCGAATAGCGGTATGGTGAACTCGTCATGCGTGGGCCCTGGTAGCGTCGTCGCCAAAGGAGTTGCTTCGGGACGATTGCTGCTCGCAGGCGGCGAGTATCCGCTGAGCCACTCGTGATGCGTCCAATAGCACTTCGCCTTCCCACACTCTTAGTACCCGCCAACCTCGACCGCGGAGCTGAGCCGTAGTGCAACGGTCCCGTTCGCGGTTCGCCTGGATCTTCTTCAGCCAGTAACCTGGGTTAGCTCGGGACCGCAACTTGCGCCGAAGACTCTTCCAGTGCCGTCCATGCCAGAAATCCCCATCTACGAAGACGACCAGGCGCGCACCGGAAAACACGAGGTCGGGTTTCCCGGGGAGGTCTAGGACGTTCTTGCGATAGCGGGCTCCCATTGCCCAGAGTGCACGCCGCAGCGCGACTTCTGGGTGGGTATCCGTTGCTCGGTTTCCCTTCATGGCCTTCGAACTCGCCAGTGAGGCGGGTTCGAACAGCGAGTACCGCGGGACCTTTGTTCGGAGTGGCTGGCTCATGGCTGGGTTGTCCTTCTCTACCTCGTTTTTGCCTCCCTAAGGCTCAGCATCAGCAGCGGCGCGCAGCGCCGTCCGCTGCATGCTCTTGTTGGGCCGCCAACCAACATCAATTTAACAGCGCGCGACGTAAAAGACGTGCATCGGGTCGCCTTCCAGATGATGGACCTGGACGTGGGAGAACCCAGCATCTTTCAGATATTCCTGCGCCATCTGTTCGCCCCACATCGTTCCCAGTCCTTCGCCACCCTGCGCCAGTGAGACGGTCATGCAATGCATGACCGACGCCCCGTAAAGCAGCGGACCGATCGGGTGGTCAAGCTTCTCTTCCAAGCGGCTGGAAGCCGCCATGTCCATCATCAGGAAAACGCCTTCCGGGCGCAGGGAGCGGCAGATATTGGCCAGAACGACCCTGGGCTTGGCGAGATCGTGGATGACGTCGAAGGCGGTCACGAGATCGAAGTCCCCGGGCAACCCGGCGGCGATGTCGGCGACCTCGAAGCGGGCGTTCGGAAGCTTCCACCCGGCTGCTTCGGCGCGTGCGGCCTCTATGCCTTCGGGCGAGAAATCCACACCCGCGAAACGGCTGTTGGGCAATGCGCGTGCCATGACGTTGACGGCATGCCCTTGGCCGGTTCCGAGGTCGACCGCATCGATGCCAGAACGCAAGCGCTCCACTAGCCCGGGGGCCAAGGGCAAGATCGCCTCGACCAACGCCGTGTCGAACAGCGCTGCGCTCTCCTCCGCCTGAAGCCGTTGAGAGTCGGGATACTTCTCGTAGCCGACGCCACCGCCTTCGCGGAAAGCACGGATGACATCCCCCTCAACGGCGGAAAGCAGCCGGATGTACTGCGTGAAAAAGGCGAGGTTGTTCGAGCCGGCTGATCGTGTAAGGAAGGCGGCGTGTTCGCGAGGAAGCACGTACGTCTTGGTGGCCGGGTCGTACGAGACGATCCGGGCCACGACCATGCCCCCTAGCCACTCCCGCACGTAGCGCTCCTGAAGCCCAGCGGCTTGGGCAATGCCGTCACTGCTTGCCGCTGGCATTTCGGCCATGGTATCGAAGAGGCGGGTCTGATGCCCGATGCTCACCAGCATTCCCAAGGACGCGTCATTGAGCAGCGCCATCATCCTTCCGGCGAACGCCTCAGCCTTCGCTTCATCCATCGTTTCGCTCATCGTCTACCTCCAAGAACCGGTGTACGGTGCATGGACAGCCTTGGTGCTATCCGCCCAACCGGTCGGGTTCAGCCGCCGAGCGGAGCACGGTCGGCTGGAAGCGCTTGTTGGGCGGCCCCTTGCACTTGAGTATGATCCTGTTGAGTTACACCTTCTTGCCTTTCTAATGATTTCTGGACTGCGCTTTCCAATTGATTCAAAAGGTTTTGACGGACGCCCATTTCATTGAGTCGTATTGAGTCCCGCCATAAGACATCGAAGTGTTCTTGAATTACATTTGTGAAGTCACTGTGCTTGACCCATATCGTCTTTACATCGTAACTGGGTATTCTCTCTCCCCCGGCTATAAAGACCTCTTCTCTATCAATTATAATCATATTCAACATACGAATATAGTACGATGGAGGAGTGTAGCAGCCAAGAAAAAAGGAGTGTCCAGAAAACTTAGAAAACTCTTCTAGCATTTGACATACCCATTGAAATTGGGCTTGGTCTCTCACAATCACAATTCTCCTAACCTTAACCTTGCCTTGTTTTACAACTTTCGAGAACGTATCATAGTAACGCTGTCCTAAAATAGTTTCACTACTTGGTGAGGACAGCCCGAAATGAGTAACATCAATCGAACGTTGCGCAATTTTGACTCTCTGTTCGAGGTAAATGAGGAAATCTTCTCGACGTTCAAAGAAACGAACATCAACGCCTTTTAGAGCGTTGATTATTCGATCTACTCCTGTTCCTACAATTGATAGAGTTTCTCGATTACCTGTTCGTATGAGCGATTCGATAGCGTCTAGTTTGTTCCTTCTTTCCACAACCAAATAACCCAATACTGCGCTAACGAGAAGCAATACCAAGGTTGGTATCCGAGTGGCTAACCAAGGAATAGATTCGAGCAAGCCAAAGAAGTCTAAAACGGAAATGAACGCACTAAGTCCTGTAGCGGCTACAAGCACATAGAACTCTGGATTTGCGCCAATTTTTCTCATAAGTGATTCCTTTGAAAGAGTTAACGTCTACTGTGAATTTCGCGGCCTGTTGGATCACGATGAGCCGCCTAACTCGTGTTTAGACCGACCAGTCTAACGCTCCGCCTGCGTCAGCCTAAGACGCAGAAGGCTGCGCGGCCACGCGCCGCAAACAGCCAGCCGGCCTGGATCTCGGCCACCGCGCCCCCACTCCTTGCCAGCATTCTACTGCACCGGCGGTCAGCCTAACATCCCATCTCGCCGTCCCCTATCCCGCCTTTGGCGGCAACCCGTCCATCGGGCTGCGTATCCCCTTGCCACCCCGCTTCAGCACGTGCGTCACGTGCGTGTAGACCATCGTCGTCGTCACGTCCTTGTGCCCGAGCACCTCCTGAACGGTTCTGATGTCGTATCCGTCTTCCAGGAGGTGTGTGGCGAACGAATGCCGGAACGTATGGCAGGAGGCGAGTTTCGTCAGCCCCGCGCGGCGGACCGCTTCCTTCACCGCCCGTTGGATGACCGACTGGTGCAGATGGTGCCGGTGGCGCACCCCCGTGCGGGCGTCGACCTCTGCTCGTCGTCGTCCTCTCGGCCGGCGAGGGCCGGCGCACGCCGGTGGGGGCGTCGACGTGGTGGCACGAGGCGGGGAAGACCCGCTGCCAGGCCCGCTGGCGGTCCGCACCCGCGTACTTGCGGGCGAGCGCGTCCGGCAGCGGTACACGGCCACCCACAGGCGTCAGGAACCGGTTGACGTCCGCCGCGTCCAGTTCGCTGGATGGCGGCGCTCGCCCGTCGTTCAGTCTCCCGGGGCGGCCCGCACGTAGCGCTGGCCGGCCAGGGCCCGCGCCAGCCCCCGCAGCTCCAGCCCGACCACCGCCTGCCCGACCGCAGCCACCGGCCAGCCGCTGCGGCGGACCAGGACGTCGATGTGCACAGGATCCCAGCCGAGCTGCGCGTACACCGCCGCTTCGGCCCCCTGCAGGGCGCCGGCGATCTGTGGCGCCAGCCGCAGCGGCGACGGCAGGCGCAGGTCTTCCCGCACATCCTCCACGCGGCGGACCAGCTTCGCCCCCTGCTGCACCGGGCGGTGCGGCAGTGTCCTTCTTCGCCCGCCTTGGCCGCCGAGGTACCGCCAGCTTCGCCCCCTGCTGCACCAGGCGGTGCGCCAGAGCGCTGCTGGGCGCAACGAGGGGCCCCGGCACCGCGAACACCTCCCGCCCCTGCTCCAGGGCGCAGTCCGCGGTGCTGAGCGCGCTGCTGTCTTCTCGGCCTTGAACGATCACCACCCCCAGGGCCAGGCCGCTGCTCAGGCGGTTGCGCCTGGGAAACTGGTGCCGCACGGGCGGGGTCCGCGGCGGGTACTCCGACAGCAGGGCCCCGGCGCGGGCGATCTGCTCCGCGAGGCGGGTGCGCTCGGGCGGGTAGACGGTGTCGATGCCGCATCCCAGCACGGCCAGCGTCCGTCCGCCGCCGGTCACGCGCCGCTGCGTCCTACGGGCAATCGACCAGAAACCACTGCACCTGCTCGAACGTCGCGCCGGGCAGCACCTCCGCCATCCGCTCCGCATTCTTGCGCGGCAGGTCAGACGCCAGCCCCAGCAGATACGGCGTCCCGTTGCGCACCCCCGCTTGGTAGCGTGGAAAACGGTCCCGGAACTGTGCCAGAACCCCCGCCAGGGCCGCGCTGTCCATGTCCCTACGATGATCTGCAGTGATCTGCCGGTCCGTGCGCCTTGTTCGTGCTTCCGCAAGCCTCCATCACGCCAAAGTAGTGGGAGGCGGCTGGCGCCAAATGTGCGCTGGCGTGCTGCGCGGAAACGGCGGGAGGGACGAGTAGCGAGTGGCGAGTAGCGAGTGGCGAGAGCAAGGAGCCCTCATCCTGGCCCTCTCCCTCTGGGAGAGGGAATGTCTCGTCAGGGGGGCCCTCAGCCAGAGGGAGACGGAATGTCTCGTCAGGGGGGCCCTCAGCCAGAGGGAGAGGGGACTGGTTGCCGGTGGAGGCTCAGCCAGGCGGGCCGTACCTGGCCAGTTCGAGATTGACCCGCTGGGTGACGCCATCCAGCGCGTCTTTCGGCAGTTGCGTCCCGCGGCGGACGCGGTCGACGGCGCCGATCAGCTCGTCCCAGAGGGCCTGGGCTGCGGGGGTGACCGGACGTGAGCGGGCCACGGGCAGGAGGTCGAGGAACACCTTGAACCGGCGGTCCTGCTGCGCCCGGTCCTGGAAGTACTTCGCCCTGGCGACGTTGACGCGCACCGGCAGGTTGAGCGTGCCCTGGGTCCAGATGAGCTCGCCCTCGTCGCTGCCGAGGAACCTGATCAGGTGCCAGCCAGCGTCCGGCTGTTTGGCGCCGCGGGGGATGAAGTAGCCGAACCCGCCGGACCAGGTGGAGGTCTTGCTCTGGCCTGGCGCCGGAGGCAGGGGCATGGTGTCGTACTCGAGGTGCGGGCTGGTGCGTGCCAGCTCGTCGAGCAGCGACTGGGTGGTATGGAAAAAGGTCACCAGCCCGCCGCCGAACGCTCCTCCCTGGGTCTGGCCGAAGGTGCTCTCGAAGGCTCGCGCGCGCTCGTCGCCCAGGCGTCTGGCATAGCCGTTCACCCACTCCATGGCCTCCACGTTCCTGGGGTGGTTGGCGGTGCATCGGCCGGCCTTCTCGTCGTAGAACTCGCCGCCGAAGAGCCAGCCCCAGGTGTAGAAGTGGCTGTTGCCGATCCAGGGCATAAAGCCGACGCGGCTGAAGCTATCGCCATCCTGGCGCGTGAGGCGGATGGCCTGCTGGTCCATCTCCGTCAGCGTGCGGGGCAGGTAGTCGGGCGGCAGCCCCGCCTCGCGCAGGTGGGTCCGGTTGAGGCACAGGGCGCGGATGCCGGTCTGGTAGGGCAGCGCATAGACGTGGGCGCGGTACCCTGCTTCCCGCCAGGCGAAGGGGTAGTAGTCCTTTTCGCCGTACCCGTCTCGTTTGGCGCGGTCGGTCAGGGGGGTGAAGGTGTCGCGGACGGCGAAGGCGGCGATCAGGAAGCGGTCGAAGACGGCGGCGTCGGGTGGCGCGCCGGCGGCGATGGCCGCGACCGTCTTCTCCGGCACGTTCTGGACCATCGGCGCCACGGCAGAGTTGACCTTCACCCCTGGATTGAGCTCCTGGTACCGCTGGAGCAGCTTGGTCTGGGTCTCCAGCCCCACGCCGGAGCCATACTGGCTCCAGTACTCCACCGTGCGGGGTACCGGCAGGGAGGTGGTGTCTGGCGCGGTGCGTGACCCGTCGCTCCCACTGCGGACGCATGCGCCGGCCAGGACGCCGGCCGTACTCACTCCGGCGCCCGCGGCTGCCAGCCACCGTCTCCGGCTCTGCCGCTCCACTGTCGCGGACATTCGACGTACCTCCTCCAACTCACTCCGAATTACTCAATCATCGCGGCGGCAGGGCTGCCGCCGCGCTGGCGGTGCGGGGCCTGCTGGCGTGCCTGCTGCCCGCCGATACTGTATACCTTCCGGGCAGTCTACGCACCCGGGCGGAGGAGTATGGGCACTCTCGCGGGGAGACGACGGAGACCTCACTCCCTTTGGTCGCGGCGAGGTCGCGCGGGGAGGGGGCAGCCCTCACCCCCTTCCGCCGCGGCCGCGCCGCATCCCTGCCCCACGCTGCCCCACCGTGCGGCTTGGCCTCGCCGCCCCCTCTCCCGCGTGCGGGAGAGGGGGGATGAGGGCCACGAGGTGAGGCTCTGGCCCACGGGGGCCCTGGCGTCCCCCCGACGCGGGGACGCGGAGAGGGGGGACGAGGGCCATGGCCGTGCGGCTGGGCCGCGCCGTCCCTCGATGCCGGCACACGGAGACGTGGGGAGGGAGGACGGGGGCAGGCGGAGAGGGCGTCACCCGCGGCGCCTGGGGCGCCGGGACGGAGGGCACGTAGGACACGTACGATACGGAGGGACCGTATGAACGGAACGGCAGTGCGTCGAACGGTGCTGGCTAAGGGCGCAGGGGTGGTCAGCGGCGCCACGGTCGCTGCCTGCGGCGCCGCGCGAGAGCCGGCGAGCGCACCGAAAGCCGGGGGCGCCATCGCGGGGACGGTGGAGCTGATGTGGTCCAATGAGCAGACGACGATCGACTTTCTGAACCGGGATTGGATTCCCAACTTCAAGAAAGAGAACCCACAGGTCGAGTTCACGCTGACCATCGTGCCGGGGAGCTGGGACGACCTGTTCCAGAAGATCCAGGTGACCAACGCGGCCGGCACGGCGCCGTCGCTCACACGGGGGAAAGACTACTTCACGGGCGACATGGCGGCCATGGGCCTGGTCGAGCCGCTGGATGGCTATCTCAAGGGGCAGAAGGAGGTCACGCCGGAGCAGTACCTGCCCGCGATCTGGGGCAACGTGATCTATAAGGGGACCGTCATTGGCCTGCCGCTGTACTCCTTCGTGCGGCCGCTGTACTACAACGTGGCGCTCTTCCGTGAGGCGGGGCTGATGCAGGGGAATAAGCCCCTGGTTGCCGATACCTGGCAGGACTGGGCACGCATGGCCCGCCAGCTGACCCAGCCGAGCAAGGGCATCTGGGGGACCCAGCTCTACGCCTACGCTGGCGAAGATGGCACGACGGCCTGGATCAACTACCTGATCCAGAACGGCGGCCAGTTCATTAACCAGGAGCGGACCAGGTACACCTTCAACAGCCCGGCGGGGATCGAGGCCCTGCAGTTCCTGGTGGACCTGATCGTCAAGGATCGCGCCTGCCGCGGGCCGAACGACAGTAACCCCGACGGCGTACGCAAGGTGGGCATGTGGAACGCCGTCGGTGACGGCAATTACAACCGATATCCCCAGAACATGCCCGATCTGGAGTACACGCTCACCGTGGTGCCGAAGAACAAGAACCGTGGCGTGATTGCCCGCGGCCAGGGGCTGTACATGATGAAGAACGGCAAGAACCATGAAGGCGCCTGGGCTTTCATGCGCTTCGCCTCACGCGATGAGAATAGCCACAACTTCACCCAGGCCATCAGCCTGGGCCCGGTGAAGACGGTGAACTTCAGCAAGGAGCCGTACGCCTCCCATCCGGAGTGGAAGGTGAACCTGGACCAGTACCGCGTGAAGGAGAACGTCTACCAGCCGATCTATGGTGGCTACACCGATGGCGCCAAGGCCATCGCCGAGGAGCTGCTGGCCGCCTATACCGGCCAGAAGACGGCCAAGGACGCCCTGGCCGACGCGGAACGGCGCGCGACGCTCTTCTTGAAGGGCTGAGCCGGCGCCATTCATGGGGGCGTGCACCAGCGATTGACCCTACATCCTGCATCGGGCCGTGTACGGAGGATTGCCCCGACATCCTCCATTGGGGTGCGTACCGACGATTGACCCTGCATCCTTGATCGGAGGGAGGACGAGCGATGGCCAGCCGGCTGCCTGCCGTTCCCTACGGCGCCGTCTACTTCCGCAAGTCCAATCCCCCAGCGGCGGACTGGGCGCGCGACTATCGGACGGCGGCGGAGGACGGGATGAACATCTTCCGCCACTGGTTTCTCTGGTCGGCCATCGAGGTCGCCCCGGGCGAGTTCGACTGGGCGGACTACGACCGGCAGCTTGACCTGGCGGCCGAGCATGGGATCGGCACCATCATCGCGGAGATGCTGACCGCGGCGCCCGAATGGGCCTGGCGGCGCTACCCGCAGGCGCGGTACGTCGACGCCGCGGGGCGGCCGGCGACCAGCCAGCTCAGCGCTAGCTGCGTCACCGGCGGCTTTCCGGGCCTGTGCCTGGACCATCCAGACGTGCTGGCGCTGGCCGAGCGTTTTCTGACCGAGCTGGCGGGCCGGTACCGCCGCCACGCGGCGCTGGCCGGCTACGACGTGTGGAACGAGTGTAACGTCCCCCGCGCCTACTGCTACTGCCCGGCCACGGTCGAGCGGTTCCGCGCATGGCTGCGGGAGCGCTACGGCACGCCGCAGGCGGTGGGGCGGGCCTGGTTCCGGCATAGCTACACGTCCTGGGATGACGTGGATCCGCCGCGGGCGCTCGGCCCCTATCCGGAGGTGCTGGACTGGCTGCAGTTTCGCATCGACAATGCCTATCGCCTGATGCGCTGGCGGGTGGAGACGATCCGGCGCGCCGATCCCGACCATCTGATCACCGCCCACGGCATCGCGGGGACGCTCTCCGACATGGCGTCGGGCGCCTGCGACGAGTGGCGGGCGGCGGCCGAGGTGGACGTGTGGGGCTTTACCTGGGTCGCGTCCCGCAAGGGCAGCGAGCCGTGGAAGCAGTGGCACGCCGTGGACCTGGTGCGCGCCGGCACCCGTGGCGGGCACCGCGCTGGCGGGGCGGGGCGGCGGACCGAGAAGCCCTTCTGGCACGCCGAGGCGCAGGCGGGGCCGCTATGGATGCAGCCACAGGTGCTGGGCCGGCCCCGCGAGGACGGGAGGATCACCGCGCCGGAGGACGTGCGCCTGTGGAACCTGATCTCCTTTGCCGGCGGCGCTACTGGCATCCTCTACCCACGCTGGCGCCCGCTGCTGGACGGCCCGCTCTTCGGCGCCTTCGGGCCCTATGGCATGGACGGCTCCCGCACGGACCGCTCGGCGATGGCGTCGCGGATGGCGCGGTGGGCGAATGCGCCGGCACAGGCCTCCCTGTGGCGCGCCCGCCCCGTGGTGGGGGAGGTGGGCGTGCTGGTGGCGCCGGAGAGCCAGCTCTTCTGCTACGCCCAGCAGGGCAGCACCGACTATTACGCCCAGGCCGCTCGGGGCGCCTACCAGGGGTTCTTCGAGCAGAACGTGCAGCCGGACTGGGTGCACGTGGGGGAGATCGCGCCGGAGGGCACGCCGTATCGGGTGCTCTATCTGCCCTACCCGGTCCATCTCACGGCGGAGACGGCCGCGCGTCTGCGGGCCTGGGTGGACGCCGGGGGCGTCCTGATCTCCGAGGGCTGCCCGGCGTACTGGGACGAGCGGGGCCGCGTGGGCACCGTCCAGCCCAACCTGGGGCTGGCGGAGGTGTTCGGCGCCCGCGAAGGCTACGTCGAATTCACCCCGGACCTGCTGGGCGAGCTGACCTTCACCTGTACCCTGGCGGAGCCTGCCGGCGGCCCGCCAGCATGCGGCGAGCACGCTCGCGGGCTGGTCCCGGGCGGCATCTTCCTCCAGACCTATGAGCCGGCCGGGGGCCGGGCCAGGGGCCACTATACGGGCGAGGCCGCCGGACCGGCCGCCGGCCGGACGGCCGTAGTGGAGCATCGCTTCGGGCGGGGGCGCACCCTGCTGATCGGCACGTTCCCCGGCTACGGCCACTACCATCGCCCGTCGGGCGCGTCGCGCGCCTTCTTCCGCTCGCTCCTGGACTGGGCGGGGGTGACCCCGCACGTGCGGGTGCTCGCGCCGGAGCCGGAGCCGGCAGTTCCAGGGGGCGCATGGCAGGGCGTGACGGCCCGCCTGCATCAGGGCGAAGGGGGGACCTATCTCTGGGTGATCAACCCCGCGCGCGAGCCGCGCGCCGTCACGCTGGAGCTGTCGGAGCCATGGCGTGGCTTCAGCGCCGCCCACCACCTCTGGCCGGAGGGGGCAGGAGCGCTCACGGCCGGCGACGGGCGCCTGCGCCTCGTTGTCGGGGCCCGAGATGGGGCCGTCTTGCGCCTGGCCTGACCACCTCTGGACGCCGTACGGCGGAGGGCAGGGTAGACGGCGCCCCGGGCGGGCGGCGAGACCCCCTGGCCCCCCCGCGCTGACGCGGGGACGCGGCGACGCGGAGACGCGGGCAGAGCCCTCACCCCCTTTGGTCGGGGCCGCGTCGCACCCCCCGCTCCACCCCACCGTGCGGCCGCGCCGCGCCGTCCCCCGATGCCGGCACATGGGGACATAGGGAGGGAGGACGAGGGCAGGGGGTGAGGGCGGCTTGGCCCCGCCGCCCTACCCCGTGTCAGAGCGGGAGCATAACGGCCGTGGCCTGGCCCTGCCCGGACCGTTTGTGCGCCCGCGGCTGAGAGAGCATTCAGGCGCGACGCGGCACCTCGCGCCCTTCCTCCAGGTCCTCGGAGTCGACGAAGGTGGTCACGTCGGTGCGGTCGCCGAAGCCGAGGCGCTCGAGGTTGGCGCGGAAGCGGGCCCTGGCCTCGTCCGTCTGGGGACCGGCGGTGAGGATAGCGCGGTTGTGCGCCTCGATCTCTTCCGGCGAGGGCTGCTTGGGCGCGTGGCGGCGCAGCCATTGCAGCACGTCCTCATCGGTGGGGCTCTGGCGCACGGCGTCGCGGAACTGCTCCCAGGTGATGCCGAAGAGGTTGTAGACGCGGGAGGAGAGCCCGCGCTCGACGACGTACTCGCCGTGCGTGCCGTTCAGGTAGGCCCGCATCTTATCGATCGTCCGCGGCAGGAAGGCGATGCCGGCCAGCGTCTCCCGCCCGCTACGCGGATAGTTCCCTGGCTTGGTGAAGTCGTAATCCATAGCCCATCCTTTCTGACGTATAGTGGGTAGCGCTCAGTTATAGTGCGTGGAGGGGGCTCGATCAAGTCTCGGTAGGGAGGGACCGACCCTGTGATCAACCCCAGGTTGCACCGGTATCTCGAGCGGCTGGACCCGACGCAGGACTACCTGATCCGCGAGTTCGTGGACAACTACGAGGACGGGGCCATGCCGCGGCGGGACCTCGTGGAGCGGGTGTACCGTATGCTTGGCAACACCGCCGCCGCGGCCGGCGTCCTGCTCGCGCTCGGCATCAAACCGGCCCACGCCGATCCGCTCGCGTCAGTGAATGTTCGGGCGCAGCAGCAAACGGGGCCGCGGAGCCCGTTCAGCGTGCCAGAGGGCGATCCGAGCGTCATCGCTGCGGACGTGACCTTTCCCGCGCGTGACGGCGCGACGATTATGGCCTATCTGGCGCGGCCGGCCGCGCCCGGTCGCTTCCCCGCCGTGCTGATCTGCCATGAGAACCGCGGCACCGGCGAGCACTACCGCGACGTCACTCGGCGCTTCGCCAAGAACGGCTATGTGGGCTTGCACCTGGACCTGCTCTCACGCCAGGGCGGGACCGACGCCGTGCCGGCCAATGAGCGCCCGGCTGCGCTGAGCGGGCCGGGCACGGCCGAGCGCTACGTGGCTGACTTCCAGGCTGCCATCGACTACCTGAGCCGGCAGCCCTTTGTGCTCGCTGATCGCATCGGCATGGTCGGCTACTGCTTCGGTGGGGGGGTGACGTGGAACGTGCTGGCCAGGGAGCCGAGGCTGCGCGCCGCCGCGCCGTACTACGGCACGCCGGCGTTCGCTGGCGAGATCCGGAATACGAGGGCGGCCGTGCTGGGGGTCTATGCGGAGCGGGACGAGCGGGTCAATGCCTCTATCCCCATGGTGGAGCAGGAGCTTCGCGCCGCCGGCGTGCCCTTCCGGATCAACATCTATCCTGATGCCAGCCACGCTTTCTTCAACGACACTGGCGGAGCGTATAGCGAGGCGGCGGCCACCGCGGCCTGGCGGGACACGCTGGCCTGGTTCGCCACGTACCTGCGGGGCGCCGCCCTGCCGGCGACCGGGGATGGGAGCCTGGCGGCGGAAGGCGCGACGCACGGCGCGGCGGAAGGCGCCGTGAACGAGGCGTCGGAAGACGCGCCGGCAGCAGCCTCAGCACCGAGCGGTACCGACGTGGAGACGGAGGCGTAGGACCGAGCTGACCTCACCGGGCCGTCAATGCTCGGGGACCCTCTCCTCGGCATCATAGGCGCATCACGGCGAATTGGGTATATGACCTCACTCCCTTCGGCCGTGGCCGCGCGGGGAGTGGGCAGCCCTCACCCCCTTTCCCCGTCTCCCGCACGCGGGAGAGGGGGAACGCGGGCGATGGAGAGAGGTTCTCGCCCACCATAGCCCCGACGCCCCCGCTCCGACACGGAGAGGGAGAACGAGGACCACGGCCGTGCGGCTGGGCCGCGCCGGGAGGGGAGGACAGCCCTTTCTTCACGAGGCGGAGCCTTCACCCGAGCCCTCTCCCACAGGGAGAGGGAAGCTGGCCCTCCAGCGGCAGGCACCGGCCATGCCCCTAGCCTTCTCCCTGTGGGAGAGGGAACTCCCCGCTGGCCGTGAATAAACTGACACGCCCCGTTGCGGCACCGGCGCCGGCCGTTCTTCCTCAGTGGGAGCCACTGGCCCGCATCATTAGCCCTGCACTGAACGGGCGCGGCCGTGTTGCAGGAGCGACGGGGCAGGAACGAGAATCGACGGCAGCAGGCCCCTGGCGGGCAGTCGATCCAGCGTCCCCGCCGCGGACCAACGCGGCCAGGGCGAGAGACGCGGGCAGTAGTCTGCCCGCGGCCGGGGGTAACGGGGCAGGACGGACAATGGAGGACAACGATGGACGACGTGCGGATGGACCTGAGGGCTGGCGCGGAGCGCAAGCGACAGGTGACGCGCCGGCGCCTGGCAGCGCTGGCCGCGGTCGGGGTAGTAAGCACGGCAGCGTGCGGGCCGGCCACCGGCCGGCGCGACGACGGGGCCGCCACCGGCCCGGCCATCGGCGGCCGCGACCTGACCCTGCGCCTGTGGCACTGGGACAGCTTCCTGATTGAGCCGTTCAAGCGCACCGGAGATGAGTTCACGCAGAAGTACCCGAGGCTCAAGGTGGAGGTGGAGCACACGCCTAAGGGCCAGTACGTGGATAAGCTGGTGGCGCAGGTGACCGGCGGGGCGCCGCCCGACACAATCGGCGTCTCGGTGACCGGCGATTTCAACGTGGTGCAGGCCAAAGGCATGGTGCGGGAGGTGGGCTCGCTGCTCAACCGCGACCGCTACGACCTGGCCGACTTCTTCGAGGTGAACCTGCGCCAGCACCAGTGGGCCGGCAAACAGATCGGCCTGCCCTACGGCTGGACGACGATCGTCTGGTTCTACAATCACGAACTCTTCCGTACCCACGGGCTCAAGACCCCGTACGACCACTGGAAGGCGGGGACCTGGACCTGGGACACCTATCTGGACCTGGTCCAGCGCTTCAACCGCGCCGGCGAGGGGGGTCTTCGGGAGCGTGTCGCTGCCGGTGCCAAACAACTCCATGTCCTTCCCGCTGCTCTGGTCGAACAACGGCGACGTCTTCGACGCCCAGTACACGCGGTCGCTGCTCGACCAGGCGCCGGCACTGGAGACCTTCGAGTGGATGTACAAGGTACACCAGCTCGCGCCTCAGGGCGACCAGGCCAGGACCTCCACCCGCGAGGCGGGGAAGATCGCGCTCTGGTTCGACTGGGACGTGTGGTACCAGCTCAACCTGAAGACGATGGCGTTCAGATACAGCATCGCCCCGCCGCCGGCGTCCCCCCGCACGAAGAAGCACGTCTTCATCGGCAACGCCCCCGGCTTCGGCGTGGTGCGGGAGAGCCGGAACCAGGAGGAGGCGTGGGCGCTGCTCAAGCACATGGTCGCGCCAGAGGGGATGCGCCGCTACTTCCTGGAGGCCAACATCCAGCCCCTGAGGCGGAGCCACTCCGGGTCGCGCGACTTCTGGCGCGCCCACCCTGAGCTGCCGGAGCCTGCCCTCATGGCGGAGATGGCGGAGGCGCGGAACAAGAACGGGCGCATCCCGCCACGGATCAGCAACTTCCCTGACCTCCAGGCCGTGCTGCGCGAGGAGTTCAACGCCGCCTGGGATGGCAGGCAGTCGGTCCGCGATGCAGCTATCAAGGCGGCGCAAAGGGCGACGGCGCTGCTAAAGGAAGGCGAGATCGATCGATAGCCCCACAATCGCACGATCCAGGGGCCAGGGGCCAGGGGCCGCGGCTGGGGAGCAGGGGCCGTTCTCGACCAGCGCGGGTTCTTCACGGCCAGTCAGGCGTTCCCTCTTCCTTTGGAAGAGGAGTAGGGTGAGGGCTCCGCTCAGGGATAATCAGTCATGCTTCTTCGGAGCACCAGGGCGGCATGAGCACGGCCGGCCATTTGCACAGGAATCCGGTCCGGCGAGCTGAGCGGCGCGCGTCGGGTGCTCGGGTATAGGCGGAACGGAAGGACGGGACGCGAAGGAGAAGGAGAGAAAAAGGAAACGGAAAGGATGGGCAGGAACGAGTGATGGACGGCACGATGGGCACGGTGGGCTCGGTGGGCTCGGCGGGCTCGGTGGGCTCGGTGGCTCGTGTACGCGGCGGGAGGGAGCTTGCCGGAGGTGGGGCGCAGGGGACGGCGGACATGGGGCAGGGGGCACGCCATGGCTAGCTCAGCCTATCGGATTGCCTTGGTGCCGGGGGATAACATCGGGCCGGAGGTGACGGCGGAGGCGCGCAAGGTGCTGGAGGCCGCCGCCGCGCGAGCCGGGCTGGCGCTGGAGTTCACCACCTTTCCCTGGGGGGCGCAGCACTATCTGGATACGGGCGAGGTGATGCCGGCGAGCGGGCTGGACACGCTCCGGCAGTTCGACGCCCTGTACCTTGGTGCGATGGGCGACCCGGCCCGCGTGCCGGATCGCGTGCTCTCCTGGGGCTTCACCCAGCAGGTGCGCAAGCGGTTTCGCCAGTACGTCAACCTGCGCCCGGCCCGCCTCTGGCCGGGCGTGCGCTCGCCGCTGGCCCGCCCGGGCGCGATCGACCTGGTCGTCGTGCGCGAGAACGCCGAAGGCGAGTACACCAATATCGGCGGGACGCTCTACGCTGAGCACCCGCAAGAGATGGCTATCCAGACCAGCGTCTACACGCGCCAGGGCATTGAGCGGCTGCTGCGGTATGCCTTCCAGGTGGCGCGCCAGCGGCGCCGGCACGTCACCTCGGTAACGAAGGCCAATGCCCTGCCGTACGGCATGGTGCTGTGGGACTGCGTCTTCGCCGAGGTGGCGGGGGAATTCCCCGACGTGGAGACGCGCCGGATGAACGTGGACGCCATGGCCATGCTCATGGTGCAGCGGCCGGCGGACCTGGACGTGGTCGTGGCCGGCAATCTCTTCGGGGATATCCTCTCGGACCTGGCCGCGGCCGTCACCGGCAGTATCGGGCTGGCGCCGAGCGGCAACCTGAACCCTGAGCGGGAGTACCCCAGCATGTTCGAGCCGATCCACGGCTCGGCGCCCGACATCGCGGGGCAGGGGATCGCCAATCCCGTGGGCGCGATCCTGGCCGGGGCTCTGATGCTCCGATTCCTGGGCACGGGGGCGGAGCAGGGCGCACCCAGGGCAGAGAGGGCCCTGGCGGCGGCAGACGCCATCGAGGCGGCGGTGGGCGAGGTGCTGCGCCAGGGCGAGGTGCGGACGCCAGACCTGGGCGGTGCGAGCCGGACGGTGGAGGTCGGGGATGAGGTCTGCCGGCGGCTCGAAGCCGTTCCGCCAGGCGGGTGGATGGCATAGAGTTACAGAGGGAATGACCCATAGCTATTGGTAGTGAGGTGTGCTGATGTCCACGTGCATGACGCGGAGACGCGCCTTTCTCCTTGCCGGCGCCGCGGGCGTCCTGGCCGGCACCGGCGGCGCCTGCGCCCCCGGCCAGGCGCGGGGCGGTGTTTCGTCGGGGGAGATCGCCCCCAGCGCCCAGTTACGCAAGGGAGCGACCATTACCTGGGCCGTCGACTCCGGCCCGACGCGGACGCCGCTGCGCCAGGAGCAGGTCAAGCTCTTCAATGCGAAGTTCCCCGAGATCCGCGTGGAGTTCCTGGAGGGGGCCACAGGGACGGAGAAGCTCCAGACGCTGTTCGCCGCCGGCACCCCACCGGACCTCTTCCGCCAGGAGACGGCCGGGATGGCCTTCTTCGCCTCACGGGGCCAGATCACCGCGCTTGACCCCCACCTGCGCCGCGACAAGTACGACCTCTCCGACTTCTTCCCTGCCGCCTGGGAGCTCTGGAAGTGGAAAGGCAGGTACTACGGCGTCCCGTTCCTGGGGATCCGGATCGTCTACTTCAACCGGGCGCTCGCGCAGCAGGCGGGCGCAAAGGTGCCGGCCACCTGGCGTGACCCGAGCTGGACGTGGGCGGCCTTCCTGGAGGCGTGCAACAAGGTGGTCGTGCGCCAGGGGACCAGCGCGACGCGCTGGGGCGCCGATCTGGGCACCGGCCGGCGAGACTGGCAGCCGTGGATCTGGAACAACGGCGGCGACCTGTTCAATGAGGACGGCACCAGGGTCCTGCTGGGCGAGCCGCCGGCGATGGAGGCGTTCCAGTTCCTGGCCGATCTCATCCACCGGCACCGCGTAGCGCCCACGCCCGACGAGCTGCGGGCGCAGGGGGGCCGGCGGGCCCTCTTCGAGGGCGGCAACCTCCTGCTGTACCACCAGCCAGTGGCCGGCGTGGCGGAGAACCGGCGCAGCGTGTCCTTCGATTGGAGCCTCAGCGGCCTGCCGCGGGGAAAGGCGAGGACCGTGTTCTCGTCTGGTGGCGGAGTGGGCTGGTTCCTGGCCAGCGACTCGAAGGTGAAGGACGAGACCTGGGAGCTGATGAAGGTGCTGGCCAGCAAGGAAGGCGTGCGCATGGAGGCGGTGCGGGGCGAGGCGCCGCCCAGCCGGCGCTCGGTGGCCAACGAGCCCGAGTTCGTGAACCCGCCGGACCCACCGCGGGGCGACATGCGGGTGGTGGTCGAGGCGCTGGAGGCGATGCACGTGGAGACGGCGCTCGTCCAGGGGGTGGAGATCGACCGCGTGCTCGACGAGGAGCTGCGGCCGATGTGGAGCGGCGAGCGGTCGGCCGCGGAATCGGTGGCCCAGGCGGTGAACCGGATCAAGCCGCTGCTCAATCCGGCGGGCTGAAGGCGCCGCCGGCCTAGCCTGCCTACTTCACGAGGCAGAGCGCTCACCGCCGCCCGCTTTGCGGGCTCCCGCTCTCCCTTTGGGAGAGGGAACTCTCCGCTGGCCGTGAATAATCCAGGCTGGCACCGCGTCTCTGCCGTGGGGCGCAGGTGGCGCCCTTGCGCCGGATGGTCGGCGCCCTCGAACCGCCGGCCGCGGCCATTCTCCCGACGGCGCGGCGCGTGGCCGGCTTTGCTCCGGCCGGCCGGTCTCACGCGTTAGAATTTACGGAGCAGGCGTCCGGCGCTCCCGTGACCGTGGATCTGGCACATCCGGCGGCCGCCCGGCCGGTAAAGGTGGCATCACGATGTATGATGGCGCAGGGCACGAGCATGATGCACGTATGCCTGCCGCCTCGCGCGATGCGGACCAGCCGGCCGGCAGCGGGGCGCACACCACCGCACCCGACGGCACGCCTCCTCCTTCTGAGCTAGACGGGGCGCCCCGAGAGAGCGCCTTCATTCCGGACGACGAGGCGCTGCGGGGCACCCGCTTCGAGTTCGGTGGCCGGCGGCCGTATAGCTTCCAGCCCCGCCGTGTGGCGCCGTTTGGCCCGGTCGCTGCCGGCTCGTACCGGCCACTGCCGGGGATTGGCACGATTGCCCTGGGTAGGGTGAGCCGCATCGCACCGTACGGCGCGTTCGTCGACTTCCTGGGCTACCGCGGCCTGGTCCACATCTCCCAGCTGCTGCCCGGCTACCGCGTGGAGCGGGTGGAGGACGTGGTGCAGCCCGGCGACGAGGTGGTGGTGCGCGTGATCGCCATCGATCCCGAGCGCCGGCACATCAACCTGGCGCTGGTCCCCGTGGCGCCCGGCGTGACGAACGCGCCGTCCACCGCGACCGGCCGTCCGCCGGCGGCCCCAGCGCTGCGGGCAGCGACAAGCCTATCCCCCGCGGCAGCGCCACTGGCGGCGGCGCCCACGCCCGCGGCGACGGCTCCGACCGTGCGGGGAGGAGAAGAGCAGGCGGCACCAGCGCCTGTCCCGGCCGTGGCCGCGACGCCTGCTGTTTCCAGCAACCAGGCCGGCCCTGCACCGGCGGCTGGCCTGGCGGCGGCACCGCCAGGAGCGCCTGCGGGGCGGGCGCCGGGCGCACGCGCCGGCGATGCACCGCCCGC
>DAOTTI010000092.1:0-16922 GCA_034437795.1 Chloroflexota bacterium | reverse complement strand
GCCCTGGAGACGAACGACTACGCCGTCATCTGCCGCATCGACGATCCACGCCTGCCCGTTGGCGGCCGCCGGTATGTCACCTGGCGGGTCGAGTCCCGTCGGGACGAGCCCTTGTCCGTCAGCATCGTGGCCGAGGGTGAGGACAGCGTGCGCTGCACCCTGCAGGCGTCTGCTGTCGTTGGGCGGGCGCAGGAGTGGCAGGCGGCGATCACGGCGGAGCAGCCCCAGTCCCTGCCGCCGTACGGGCGCCCCGCCAACCGCGTGCGCACCACCGTGGTGGTGGACGGGGAGGCCATCCCGCTCCTGCTCAGCACGCAGGTGGTGCAGCCGGTGGCGATCAAGCTCGACGGCAGGGGCCGCTGGCTCACGCCCGGGGTGGCCCGTACGCTGTGGCTGACGGCCGAGAACGAGCTGGACCAGCCGGTGCGGGGCACCATCCGCCTGAGCGCTGGCGCCGGCCTGGAGGTGGAGCCGGAGGCGTTCGAGTTCGAGCTGGGTCCGCGCCGGCGCGGCTCCTGGGCGGTGCGCGCCAGCGCCGGCTCACGCGGCGCGTACGCCCTTCGCGCCCAGGCGACGGTGTCGCTGCTGCCGGCACAGCCCCGCGGCCCATCGCAGGGCGCCGAGGCAGCCGCTGGCGGTATCGGGTCGCAGGAGGGGGAGAGCGCCGGCGCGGGGGCGCCTGGCGCGCACGGCCCGCCCGGGGCGAGCGATGCGCCGGCCGATGGACCGGCCACGCTGCGGACCAGGGTTTGGACGCAGACGGTGTTCTGTGGCGAGCCGGGCGAGATCCACGTCGTACAGGAAGAGGACCACGTCGAGCTGTCCACGGATCGCCTGGCGCTGCACGTCCCCACCAGGCCAGGGGGCGGCTGGGCGCCCCACCTCACCGTGCGAGATCGGGAGAGCGGCGAGACGATCCTCCGCCATAGCTGCTCGCTGGGCCCCCCGTTCATGCCATCGGTGTTCTCCAATAGCGCCTGGAGCGCGCGGGTGGAGCGGGACGGGGCGGCGGCCACCGTGGTCCTCGCCACCGCTCCCCAGGCCATGCCCGGGCTGACCTTCGAGCGGGTGATCCGCCTGAGCCCGTCCGGCCTGATCCGCATCTCCTTTCGCGCCGGCAACACGGGCGAGGTGGCGCGGCCGGTGCAGGTCGCCGCCGCCACTGCCGTCGACCTGGACATGGCGCCACCGACCAAAGTGGCCGCGCCCCTCAAGAGCGGGCTGGTAGTGGAGGACGCCGAGCATTTTCCCGACTGGGACGAGCCGGATGCCAGCCGCCCGGACCGCTACGCCGAGCAGTGGATGGCCGAGTTCGGCGACGGCTGGGTGGGCGCGACCATCTGGCGGACGGCCAGTGCGGTCGAGGCGGCCTGGCGCGCGCCGTCGCTCACGCTCGACCTGGGCACGGTCCCGCCAGGCGGGCAGGGAGAGTCGCCGCCGATCTACCTCTATGCCGGCCAGGGGGACTGGCGCACGGCGCGGGCCCTGTGGCGCCAGCTGGTAGCGCCCGACGCGCCGACCGACGACCCGACGCCCCGTGCGGCCCATCGGGCGCGCCTGGAACGGTTCGTCTTCGACGCCCTGCCGGCCCAGACCAGCATCCTGCTGGAGAGCGAGCGCACGCGGCCCATCTCGGGGCGGATCACGCTGGCGGCTGGCGGGGCCAGCGTCAGGGACGGCAGCGCCCCCGTGGAGCAGCTGGCCTGGGGAACGCCGCGGTCGGTGCCGGTGAGCGTCGATCTGCCGGGGCCGGCGCGGGCCGTTCCAGCGACGCTCACATTGGACCACCAGCGCGAGGTCGAGCGACACGAGACTGCCCTGATCCTGGCCGGAGATGCCGCGCGGCCGGTCAACGTCCGCTTCGATCGCGCCGCGCCGGACGGCGCCGTGGAGATGGTGTGGATCGAGAACGGCCGCCTGCGGGTGGCGCTGGCGCCGGCCACGCTGGGCAGGATCGTGGAGCTCAGCGTCCGCAGCCCTGACGGCGCCTGGACCAACCAGCTCTTCGTCGCCGCTCCGGCACCCGGCGTCTTCCAGTGGTTCAATCCGTGGTTTGGGGGCATCCACCCCACGCTCCACGCCGGCCGTGACTGGTGGGGCTCGTGGACCTACCCGGGCCGGCTCTTGCACGAGGTCTTTCGCTGGCAGAAGGAGGCGCGCACCGGCCGGCAGGGCAACCGCTGGCGCGGTGTGACCGTCAGCGCCGACACCACGGCCCGCGAGCATGCGGGGCTTCACCTGGCGGTCTCCTATCTGACGCTCGGCGAGAGCAACCTGCTGGCGATGGTCGCGCGCCTGGAGAACCGCAGCGGGGCGCGGGTGCGGGGGAACCTGAGCCTGGACACGTTCCTGCAGCCGGGCGGGGACCGCAAGGCGGTCACGCTGCATTACCAGCGCCACGGATGGCGCAACCAGAAGCGCGTGCACGGGGGCCTCTGGACCTCTTCCGGCCAGTGGTGCTCGGTCGAGGGCGTGGGCGGCCCGACCGTGGCGCTGGTGGGCGGGACGGCGAACGCCCGCATCGAGGCGCGCGACTTCGGGCTGGAGGGCGCGCATCCGCAGGCCCGCTTTCGGGTGGACCTAGCGCCGGGCCAGTCGCTGGAAGGCGTCGCCTACCTGGTGGTGGCGGACGATCCGGCGCAAGCGCGCCTGTACCGGTTCCTTTCCGAAGCGGACGCGCTGGCGTAGCGGCAGGTCGCTTGCCGCCACTGAACCGGCTCTCCTGGCCTCAATGGGAAGCTGGCAATGCGCATCGTCTACGACCCTCGCCACCGCCGCCACCGGCCCCGAACGGAGCTACTTTACGGCAAGCCGGTGCCGCACCCTGAGCAGCCGGAGCGGGTAGAGGCCATCCGCGACGCGCTGCGCGGGACGCGCTGGGAAGGGTCGATCGTGCCGCCGCGCCGCTACGATCGGGCCCTGGCGGAGCGGGTGCACGAGCTGGCCTACCTCGACCACCTGCGCGAGCGCAGCGGCGAAGCGGCGAGCGCCGGCCCCGACCACGAGTGGTTTCCGTACACCTGGCCCCACGACCGATCGCTGGATACCGGCACGCCAGTGATGGGCAACACCCTTGACGCGGCCTGGCGGTCGGCCTGCGTCGCGCTGACCGCCGCCGACGCGCTGCGGCACGGAGAGCGGGCCGCCTTCGCCCTCTGCCGGCCGCCCGGCCACCACGCGTCGGCCGGCGCCGCGGGGGGATACTGCTATCTCAACAACGCGGCCATCGCGGCCGCGCACCTGCTGGAGGCAGGGGGCGGCGAGGCGCGCGTGGCCATCCTGGACCTGGACATCCACCACGGCAACGGCACCCAGGAGATCTTCTACGCCTCCAGCCGCGTCCTGTATTGCAGCATTCACGGCCATCCGGACTGGGCCTATCCGCCCCACACCGGCTACGGGGACGAGCAGGGCGTCGGGCTGGGGGCCGGCTACACCTTTAACCAGCCGCTGCCGGAAGGGACGGGCTGGCCGACCTACTCGGCGGCCTTAGAGCGAGCGCTGGAGCGGATCGCCCGCTTCGCTCCCCAATTTCTGATCGTCTCCCAGGGGTTCGACACGTTCGAAGGGGATCGATGGGGCGGCTTCCACCTGCACGCGGACCACTTCGGGCTGATTGGCGGACGGCTGCGGGCGGCTGGCGCGCCCCTGCTGATCGTGCTCGAGGGCGGGTACGAGCCGGCTAACCTGGCCGCCGGGAGCCTGGCCCTGCTGCAGGGGCTGGGGCAGTGAGCGCGACCCGGGCCAGGGCCGCCGCCCGTTCGGCGGCGCGCACGGCGAAGTCCACGTCGGCCGCGCTGATCTGATAGTGAGTGACCAGGCGGATCCGCCCCCCATAGGGGCTGCCGGTCTTCACCCCCTGCTCGGCCATCAAGGCGACGAACCGGCGCGGGTCGATGCGCGACGGATCGACCTCCACCATCACGATGTTGGTCTCCACCTCGTCCGGATCGACGCAGACGCCGGGGATCTGGGCCAGGCCCCTGGCCAGGCGCCGCGCGTGGTCATGGTCCTCGGCCAGCCGGTCCACCATCTGCTCCAGGGCCACAATGCCGGCGGCGGCGATGACGCCGGCCTGGCGCAGGCCCCCGCCGACCATCTTGCGCCAGCGGCGCGCCTCCTTGATGAACGCCGCGCTCCCCGCCAGGATGGACCCGACGGGGCAGCCCAGGCCCTTGGAGAGGCAGAAGCTGACGGAGTCGGCCTGCTGCACCAGGCGCGCGGCGGGGACGCCCAGGGCGACGGCGGCGTTGAAGAGCCTGGCGCCGTCCACATGCACGCGCAGCCCGCGGCTGCGGGCCACGGCCGCGACCGCATCCATTTGCTCCACGGGCACGGCCGCGCCGCCATCACGATTATGGGTGTTCTCCAGGCAGACGAGCGTGGTCCGCGGGTAATGCACATTCTCGGCGCGGATGGCCGCCTGGACCGCATGGGGGCTCAGGGCGCCGCGGTGGGTTGGAATGGGAAAGAGCTGGACGCCGCCCAGGGCCGAGGCGCCTCCCGCCTCATTGAGGAAGATGTGGGAGCTGGCGCCGACGATGATCTCATCGCCGCGGCGCGTCTGGGCCAGGATGCCGACCAGGTTGCCCATGGTCCCGCTCAGCACGAGCACCGCCGCCTCCTTCCCCAGCCGCGCGGCAGCCATCTCCTCCAGGCGGTTGACGGTGGGGTCCTCGCCGTAGACGTCGTCGCCCACCTCGGCGCGGTACATCGCCTCCCGCATGGCGGGGGTCGGCTGGGTGACGGTGTCGCTGCGCAGGTCAATGATCCGGTCGGGCACAAGAGCACTCCTTCAGGCCGCGCGCTGGACGCGCTGCCCGAGTCTGGCCTCGGTGCCGGCGCGCAGGCGAGCGATGTTATCACGGTGAGCCAGGATGATGAGCGCGCCAGCGATGGCGCCATAGGCCACGTAGGCCAGCGGCACCTCAGCCGGGCCCCGCAGCAGGAAGAACAGGAGCAAGAGGATGGGCGCGCTGGCGGCTCCGGTGACGCTGGCCAGCGAGACGTAGCGCGTGCGCCACATGATCAGCGCGGCCATGGCCAAGAGGATCACGAGCACGGGCCAGTAGAGGACGCCGACCGCGGCCGTAGAGACGAGCACGCCCCGCCCGCCACGGAAGCCAACGAATACGGGCCAGTTGTGCCCCGCGGCGGCGGCCAGGGCGGCGACGACGTGCGCCCACGGCTCCAGGGGCAGCAGCCACCGTGCCACCAGTACCGCCAGCACCCCTTTGAGCACATCCATCACTACCGCGGCGGCGGCGGCACCGGGGCCAAGCGTCCGCAGGACGTTGGTGGCCCCCGTCCGGTGGCTGCCGTACTCGCGCACGTCGACGCCGAAGAAGACCCTGCCGATGAGTAAGCCGGACGGGATCGAGCCCAGCAGATAGGCGACGACGGTGGCGGCCAGCCAGTGGAGCACCACGGCGCAGATTCTACGGCGCGGGGAGCGTGACCCCAACCCCAGCCCCGCTCCGACGCGGAGAGGCGGAGACACGGGGGACAGACCTTGCCCCCTTCGGCCGGGGCCGCGCAGAGTGAGCGGACCTCACCCCCTGGCCCCCTCTCCGACACGGAGAGGGGGAACGACGGCTGCGGGGAGAGGGCGTCACCTGCGGGGGCCGCGCCGCGGCCAGTCTGAGGCGGTGCCAGCCGTTACGGGCATCGGAGGGTAGCGAGGGCCGTGGCGCGGCGCCATGCAGCGCTCTTGCATCCGCGTGCAGGCGGGCGCCGAGGAATGTCCGCTAAAGCTGAACTGAAAAAAGTCCTTGCACACGCGTGCAGGCGCCCGCCGGCGGGTCATGAAGCGTCCATTTGTCGTATAGTGGCTCGAGGCGCCGCGGCGCCCGACGAATCAGCGGCCAGGCGCGGGCCGGCACGGCCCCGCCAGCGCCGCAGCACAGGAGGAGGTCGATGACGAAGACCACACGGTTACTCGTAGCCCTGGCCGGCCTGGCCGGCCTGCTGGCCATGCCAGCAGCGGCGAGCGCGCAGGCCCCCCGCACGCTCACCGTCAACCTCCAGGCGGCCATGTCCGGCGGCGACCCGCGCAGTGGGGTGAACGGGACCGCCACCCTCACCGACATCGGCGGGGGCCGGACGCGCGTGGACATCCGCGTGACCGTGGGCCCGGGCGGGAGCGCCAACATGCCGGGCCACGTCCACGCTGGGCGCTGCCCGAACGTGGGCGCCGTCGTCCACCCGCTGAACAACGTGATGAATGGCGCCTCCACGACCGAGATCAACGCGAGCATTGCCGACCTGCTGGCCGGCACCTTCGCCATCAATCTGCATCGCTCGCCACAGGAGGCCAACGTGTGGGTCTCCTGCGGCAACGTGGTGGCCGTCGGCCTTCCCGCCACCGGGCACCCTGGATTGCCCGCCCTGCCGCTCCTGGCCGGCTCCGGCGCCCTGCTGGCCGGGGCCGCGGCGGTGATCGTCCGCCGGCGCAGGTAGTAGCCAGGCCGCACTCTGGCCGGAAGCCCGGCCGGAGGCATCCGCGCACCTGCTATTCCAGAGCGGGGGCCCCAATCCGGGAGCCCCCGCTCTGCTTCCTGGCACGGCGCCTGCTCTCAGGCTCACCCGCAGCACGTGCGGAACTGACTGGATGTACCCGCCGCCAGCGGCGCTGCACGGCGGCCGGCGGCTGTCTGTTATCGTCTCGCCCGATGGAAACGGAAGATCTGGTTATCGTCAAGCCGGCTCCATTCAACGCGGAGGCTCCGCTGGAGCGCCTGGCGCTCGACGTCACTCCCAACGCCCACTTCTACGTGCGGAGCAACTTCGCCGTACCGATGCTGGACCCGGCGAACCACCGGATTGCCGTCGGTGGCGCTGTCGAGCGCAAGCTGAGCCTGGCGCTGGACGATCTGCGGGCCATGGAGCAACGGCGCATTGCCACCACGATGGAGTGCGCCGGCAATAGCCGGCTGTCGCTGGTCCCCCTGCCGACCGGCGAGCCCTGGCAGGCAGGCGCCATCAGCACGGCGGAATGGTCCGGCGTGCCTCTGCGAACCGTCCTCGAGCGCGCAGGGCTTCGCTCCGGCGTAGTGGAGATCCTGGTCGAGGGGGCCGACCACGGCACTCCCAAGGACGGTCCGGGCGACATCCATTTCGCTCGCTCCCTACCACTGGAGAAGGCGCTGCATGATGACACCCTGCTGGCGCTGGAGATGAACGGTGAACCGCTGCCCGCCGCGCACGGGGCGCCGGTGCGCCTGGTGGTGCCCGCCTGGTACGGGATGGCCAGCGTCAAATGGGTCAGCCGGATCGAGGCGCTCACCCAGCCGTTCCGCGGTTACTATCAGGTCAATCGCTACATCTACGACTACGGGGACGGCGCCCCCCCGGCGCCGGTGCGGGAGATGCGGGTCAAGTCGATCATCTTCTCACCGCTGGAGGGCCAGACCCTTCCCCGCGGACCGGCCGTGGTCCGCGGCCGGGCGTGGTCTGGCGTGGGGGAGATCGTGCGGGTCGAAGTCTCTGTGGATGGTGGGGACGCCTGGGAGGAGGCCCGCCTGCTCGGCGAGGCGCGGCCGTATACCTGGCGCGCCTGGGCCTTCGAGTGGGACGCTAGCGAGCCCGGGCGCCACGTACTGCGCGCTCGCGCCACCGACTCCGCGGGCAACCGCCAGCCGGACGTCGCTCGCTGGAACCGCTACGGGTACGGGGGTAACGCCGTCCGGCCCGTCGTCGTCTACGTCCATTGAACGCCATCGCCGGCCCATCGTCGACCGGCCCCCGCCTGCTCGCCCTTTGCCACAACCGCCGGCAGGCGCTGCGCGCGCCCTGGAGGGCGTGCTGGCCAGCCGTGGGGCGGGCCAGTCATTAACCTGGAGTCTTCATCAGCGGAGCCCTTACCCTGGCCCTCTCCCTGTGGGAGAAGGGACAAGGAGCCCTCACCCGCTCCCACGGGGAGAGGGAATTGTTTACTGGCCGGGCATGATCCGGGCTCGGCCCCGGCCGGCGCGCCCCCACAGTCCCTGTGTGTCCGCGCTCCCGCGTCTCCGCGTCGGGGAGGGGGGTAGCAGGCGGGGCTTCTCTCCGTGTCCCCGCGTCTTCGTGTCGGAGAAGGGGCCAAGGACTGCCCACCTTGTGGCTCCGGCCGGCAGGGGCGACAGCGGGGGCCATCGGCCACTCGGCACTCGCTCCTGGCTACTCTCGCTCCTTTGGCTCCGGCCGGCGGGAACGAAAGCGGAGCCGCAGGGGGGTGCCGCGGAAGCCGTAGGCCTCGCGGATGGTGTTCTCCAGGAAGCGCTCCAGGGAGAAGTGGATGCGCTTGGGGTCGTTGACAAAGAAGACGAAGGTCGGTGGCGCGACGCTGGCCTGCGTCGCGTAGTAGATCTTCACCGGCCGCCCGCGGAAGGATGGAGGCTGGTGGGCCGCCAGGGCCCGCTCGATGAGGGCATTGAGCTCCGCCGTGCCGATCCGCTTGCGGCGCTCGGCGTCGACGGCGATCGCCTCGTCCAGCACGCGACGCACGCGCTGGCCGGTCAGAGCGGAGATGAAGACCACGGGCACCCAGCGCATGAAGTTCAGTTCGCGACTGATCTCATCCATGTAGGCCTGGACGGTGCGCGCGTCCTTCTCGACCAGGTCCCACTTATTGACGACCAGGACGCAGCCCTTGCCTTCTTGCTCGATGAGGCCGGCGATGTGCAGGTCCTGGGCGGTCATCATCTCCGTGGCGTCGACCAGGAGCAGGGCCACGTCGGCGCGCTCGATGGCGCGAACGGCGCGCAGGACGCTGTACTTTTCGATCCCCTGCTGGATGTGCCCGCGCCGGCGGATGCCGGCGGTATCGATCAGCACCAGGCGCCGCCCCTGGTACTCCACCTCCGTGTCGATGGCGTCGCGGGTGGTGCCCGGCACCTCGCTGACGATCGCCCGCTCCTCGCCGAGCAGCTTGTTGAGTAGGCTGGACTTGCCCACGTTGGGGCGTCCGACGATGGCGATCTTCAGCCGGTCGTCGTCCTCCTCGGGGACCGGCGCTGCCTCCAGGCGCTCGATGATCAGGTCCAGCAGGTCGCCGACGTTGGCGCCGTGGATGGCCGAGACGGGGATCACGGTGGGGAAGCCGAGAGCGTAGAACTCACTGGCGGCCTCGCGCCGCGCGGGGGTATCGGCCTTGGCCGCGACGACGATCACCGGACGCTGGATGCGGGTCCGGTGGCCGTCACGGACGATCTCGTACCCCTCCCGCAGGAGACGGGCGATCTCCTCGTCTGCGCCGGTGATCCCGTCGATGGCGTCGACGACGAACAGGATGAGGTCCGCCTCCTGGATGGCGACGCGCACCTGGTTGGCGATACTGGCCGGCACGCCGCTTTCGGCGCCGAGCTCCAGGCCGCCGGTGTCGATGACGGTAAAGGTGCGGCCCGCCCATTCCACATCGCTGTAGAGGCGATCCCGCGTCGTGCCGGGCACGTCCTCCACAATGGCGACCCGCTGCCCCACCAGGCGGTTGAAGAGCGTGGACTTCCCCACGTTCGGGCGCCCGACGATGGCGACGACCGGCTTACGGGCCATGGGCACGGAGCGGACGAGGCGCTTGGGGGGTCAGGGGTGGCGGGACAGTCATAAGGCCCGTCTCGCCGCCCGGCCGGAGCTGGCGCGGGGCGGCGGGGCCCGCGTCCGGTCGCGTCCGCGCTGCGATGGCGTCGACTACCTCCTTCATGGTCCTGGCGACGATCACGGTGGCGGGGGTCTCCTGCCGGAACTGGTCAAGGGTCATGCCATCGAGGAAGACCGCGCCGGCATCGTCGAGGGCCGCGCGAGGAACAAAGAGCAGCTCGCCTTCTTGCACGCCCGCCGCCGCGGCAGCAGCCAGGATGTCACGCCCCGTCAGCAGGCCGGAGACGGTGACCACGGGACCGAAGAAGCGGTTCTCGACGGCGGCCACCCGCGCGCGCAGCCCCGGGATGGCGCTCATCTCGGTGGCGATCTGCGTGAACGTGGGCGCGATCATCGTGGCGCAGGCCAGCAGCGCTGACACTGGTCGGGCGAGGCCTCGGGCCAGCAAGCGCTTGCGGGCGCGGCGCCAGTCGTCCAGCAGGGTGCGCACCATGCCCACGCCGTTCTCGAGCTGGACGAAGCCATCGTAGCGCAGCGCGCCGGGCACTGGCTCCCCGGCCAGGAGATAGATCTCGTCCGAGAGGTAGAGCCAGGTGTGGCCGATCCGGCGCTTGAACGCCCGCTGGAGGGGCCGCGCCCACCGCACCAGGGCCTTGGCCTCGTCAGGGGTCACCAGGCGGAGCACGGGCGCCGTGGCGGTCCGCCGCAGTAGGCCGGCGCGATGGACGGGAGCCAGGTCCGGACGGGCCAGCTGCTCCTGCAGGCGCCGGCGCAGACGTTCCTGCCGCTCGAAGCGCTGGCGCGTGAGGCCGACAGGAACGATGGCCAGCGACTGCACGCACGGCCAGCGGGCGGCCAGGTCATCCACCGTCCGCTGCAGGTGCGGGCCGTCGTTGTAGCCCGGGGTCAGGACGACCTGGGCATGGACCTTGATGCCCCAGGAGCCGAGGCGGTCAAGCTGCTCCAGGATGTCAGGGGCAGTGGGATTGCCCAGGAGCCGGCGCCGCACCTCCAGCTCCGTGGCGTGGACGGAGACGTAGAGGGGCGAGAGGTGCTGGTCGTGGATCTTCTGCCAGTCCGCCTCGCTGAGGTTGGTGAGGGTGACGAAGTTGGCGGCGAGGAACGAGTAGCGGTAGTCGTCGTCCTTGATGTAGAGGGTGCGCCGCAGGCCGGCCGGCGACTGGTCCACGAAGCAGAAGACGCAGCGATTGTTGCAGATGCGAATGCCATCGGCCGTGGGCTGGGTGAACTCCAGGCCGAGCCCCTCCGGGCCGACGTCCACGCCGGCCTCGCGCCGCGCTCCGTCAGGCGTGCGCCAGGTAAGCTCGACGGTATCCGCCGAGGCGTAGAAGTGGACGTCGATCACGTCGCCCACGGGATGGCCATCGATCGAGACGAGGCGGTCTCCTGGGCGCAGGCCCAGCCGTTCGGCCACGCTTCCCGGGGTGACGGACTTAATGGTCAGCATAAGCAGGGGTCAGGAAATTGTATCGGGCGGACCCCGTGCTCATGGTGAGCACGCCGGCCGAGGGCGTACGCTGGAGTGCCGGCCGGCCCCAGGCCATGGCCCTCGCCTCACCTCTGCCACACGGAAAAGGGGCGCCGCGGCCAAGCCGCACAGCCATGGCCGGCGTCGCCCTCTCCGTGTGGGAGCGGCGGGCGGCGGGGCCCCTGTGGACTGCTCAGGGACCGGCAGCTTCATCCGTAGACGCGTCCGCTCGTAGAATCGAGGTGACGGAGACACGCCATGACCCCGCGGGTCCGGCACCTGCTTCAACGCCGTGGCGAGGCGAGCGTACGCGTCAAGCTCGCCCTCTTCGCCACGGCGCTGGTCGTGCTGGCGGTGGCGGCCACGAGCCTGGTGGCCTACTGGCTGATCGAGCAGCAGGCGGAGCAGGCGGCCCGCGCCCGACTGGACCACGCGTCCGAGTTTGTGGCGCGCGAATATCACAATCTGCTGGAGAACGCCCGCATCACCGCCGGGGTGCTGGCGGCCCGCCAGCCCCTGCGGCGCTCGCTGGCCGCGGAGGACGTGGAGGCGCTCACGGCCATGCTGCAAGGGGCGCTGCGCACGTCGCCGGCGGACCGTATCGCCGTCGCCGGCCCGGATGGGACGAGCGTGAGCGAGGTGGAGCGTGGCGGTGTGGCTATGGGGGGCCGGTCGCTACGGGCGGACGAGGCCATCGCACAGGCGCTGCGCGGCGAGCCGGCGGAAGGGTTGGAGGTGACCCCCGACGGGGTGATGGCGGTGGTGGCGCTGCCGATCCGGGCCGGCGAGGACATCCTGGGCGCAGTACTGGTGGCCACCAAGCTGGACAACGCACTGGTGGATCGCCTGCAGCGGGCCATCGCCTTCGACGTGACCTTCTACGCCGGCGACCGCGCCACGGCCACGTCCGTCCGCCTGCCGACCGGCGTGCGCGAGGTCGGCGCGGTGGCGCCGGCCCCCGTCTGGCAGCAGGTAGTAGAAGAGCACCGCGAGGTGGAGCTGATCAGCCGCAGCCGTGGGGGCCGCGTGATTGTGCGCTACGCGCCGCTGAGCGATGTGCACGGGCGGGTGGTAGGCATGTACAGCATCAGCGCCCCCGTGGCGGTCCTGTTTGAGCGCCGGACCCAGACGCTGGCGGTCTTCCTGTCGGTGGTGGCGGTCGTGCTGGCTCTGGCCGTGGCCGGGGCGGCGTACACGGCGCAGGCGCTGACGCGGCCGGTCCGGGCGCTGGTGGCCGCGGTGCGACGCATTGGGGAAGGGGACCTGGCCACGCCCGTGCCGGCGCGGGCGGCCGGAGACGAGTTCGGCGTGCTGGCGCGGGCGATTGAGGAGATGCGGGTGCGGCTCCAGCGCTACGCGGAGGAGCAGGAGCAGCTGAACCGGCTCAAGGACCAGTATCTGTTCAACGTGGCCCACGAGCTCAAGACCCCGCTGGCGTCGCTGGTCGCTACGGTGGAGCTCCTGACCGACGCGGACGGCTCCCTCTCGGAGGCGGAGCAGCGCCACTTCCTGGCTACCGTGCGGCGCAGTACGGCGCGTCTGCAGGCCCTGGTGGACAATCTGTTGGACCTGGGTAGCCTGCGCAGCGGGCGGTTCACGATCACGCCGCGCCCGGTCAGCCTGCCCGGCGTGGTCGCCGAGGCCATCGCCAGCGTGCAACCGCTCCTGGAGGCGCGTGAGCAGCGGGTCGAGTGCCGCGCTCCGGAGCCGCCGCCGGTCGTGGTGGCGGACGCTAAACGGATCCAGCAGGTGCTGGTCAACCTGCTCTCCAATGCCGCCAAGTATGGGCCGGCGGGCGATACGATCCTGATTGACATTCAGGAGCGCGATGGAGCGGTGCGTGTGGCCGTGACCGACCATGGCCCCGGCATCCCGCCGGAGGAGCAGCCGCGCCTGTTCGAGGCCTACTTCCGGAGCGTGATGGCCAGCCGCGCGACGCCCGGCGTCGGCTTGGGCCTGGCGATCGTGAAGGCGATCGTGGAGGCCCACGGCGGCGAGGTGGGCGTCGCCAGCGCCCCCAACCAGGGCGCTACGTTCTGGTTTACCCTCCCGCGGGAGGCCGTCCCTGCGCCTGCCCCGTCTGCGGCCCCGCGCCACGAGCCAGCGCCCGGGGCCCTGTCGGCCGCCGGCGCCCGATGAGCAGCCGGACGCACGTGGATGAACGCAAAGATCCTGGTGGCGGACGACGACGCCGATCTGCTGGACGTGGTCTCCTACGTCCTGAAGCGCCACCACTTCCAGGTGGTCACGGCGACCGATGGGACGCAGGCGCTGGCCGTCTTCGAGCACGAGGACCCGGACCTGGTGATCCTGGACGTGAACATGCCGGGCCTGAGCGGGTTTGAGGTGTGCCAGCGCATCCGCGAGCGAGCTGCGACCCCGATCATCATGCTGACGGTGCGCAACGACGACGCCGACGTGGTGGGCGCGCTGCGGATGGGCGCGGACGACTACGTCACCAAGCCGTTCAGCACCAGCCAGCTCGTGGCGCGGGTGGAAGCGGTGCTGCGCCGCGCGGCGCGGCGCCCGCCGGCCGCGCCGGCTACACCGACGCCGGACAGTGGAGCCCCATCCCCCGGCCTGCGCCTGGACCTGGCTACCCACACGGCGCTGTGGCGCGGCCGGCGTATTCCGCTGGATCCGCTGGAGTATCAGATCCTGGATTACCTAGCGCACCGCGCCGGGACGCCCGTCCCGCCGGCGGAGCTGGTAGACCACATCTGGGGGCCGCGGGGCGGCGGGAGCGAGGAGCTGCTGAAGGTCTACGTCCGGCGGCTGCGCGAGAAGCTCGAGGAAAACCCTGATCAGCCGCGGCTCCTGCGCGCCGAGCCGGGCCGCGGACTGGTGCTGGCAGCCGAGTAGCGTGCGGAAGATGACCGCGGCGGCGACTGTAGGACCGGTGGCACCGGCCGGCCAGCAGCCTTCAGATCGTAGCGCGGGGGCGATGGCCCCGGCGGTGACGGTGGGAGCCACTCCGCCGCGGCCGGAGGCGCCCGCTGCCGCGCCAGCGGGAAGGGACGAGGGGCGGCGCACCAGGCGCGCCAGGCTCGTGCTCAATCCGGTGCACCTGCGCCGGTTCCGCACCTCCGTCCTGGGCGACCTGGTGGCGGTGCTGCGCTGGCACGGCATCGAGCCGGACCTGCTGTTCACCCGCGCTGGGACGCCCCTGGCGCCGCAGGTGGCGGAGGAGGCGGCGCGCTACGACCTTTTTCTCGTCTGGGGAGGCGACGGCACGGTCGGCGACGTCGCCACCGGGCTGATCGGCACGGGCACCCCGCTGGGGCCCCTGCCGGCCGGCACCTACAACAACATCGCGCGGGCCCTTGGCTTGCCCCCCGATCCCCTGGCGGCGGCCCGCCTGCTGGCCGACGCGCGCCCGCGGTCGATGGATGTGGGCTTTGCCGGTGGGCGGCTCTTTCTGGAGGCGGCGGGGGTCGGCCTGGATGCCGCCGTCTTCCCGTTCGGTGAGCGCCTGAAGGCCAGGGATCTCTCCGCCCTCCTGCCGGCCCTGCTGCGCCTGGTGCGGTGCCGCGCCGCGGAGATGACCCTGGACCTGGACGATGCGCGCGGGATCCGCGTCCGCGCGCCGCTGGTAGCCATCGCCAACGGCCCCTTTTACGGCGCCGGCTTTACCGTCGCGCCGGAGGCGCGCTGGGACGACGGGCGGCTGACGGTGCGCGTGTTCGAAGACACGGGGCTGCCGGCCCTGGCCTGGTATTTCATCAACGCGGCGTGGCACCGCCTGCCCCGCCAGACCACCGGCCTGAGCTTCCGCGCCCGCCGCGTGCGCGTCTCCTCCCGCGAGCCGCTGGCGGTGCACGCCGATGGGCGGGTGGTGGGTGCCACGCCGATGGTGTTCGAGGCCCAGGCCGGCGCGCTGTGCGTCCTGGCGCCGGCGGGGCCCCTATCCGCCGGCCCGCTCAGGCGTAGGCGCCGCGTATCGATGGACGCCACGACGACGCGGGTCTCCCGCCGGCCCGTTCAGGCGTAGACGCCGCGCTGCTCCGGCGGGAGCAGCGCGGCGATGCGGCGCATGATGGCGCCGGCAATCTCCGCATCCGATGGCCGGCGGCCCAGTTCCGCCTCCGCGACGGCCACGGCGTCGAAGGGCTCGCCCCCGGTCAGGCGCACCCTGGGGCGCAGGCGCTGGCCGATCCGCTCCGTCCCCGTCACGGCCACCGGCCAGACGATGGCCCCCGAGCGCCGCGCCAGGAGGCCAATCCCCGGCTGCGCCGGCAGGAGCCCGCGCCCGCGGTTGCGATGCCCCTCGGGAAAGAAGCAGACCACCTCGCCCGCCGCGAGGCTGGCCAGCGCCTCGCGAATGGCCTGGCGGTCGGCCTGGCCGCGGCGGACGAAGATCACGCCAAAGAAGCGGGCGATGAGGTTGATCACTGGCCAGTGCCGGACCTCGCTCTTGCCGAAGAAGACGACCGGGCGGGGGCACCAGGCACCGATGAGGGGCACGTCCACCGTGCTGACGTGGTTGCTTACCAGCAAGACGCCACCGGTCCGAGGGCAACGCTCCATCCCCGCCACCTCGATGGCGGCCATGGCCCGCAGCGCCCCGCTCACGAGCCACTGGAGGGCCACGTACCAGGCCGCGCCTGGCCGCACGCCGCGGCTGCGGGGCGTAACGCCGGTCGGCCGGCCGGCGCCGTCCGTTCGTACAGGGAGGGGAGAGGTACGGGGAGGCGATCCGGGCAGTTCGGGCACGGTCATAGCGGAGGCTCCAGGCGCTGCAGGTGCTGCAGAACGAAGCGCACCTCGTCATCGAGGCTCATGCCGTCGGTCGCGAGGTGGATCGCGTCATCGGCCGGGCGCAGGGGCGCCGCCTCGCGCCCGCTGTCGAGGGCATCGCGCTGGCGCAGGTCGGCCAGGATGGCGTGGTAGTCGGCCGGCTCGCCGCGGGCCTGTAGCTCGCGCAGCCGGCGCCGCGCCCGCTCCTCGGCGCTGGCGGTGAGGAAGACCTTGAGATCGGCGTCGGGCAAGACCACGGTCCCGATGTCACGGCCGACCATGACCAGGCCGCCCCCTTCGGCTAGCTGGCGCAGGCGCTGCGTCAGCGCGGCCCGCACGGCCGGATGGGCGGAGACGATGGAGACGGCGCGGTCCACCTCCGGCGAGCGAATGCCCCAGGTGGCATCCTGGCCATCGACCAGGATGGTGAACTGGCGCCCGTCATCGGTGGTGGGGGGCAGGATCTGGAGGTCCATCTCGCGGGCCAGCGCCGCCAGGCGGGCCTCGTCGTTCACCGACACGCCACGGCGCAGGGCCAGCCAGGTGAGGGAGCGGTAGACGACGCCGCTATCGATGTAGCGCAGCCCCAGGCGCCTGGCCAGGGCGGCGCCGAGGGTCGACTTCCCTGAAGCGGCGGGCCCATCGATGGCGATGACGGGGGGGCGCCAGACGCGCTCGCTCGGCTGCGCCGCCTGGCGCACCTCCGCCGCGGTGAGGGCACGCCAGGCGCCGGGCGCCAGCCGGCCGAGGTGCACAGGGCCGACGCGGATGCGACGCAGGCGGCGCACGGTGAAGCCGGTGGCCTCCAGCATCCGCCGGATCTGCCGTTTGCGGCCTTCGTGGAGCACAATGCGCAGCCGCGTCCCCCTGCCCTGCGGGTGCCCCCCGCCGCCGGCGGGTGCGCCGACCTGAGGGTGCGAGCGGGCGTCCAGAAGCTCGACCTCCGCGCCGGTGGTCCAGTCGCCCCCCGGCAGCAGCATGGGCCGGCGCAGGCGCTCCAGGTCGGCCGCGCTGGGCCGGCCATCGATCTCCACGATGTACTCCTTGGTGCAGCCGTACCTGGGATGGCTGATGCGCTGCGCCCATGCCCCATCGGTGGTGAGGAGCAGCAGGCCCTCGC
>DAOTTI010000091.1:0-13318 GCA_034437795.1 Chloroflexota bacterium | reverse complement strand
CGCGCCAACCTGGCGCGGGCGCGCCGGTGCCTGGCGGTGGCGTCCGCATGATTGCGCCCTCTCGCTTCGGCCACCTGGGCACTCCGCTGTCGGCCGGCGCCTCCCAGGCCCGTCAGGCCGACGCCCACGCCTGCCTGCTCGGCTACCTGGGCATCGCACGTGCGGTGGTCGTGGCCCACTCCGCCGGCTCCGTCTCGGCCATCGAGCTGGCCCTGGGCCATCCCAAGCGGGTCGCGGCGCTGGTGCTGGTGGCACCGGCCCCGCCCGGACCCGGCCCCTGGGCGCTGATGGAGCCCCTCCTGCGGGCGCTCATCGCGACCAACGAACGCTGATGCTGGCCAGCGGCGTCGATATCCCGACCGTGGCGGCGATCCTGGGCCACTCGCGGAACGGCACCACGCTGGACATCTGCGCCCACGCTGTGCCAACAAGCTCGGCCGGGCGGTCAATGCGATCTTGCCTGGCCTACACCCGGCCGGCGATCCGTTCCCTCCTCCTGTGGGAGAAACCTGGGAAGAGGGCTCCGCTCGTGAATGATCAGTCAGGCTCCTGCGGAACACCAGCGCCGCACAGCGCCGCAGGTCAAAAGCTGGCGATCTTACATAGGAATCCAGGCTAGCAGGCGCGCCGCAGATGCAACGACCTCTTGTGATCCAGGAGCGCGCGAGGTGGGAGACGCCATCGGTACACCCCTACGGCTGGTCTGGTGCGCCACCGTGCCACTGCTTTCCATCTGAGCACTTGCCGCTTCGCGGCACGAGAAGCTCGCCGGAACATGGGTACGCGCCTGCGCGAGTGCGTCCGCCGAGCACACGCTGCGCCCCACCGCCAGAACCACGCGCTCCACGGCTCGCCCGACCCAGCCCCCGGTCGTCGCCGCCCGAACGGGGTCCGCGCGCTCGCGGAGGCGCGTCCGGTGGTGGACGCTCACCCGCACCCCAAGCACTCGCCGGAGCGCCGCCTCAAGCTCCATGTCGCTGAGCAGCAGCGGCTGCCCCACGGCGGTGTGTCACCCGGATTGCCACTCAGGCCCATCCGCGCCAGCCAAAACGCCCCGCTCGGTCACGTGGAGCGGGCCGTTCCTTCTCTGGTGAGGGCGGAGGGGGAGGGATTCGAACCCTCGAGGGAGGAAAACCCCCCTAGCGGTTTAGCAAACCGCCGCACTAGGCCAGCTATGCGACCCCTCCAGGCAGGATCCGGACCTGATAGCCGGAAGCAAAGTATAGCAGGCTCGGAGACGGTCTCCATTCACCCCTTCGCCGGTTCGCAGGGGGCAGCAGGCGGAGGGAGAGGGATTCGAACCCCCGGACCTTTCGGTCTTCCGTTTTCAAGACGGATGCCTTCAACCACTCGGCCATCCCTCCAGAGACGACGCGCGCCGTCCTCCTAAAAATCCTAGCAGGAACGGCGCCCCCGGCCCGGCGCTCAGTCGGCCGCGTCGCGCAGCGCCGGAAAGTAGATCACCTCGCGCAGGTTGGGCGCGTCCAGCAGAAACATCACCAGGCGGTCGATGCCGATGCCGAGGCCCCCCGCGGGCGGCATGCCGTGCTGCAACGCCTCCAGGAAGTCCAGGTCCATGGCGTGCGCCTCCTCGTCGCCCGCCTGCGCCTGCCGCACCTGGTCCAGGAAACGCCGGTACTGGTCATCCGGATCGTTGAGCTCGGTAAAGGCGTTCGCCAGCTCGATGCCGAAGCCGCCGAAGGCCTCGAACCGCTCCACCGTGTCCGTGCTGCCCGGCTTCAGCTTGGCCAGCGGGCTGATCTCCGCCGGATAATCGATCAGGAACGTCGGGCGCCCGATGGCCGGCGCGACGTACGTTTCCAGCAGTTGGTCAATCAGCTTGCCCCGCGTCTTCTGCGGCTCCACGTGCAGCCCCGCCGCCAGCACCGCAGCGTGCAGGCTCTCCAGCGTCGGGTGCGTGGCGTAGTCCACCCCCGTCGCTTCCTGGATCGCCTCCCGCAGCGTGCGGCGGGGCCAGGGCGGCGCCAGCTCGATCTCCTGCCCCCGCACCGTGATGCGCGACGTGCCGAGCGCCCGCTGCGCCACGGTGTAGATCAGCTCCTCCACCAGGCGCATTACGTCCTGGTAGTCGGCGTAGGCCTCGTAGGACTCGAGTAGCGTGAACTCCGGATTGTGCGTGCGGTCGATCCCCTCGTTCCGGAAGACGCGCCCGATCTCATAGACCTTGTCGAAGCCCCCGATGAGCAGGCGCTTGAGGTAGAGCTCCAGCGAGATGCGCAGGTAGAGCTGTCGGTCCAGGGCGTTGTGATAGGTGACGAAGGGGCGGGCAGTGGCGCCCCCGTGGAGCGGCTGTAGCGCCGGCGTCTCCACTTCGATGAAGCCCCGCTCGTCCAGGAAACGCCGCACCTCCCGCACGATCGCCGAACGCTTCTGGAGCAGCTCCCGCACCTCGACGTTGCTCATCAGGTCGAGGTAGCGCCGGCGCATCCGCGCCTCAACGTCCGTCAGGCCGTGCCACTTCTCCGGCGGGGGCCGGAGCGCCTTGGCCAGCATCGTCCAGCTGTGGACCTCGACCGTCTGCTCCTGCGTGCGGGTCAGGAAGACGGGGCCGCGGGCCCCGATGAAGTCGCCCAGATCCACCGTCTCCTTGAACAGGGCGTAGGGCCCATCGCCCAGGTGGTCACGGCTCAGATAGAGCTGCAGGTCGTCCGCCCCGTCGCGGATCACGGCAAAGGAGGCCTTGCCCATGATCCGCAGCCGCACCACCCGCCCCGCCACGGTAACCGGCTCCCCGCTGGCCTGCAGGCGGTCAAAACAGGCGTGCACCTCCGCCGTGCTGTGCGTGCGGTGAAAGTGTGCGGGGAAGGGATCAACCCCAGCCGCACGCAGGCGGGCGAGTTTCGCCCGCCGCGCGGCCACATACTGGTCTTCTGGGAGCGGACCCTGGTTCACAATGAATGGGTGGGCCTACCGCTACCGGCCGGTCGCCGCCCGCCCGCGCCGGGGGGCGGCAGGTCGCGCCGGCTAGCGGGGAGCGGCCCCGCGCTCAGGTGATGGACTTGATCGTGTACTCCAGGTCACCGGACGGCACTTTGATCGTGACCTTGTCGCCAACCCGCTTGCCCATCAGGGCGCGCCCCACCGGGCTCTCGTTGGAGATGCGCCCTTCCGTCGGCCTGGCCTCCGGTGAGCCGACGATGGTGTAGCGCTCCTCCACTCCGTCGGCGTCCACCACGGTCACAGTCGAGCCAAGGCTCACCTGGGTCGCGTCGTGGCTGGCGACAATCACCGCCTCACGGAGCTGGTTCTCAATGGTGAGAATCCGGCCCTCGACGAAGGCCAGCTCCGTCTTGTCGGCGTCCGGCTCGCTGCCCTCGGCGAAGGCGCCAAACTCCCGCTCTTCCTGGATGCGCTGGAGCAACGCCCGGCGCCGTTCCAGCAGCCGGTCCAGCTCCTGCTCAAGGGCTGCCTTGCCTTCCGGCGTGAGATACACCGTCTTGGTGACCATTGAATATCGCCTCTCAATCGCGCCTTCGGTCCGCGCCTCGCTGCACGAACGTGCAGGGACGGCAAATACGACAGAAAAAACAAAGAAAAGAACCGAGAGGCAACCTCTCAGTTCCGCATCGTCATCGGGCCTGTATCAGATGCCGGTACGTGGGCCGTCGCGACTCGCCGCCCCTGCGCGCTGTTCCGGATGACCACCTCGATTATAGCTCGATCGCTGTGCGACTTCAATAGCCCCAGAAAGACCGGCCGGCCAGGGAAGGCTCGAGATAGGGACGTCGGCAACCATGGCCGTAGTGAGAAGCACCGCTCCCGCCGGAGCGGCTCACACCGTGGCCAGCGCCTCCAGTAGCGGGGCCTCGTCGTCCGGCAGCACGGTGCGCGGGTCGATCACCAGCCGGTCGTCCGCAATGTGCCCCACCACGGGGGGCCGGCGCCGCCGGAGCTCGGCCGCGACCTGGTCGACCGTCCTGCCGTGGCGGGGCTCGATGGCCAGCACCCAGGTCGGGAGCGTCACGCCGGGCAGGGAGCCACCGCCGATGGCGGACTCGTCCGGCTGCACGGTGACCCGCACCCCCGCCCGCGCCAGGCGCCTGGCCCACCGCCTGGCGCGGGCCTCCAGCGCCGGCAACGGCGCCCCGATCATCTGCCACACGGGGATCTCGCGCGCCGCCTCCCCCGCGCGGTAGTGCATGAAGGTGGCGGCCAGGGCGGCGATGGCCAGCTTGTCGAGGCGTAGGGCGCGGGTGAGCGGGTGGCGCTTCAAGCGCGCGATCAGGTCCCGCCGCCCGGCAATGATCCCCGCTTGCGGCCCGCCCAGCAGCTTGTCACCGGAGAAGCACACCAGGTCGGCCCCCGCCTCCAGGCTCTCCTGCACCGTCGGTTCCCGCAGGGCGGCGCTGATCCCAAAGGCCGTCGTGTCCAGGAGACAGCCGCTTCCCGTGTCGTCCACGCACAGGATGCCCCGCTCATGGGCCAGTGCGGCCAGCTCGCGGATGGGCACGCTCTCGGTAAAGCCAATGATGCGAAAGTTGCTGGCGTGGACGTGCAGCAGGGCGGCCGTCTCCGGCCCCACGGCGCGCGCGTAATCATCCAGACGCGTCCGGTTGGTCGTCCCCACCTCTACCAGGCGCGCCCCGCTCTGGCGCAGCACGTCCGGAATGCGGAACCCGCCCCCGATCTCCACCGCCTGCCCCCGTGAGACCACCACCTCCCGCCCCGCGGCAAACTCGCTCAGGACCAGCAGCACCGCCGCCGCATTGTTGTTCACCGCCAGCGCCCCTTCGGCGCCGGTCACGCGACAGATGACGTCCTCCAGGTGGGTGTGGCGCGAGCCGCGGGCCCCCGTCTCCAGGTCAAACTCCAGATTGCAGTAGCCGGTCGCCGCGTCGGCCACGGCCCGCCGCGCGGCCGCGCTGAGGGGCGCGCGACCGAGGTTGGTGTGCAGCACGACGCCGGTGGCGTTGATCACGCGCCGTAGCGTCGGCTGCAGCACCGACCCCGCCCGCCGCAGCACGGCCGAGACGATCGCGCCCAGCCCATCCGGTGGCACCTCGCCCGCCCGTAGCTGCCGGCGCGCCCGCTCCAGCTCGGCGCGCACCAGCTCCACCACCAGCTCCCGCGGCAGGGGGCCGCACAGGGCCGCCACGTCCGGCTGGCGGAGCACGGCATCGACGCTGGGCAGCTGGCGAAGGACTGATGCAGTGGCCATGGGCGTGTCGCGACGTTCCCGCGCCTCAACGGCAAGAACCCTGTCCCTTCTCTGCTTCACCCGGCTCCTGCTGGCTCGTCGCCAGGAATGAGTACCACGTCTATCGGGCGTGACGCAGCACTCTAGACCGTGGGACCGATCCGGTGGATGGCGAACTCCTGATGCCCGATGATCTCGGCGTTGGTTGGCTGGCCATTACACACATCCACCAGTAGCTGTAGCAGCTCGGGCGCCAGCTCAGCCACCGCCTCCGGACCCTCCAGCGCCTCCGGCGTGGCAAAGTCCACGAGCTCGTCCAGTTGGGCCAGCGCCCGCCCGGCGCCGCAGAGCTTGAGCACGGGCGCGATGGCATTGCCGATCGGCGAACCCCGCGCCGTGCTGTAGAGGCAGAGCTGCGCCCCGGCCGCGGCCAGAGCCGAGAGCGCCACCTCCGCGTGGTCGGGGGTGGCCATCGTAAACAGCCCTGCCCGCGCCGGTCGTTCGGCGATCCCTAGGGCGCCCGCCCCGCCACTGCCGAGCAGATGCGGCGCGGCGCTGCCGGCCAGGATCGCCGTCGCCCCCGCCTGGACAACGGCGGACGCCGCCGCGCCGGCCAGGGCGTCGGACGCCAGCGTCCGTCCCTCTTTGTCCGCGCCCCCGCCCGCGCAGAGCACCCCGGCGATGAGGCGCGAGATAGGTACCTCCTGGCGCTGCTGGGACGCGATCTGCGCCATCAGGCGCTTGCCCGCCTCGACCCCATAGGCGATGGCCTTAATCGACCCGCCGGTCTCCTGGATGTAGTAGGACTCGATCGGCTTGCCCGGCGCCAGCGCGCCGGCCAGCTCCGCCACCTGGCTGGCCTGGCAGGTCTCACAGCCGAGGCCGACAACGAGCGCCGCGCCGACGTTCGGGTTGGCCGCCGCCCCGGCCAGCACCCGCTCGGTGAGCGTCACATCGTCGCCAACCTGGGCGCAGCCGTGCGGGTGCGGGATGGCGACCGCCCCCGGAATGAGCGACGCCACCCGCTGCGCCACCGTATTGGCGCAGATGACCGATGGGACCACGAGCAGCAGGTTGCGGATCCCGGCGCTCCCATCCACACGCGGGTACCCCCAGAAGGTTCGCGGCAGGGTGCCGGCCGCCGCCCGCACCGCCGGTGCCGTCGCTAGCATTGTCGCCTCCCTTTCCATCGCAGGAGGCTAGCGGGCCCGCGACGGCGCGTCAACCGCGCGCCGCCCTGCAGGAGCAGGCAAACGCTCCGGCTGGCGCCAGGCCGTGCTCCTCATGTCCCTCGCCCCGCCGGCGCGGGGGCGGGTCCAGCCGCACCGCGGTCGCCGTCGTTTCCCCGCCGTGTCAGAGCGGGGGCGATGGAGCCAAGCCGCATGGTGGGGCAGCGTGGGATAGCGGTGCGGCGGGGCCCTGCCGAAGGGGGTGAGGTCCGTTCTCCCTCCCAGGGCCGCCCTACCGAATGGGTGAGGTCCGTCTCCGTGCCCCCGCGTTCGGGCGGGAGGCCGCAGGGTGTGACGTCCCTCCTCTCCGCAGCGGCGGCTCAATACCAGTCCCAGCGCAGTACGGGGTGCCCGCGCGTCTTCATGTGCTTGCGGGCGCCAGATGCCGACCAGAAGTCCTTATCGCAGAAGGGGCAGTGATATTCCCTGCCTCTCGACCAGCCGGGCCGAGCGGCTTCGAACTCCCGTTCCACGTCCTCTCTGGTCTCCAGGCCCAGACGTTGCGCTTTCTGTGAAAGCTCTGAAGGCTTTTTCCGAGCAACTGCCATGTGACGCATCCCCTGATGGCGTTCACGGGCCAGGCCCGCGTCCGTGACCGTATTGTCCGCTTGGTGTGCTCGCGGCACCCCGGCCGCGGCGGATCGCCGCATTCGCGCAGGCCATAGGACTAGGATTAGGACAGAAATAGTACTGGCAAAGCAATGCCCGAGACGGCTCGCGCAAACCGCGGCGGCGCTGGAGAATGGTGAGCCCGCAGTGAAGGGAGAGGGTGGCGGTGGTGGGGAGCTCCGGCGCCCAACTGGGGCAGCCGGCTTCACCGCGCGGACGCAGCCGAAGATACCACAGGCCGTGGGCCGCTACAAGGGGTTTGGTGCCGAATCCGCCCGCCCCCATAGAATTCGTCAGACCAGCAGACCAGCGGAGGAACCAGCATGACAGCGGTGACACTGCCCCGCGTGGCGCTCGTCCGCCAGCGCCTGGCCGGGGAGCGGATCACGGACGTCGCCAGCGCCGTGCGCCAGGCGGTCGCCCAGGCCGGCGTGGCAGAGCGGGTCGTCCCGGGCGCGCGCATCGCAATCACCGCCGGCAGTCGCGGCATCAGCCACATCGCCGAGATCATCGCGGCCATCGTGGCATGCCTCCGGCAGCGAGGCGCTGAGCCGTTCATCGTGCCCGCCATGGGCAGCCACGGTGGGGCCACCGCGCCGGGTCAGCGCGCGGTCCTGGAGGGCTACGGCATCACCGAGCAGGCCTGTGGCGCCCCCATCCGCGCCACCACGGAGGTAGTGGAGGTGGGGCGCACCCAGCGGGGCGTGCCCGTCTACATGGACCGCCTGGCGTTCGAGGCCGACGGCATCGTTGTCTGCGGGCGCGTCAAGGCGCACACGGCCTTCAAGGCGCCCATCGAGAGCGGCCTGTGCAAGATGCTGGCGGTGGGCCTGGGCAAGCAGCGGGGCGCGGAGACGATGCACGCTAGCGGCCTGGCGGAGACGATCCCCGACGCGGCCACGGTGGCGCTCGGCACCGGGAAGGTGCTCTTCGGCGTGGCCATCGTCGAAAACGCGGCCGATGAGCCATACCGGATCGTGGCCGTGCCGCCGGAGCAGTTCCATGAGACGGACCGCCGGCTCCTGGAGGTGAGCAACAGCCTCCTGCCCCGCATCCCGTTCGACCACCTGCACGTCCTGATCGTGGACTGGATCGGCAAGAACATCTCCGGCAGCGGGATGGACCCCAACGTCATCGGCATGTGGCGCCGGCTGGGCGGCGAGCGCCGGCCGGACTACCGACGGATCGTGGTGCGGGACCTGACGCCCGAATCGCACGGCAACGCCATCGGCATCGGCTGGGCCGACTTCACCACTACCCGCCTGGTCAGCGCCATCGACTACCAGGCGATGTACACCAACTGCCTCACCGCCAACGCGCCGGACCTGGCGCGCATCCCCATGGCCATGCCCACCGATCGTGAGGCCATCGAGGCCGCCATCAAGACGGCCACGCCCCAGGGATCCGTCCGGCTGGCGAGGGTGCACAGCACGCTGCGCCTGGAAGAGCTCTACGTCTCGGAGGCCCTCCTGCCCGAGGTGGAGCGCAACCCCAACCTCGAGGTGATCCAGGCCCCCGCGCCGATGCAGTTCGACGCCGAAGGCCGGCTGCTCCCCCCTCTGGTAGTCAAGTAGCCCCCCACCCCACGCCGACCCCCAGTTCAAGGTTCAACGTTCAAGGTCCAGAGCCCTCTCAACCTTGAACCTTGAACTGTGAACTGTGAACCTTGCCTCCCGCCAGGTCGCCCCGCCCGCGCTGCGACTCGACGTTGTGGACGTGCACGTGCTCGCCGGCGGCGATGTTGGCGCTGGCCAGCCCGATCACCTCCCCGTACTTGATCACGGGCTGGCCCTTGGCGATCGGCGCCAGGGCCACCTTGTGGCCGAAGGGGATGGCGGAACGGACCTCCAGGCGCAGCACCTGCTGGCGCTGCTCGCCGTCTGGCGAGCCTCGCTCGAGCTCGACCACCGTCCCCGCTGGCAGGTCGACCAGGGCGGTCGCCACGTTGTCGTGTGGGTGAAGGACGTACAGCAAACGTCGCATCGGCGGAGGCGGGCCCGCCGTCCCGCGGCGGCCTGATCTCCCGAGATTGTACGCCCTGGCGCGAAAATTCCCACTTGACGCCGCGCGGGTGGCCGCTCTATAGTGATGGTGCACGGATGTGCGGCCTTGGGTAGGCCGCGGTGCACAAGTGAATAACGGCCGAATTCCGTGACGAACGGAAACGGGGGACCCAACGTCTCCGGGGTGTATTTCCTTCAGGGGAAGGAATAGGGTAGCTCTTTCAGCCCGAACCCGTCAGCTAACCCCGTAGGCCACTGAAAGAGGAGTAGCGCGGACCGGAGGCTATTCCTTCGGTCTTTCTCTTTTGTGCCTGATACCTGTTGTTCGAGCTGAGTTGGTCGAAGATCTGATCGGGGGCAGGAAGACGCCGGCGGTACTGGACTAAACCCTCTCTCTCCTTCCTTCTCCTCACTCGCCCCGGAGCGACGGCCCGCCACGGCCGTCGCTCCGGTTTTACGGGCCGTTTGCATCACCGGATCATCGACGCGCCGGGGCGGCAGCCACAAGCGACCGCGTTCCCCTCGCCGATGACGCGTCTCACGCGCCGGCCGGCCGGAGCTGGCGGCGCGCGCGGCGGGCGCGGGCCTCCGCCTGGCGCCGCCGTTCGTCCGGCGTCTCAGCGATGATGGGGGGCACCGGCGTTGGCCGGCCGGCGGCATCCAGCGCGACGAAGACCAGATAGGCGCTGCCGACGTGCCAGGTCTCTCCCGTGGCCAGGTCCTCCGCCTCGACGCGGACGCCCACCTCGAGGGACGTGCGTCCGGTATCGTTCACCGACGCCTTGAGTGTCACCAGGTTGCCGATGTATACGGGACGGAGGAAGCTCATCTCATCGATGCGCGCCGTGACCACGCGGGTACGGCAGTGGCGCGCGGCGACCACGCCGGCCGCCGAATCCACCAGCTTGACGATCGTGCCCCCGTGCACGTTCCCCCAGGGATTGGCATCCGGCGGGAGCATGAGCTGACTCATGGTGATCGACGACTCGGAGACGCGCTTCCCCGGTAACGGCGGCGCGGGCGGTTCGGCTTGCATGCGCCGATTGTGGCAGGCGCGTCGCGTCGTGCAGCAACCCCGCCCGCCGTTCGGCGCCCTGGCCCGTTTCTACGTCGGGATCTAGCTCGGGACGGCGGAGGATTGACCGGCAAGGGCTCCAGGCAGGCGCTCGCCAGGGACGCACTGGCGCTGCTGGCGCTGGCCGCCTTCTGCGCCGCCCTGCTGCGCAAGACGCTCCTGCAGGGCGGGGCCATGCTGGGGTACGACCTCTACACGTACTTCTACCCCGCCAAGGCCTACGCGGCCGCGGCCCTACTGCGGGGGGAGCTGCCGTTGTGGAACCCGTTCATCTACCTGGGGGCTCCCTTCCTGGCCAACGTGCAGATGGCCGCCCTCTACCCGCCGGACCTGCTCTTCCTCACCCTGAGCTTCCCCCAGGCGGTGGCCTGGAGCCAGTGGCTCCATCTCTGCGCTGGCGCCGCCGGCATGTACGCCCTCTGCCGCTGGGGCTGGGGGCTCGACGCCACCGGCGGGCTGGTCGGCGCGGTGGCCTTCGCTGGCAGCGGGTTCCTGGGAGCGCACATGGGGCACATGAACCAGGTCCACGCCAGCGTCTGGCTGCCCTGGATCGCCCTCTGCTACTGGCGCCTGGCTGCCCTTGTCCCCAACCTGGCTGCCCTTGCCCCCAACCTGGCCGCCCGCTGGCGCCGCCGGCGGTGCGCATCGGGGCCGCACGTCGGCGCGCCGCCCGTTCCACCCCCGGCCTGCCCTGCCGGAAGGCCGGGGGAGCGCCGTCACTGGGCCCCGTGGCTCGTCGCCGGGGGGGTGGCGGTAGCCCTGCAGCTCACGGCCGGGCACACCCAGGAGGCGTACTACAGCCTGTTCGCCCTGGGCCTGCTGGCGCTCGGGTTCACCGTCTTTCCGCCGGCGCGGGCGCCCCGCCGGTGGGCGCACCTCCCCGCGCTGGCGGCGCTCGCCGCCAATGGCGCGCTCCTGGCCGGCGCCCAGCTCCTGCCGGCCGTGGAGCTGGCCCGCCTCTCGTACCGGCAGGGGGGCATTCCTCTGGAAGAGGCGGTGGCCTACGCTGTCAGCCGGACCAACATCCTGGAAACCGTTCTGCCCACCTTCTGGTCGCTCCCCAGCCAGGAGGTCACCGGCTACGTGGGCGTCGTCGCCCTGCCCCTGGCCGTGGCGGGGATCGCCGCGTCGGCCGCGCGACGGACGGTGCTCGCCCTGGCCGTCCTGGCCGCGCTCTCGCTGACCCTCTCCCTGGGCCTGTACACCCCCCTGTACGCCCTGCTCTACGCCTGGGTGCCGCTCTTTGACTCGTTTCGCGCCCCCGGCCGGTGGCTCCTGATCTGGACCTTCGCCCTGGCGGGGCTGGCCGCGCATGGCGCCACCGCGCTCCGCTACGGGCAGCCGGCGGCCGCCCGAGAGCGACTGGCGCTCCGCTACGCCGTGGCCCTCTGCGTCGCGGCGGGGGCCTTGCTTCTCTTCGCTGCGCGCACCAACTACGTCCACGCCATCCAGTGGCTGCCCCAGGCCAGGGTGGCGTTGCTCTGGGGACTGGCGGCCGTCGCCGGCAGCGCCCTGGGTCTGCTGGGTCTGCTCAGCCCCCTGAGGGCGGTGCGGCTGGCGCTGCCGGCCGCCCTGGCCATCGAGCTCGCCTTGGCCGCGCGGGAGATGGAATATAACCGGCCGGGCCCGGCCGCCCTCTACCTGGAGCCTCCGGCCGTAGCCACGTACCTGCGCCAGTCCCTGGGCGAGGGCGCCGGAGGCGCGCGGGTCGTGAGCCTGGCGGTGGAAGAGCGGCTCGACGCAGAACGCCTCGGCCGCGCCGTGCCACACGGGACCGACGACGAGAAGCGGTACGCCTCCATGCGGGAGAGCCTGAAGCCCAACCTGGGCGTAGCCTATGGCCTGCCGACGGTCGACGGCTACGATGGCGGGCTCCTGCCGACGCGCGTCTACGCCCAATGGAAGTCGCTCCTCATTACCGCTGAGCCGGCCGTGCCCCACTACACCTTGCCGGCCCAGGCCCACGGGCGCGCCGACGCCGCTCTGCTCGCCACTCTGGGAGTGCGCTTTCTGCTCACGGACGGTCGGAACGGCCCGCCCGGCCCCGGCTGGCGCCTGCGGGACGACGCGCCGGGGGCGGCCTGGCTGTATGAGAACGAGCACCCGCACGACCGCGCCCGGCTCGTGACGGAGGTGGTCGTCGAGCCGGACGCCGACGCGGCCCTGGAGCGCCTGCGCACCCTCGACCTCCAGCGGGCGGCAATCGTGGACAGGCCGGTCGCCCTGCCGCGCTCGCCGGCGCCGGCTCCGGAGCACGCCGGCCTGGCGCAGGAAGTGCGGCTCGTGCGTTACAGCGCTCAGGAAGTGGTGCTCGAAACGCGCTCGCCCGCGCCGGCCCTGCTCGTTCTGGCGGACAGCGCCTACCCAGGCTGGCGCAGCACCGTCGACGGCCGGCCGGCGGAGGTGGTCCGCGCCAACCGGCTGCTGCGGGCCGTGGCCGTGCCAGCCGGCATCCACCAGGTGCGCTTCTGGTTCGATCCGTGGTCCGTCAAGCTGGGCCTCGCCGTCTCCGCCCTGGCCATCGGCGCCAACGCGCTCCTGCTGGCCTGGTGGCGCAGGGGGCGGCCCCTCGCGGGCGCCAGCCGCGGCGGCGCAAGCGCCGGGCGGGCCGTAGGGCGAGACGTGGATGGCTAACGCGGGTGCCCCCACGCCGGCGCTTGCGGGCGCAGAGCGGCGCTGCCTGCTCCTGCTGTGCCTGTTCCTGCTTACCGCCTATACGCTGACCATGGCCGGCCGGCTCGTCAGCGGCGATGGCGAGGCGATGTATCTGACGACCAGGGCGCTGGTGACGCGGGGCGAGCTCAGCATTGAGCAGCGCCCGGAGGCGGCCCAGGGCCGGGATGGGCGCTACTACAGCAAGTACGGCCTGGGGCAGTCCCTGGCCCAGGCCCCCTTCTTCGTCGTCGGCCACCTGGTGGGCAAGCTCTTCGATGCCCCGGATGACCGGCCCGCCCGCTTCGCCGTCAGCCTGACCAATAGCGTGGTGACCACGGCGCTGGCGGCGCTGCTGTGGCTCGCGTTCCGCGCCTTCGGCTGCACGCGCCGTCGCGCCACGCTGGGCGTGCTCACCTTCGCGTTCGGCACCCTGGCCTGGCCGTATGCGCGGGCGGACTTCGCCGAGCCGTTGCAGGCCACGCTGCTGATGCTGGCCTTCTACGCGTTGCTGCGCTGGCGCCGCGTCACGCCCTCATCGCCCACGCCTGGCGGTGGAGGTACGACGCGGGGAGACGGGCTCCCCTGGCTG
>DAOTTI010000090.1:0-4007 GCA_034437795.1 Chloroflexota bacterium | reverse complement strand
CCGCTGCGCCCCCGGCTAGGCGTCCACCTGGCGCGGCCGCAGCGCCGGGCGCGCCGGCCAGCGCCTGCGCGGCGGCGGCGGCGCGTTCCAGGGAGCGATTGAGGAGCGTGATGGAACGCGCTCCGGCGGTGAGCAGGACCCTGGCTGCCGCCTTGCCGGTGGCGCCGGCGCCGAGCACGGCCACTCTGCGACCGGCAATGCCGCCGAGGGCGCCGGCGGCGGCCTCCACCGCGATCCCGGCGACCGACGGGTGCCGGTCAAAGGCACCCAGGCTGCGGATGCGGCGGGCGGCCTCGATGGCGCCCCGAAAGATGGCGTCCAGCTCCGGCCCCACCGGCGCCCGCGCCACAGCCGCCAGCCAGGCGGCGCGCACCTGGCCGAGGATCTCAGACTCGCCCAGGGCAAGCGAATCCAGGCCGGCGGCGACGCGGACGAGGTGCTGCACGGCTTCGACGTCCGCCAGCACGAGGAGGTGCGGCCGCACCGCCTCCACCGACAGGCCGGCCTGCCTGGCCAGCAGGCGGATCAGGCCTTCTTTCGTGACCGAGGGGCGTCTTGCCGACCAGCAGTACACCTCCAGCCGGTTGCAGGTCGAGAGCACGACGGCCGGCCCGTAGCGCCTGCGGACGGCGTCCTGCAGCGCGTCGAGCGCGAGCGTCGCGGCCCCGCGGGTGCCGCGCGGGCCGTTCCGGACAGGCGCGCTCGTCCATAGCGCCGGTTCCGCCGCCGGCTCGAGCGACGGGGCGGGCGCGGTGGCGGGCGGAGCGCCCAGGAGCGCCTCCCGCAGCGAGACGGGAGCCAGGTGATGGGAGGTGCCGACGACGATGAGGTGAGGTCTCACGAACCGGATCCTCTGTAGTCCTGGCCGAGCCCGACCGCGGCCGGCGCCGGGGGCGCCTCAGCCGGGGCACCGGAGACGCCTGGATGGAAGGGGTCGGAGCCTACCGGGTGAGCGCGAAGGTAGGCCACGAGCGCCTCGCCCAGTGCGCGAGCGGTGGTGGTGGGGGCGATGACGTCGACGCGCCAGCCTCGCTCCTGCACGGCGGCGGCCGTGGTCGGACCGATACAGGCAACGATCATCCGTGCGACGACCTGCGCCTGGTCGGCGGGCGCCAGGCCGGTGGCGGCCAGCGCCGCCGCCACGCCCTGCACGGCCGACGGGCTGAAGAACGTGATGGCGTGGACGGCCCCTGCCACCAGGTGCCGCGCCAGCTCGTCGCTCCCTGCATGGTCGGTCTCTGTCCGGTAAAGGATAACTTCATCCACGTGCGCCCCGCGGGCACGTAGCCCGGCCGCCAGCAGATCCAGGCCCTGCTCGGCGCGCGGGAGCAGCACCCGCGCGCCCGGCGCCAGGCCGGCGGCATCCATCGCCTGCAGGGCGCGCTCGGCGCTGAACGGCGACGGGACGAGGGCCGGCGCCACGCCGTAGCCGGCCAGGACGGTGGCGGTGGCCGGGCCGGCGACGATCCGCAGCCTCTCCGGGGGAGGCAGTGCGCCTCCCAACTGGCGCAGGCGGTCGAAGAAGAAGCGCGCGCCATTGGCGCTGGCGAAGACGAGCCAGTCATACATTGCCAGGCGCGCCACCGCGCTGTCGAGGGGCGCTGTGTCCTCCACCGGCCGGGGGGAGATGACCGGCAGGCACAGGGGCTCCAGCCCGGTGCCGGCCAGGAAGTCGCAGAACTCGGCCGCCTGCTCGCGGGGGCGGGTGACCAGCACGCGCAGGGGAGTCAGAGGCTGCCGGCTCATACCACCGCCTCCGACCGTCCTACAGCGTGTAGCAGCGCCTCCGCGCCCAGGGCGCGCAAGCGGCCGGCGACGGCCGCGCCGAGGCGCTCCGGCGCCGAAAGGGGGCCCCAGCCGTCCTGCTCGAGCACGCGAGAGCCGTCCGGCGCGGCCACCGCGACCCGCAGGTGCAAGCGGCCATCGACCGGCGTGGCCAGCGCGGCAACGGGGAGCCGGCAGCCCCCCTCCAGGTGACGCAGGGCGCTGCGCTCGGCGGTGACGGCGGCGGCCGTGGGGGCATGGTCGAGCGCGGCGGCGATGGCGCGCGTCGGGCCGTCGCCGGCGCGGGCCTGGACCGCCAGGGCGCCCTGCCCCGGGGCAGGCAGGAGCACGTCGAAGGGGATCGGGACGCGAGGCACGCCGTCCAGCGACAGGCGTTCCAGCCCGGCGGCGGCCAGCACCAGGGCGTCGTAGCCGCCGGCCGGGTCCAGCAGCTTGCGGCAGCGGGTATCCACGTTGCCCCGCACCGGCGGGAACGCCAGATGCGGGAAACGGGCGCGCAAGAAGGCGGCACGGCGCAGGCTGCTGGTGCCCACACGCGCCCCGCGGGGGAGGTCATGTAGCGTACGCCCATCTCGCGTCACCAGCACGTCCCCCGGGTCGGCGCGGGCCGGCACGGCGACGATGGCCAGCCCGTCCACCATCTCGGCTGGAATGTCCTTGAGGCTGTGCACCGCCAGGTCGATCTCGCCTCGCAGGAGGGCCTGCTCGATCTCGCGGACGAAGACCCCTCGCCCCCAGCTAGGCAGCGCGCCGGAGGTGATGCGATCGCCTTCGGTGGCGATCACCTTCACCGCGACATCCAGCCGCGGATGAGCGCGGCGCAGGGCCTCCACCACGGCGCTCGTTTGGGCCATGGCCAGGCGGCTGCCCCGCGTGCCGACGACGAGCTTCATCCTGCTCCCCCTCTCCCGCTCTCTCCCGCGACCGGCGAGGGCGTCTGGCTTAGCTCGCGGCGGGCGATGTCCGCCAGGGCGTCAATAAACAGGGGAGAGCAGTTCAGGGATTCGGTGCGGTGGAACACAAGACCGGCCGCCTCGGCCTCCTGGCGAGCGGCCACGTCGATGTCATAGAGGATCTCCAGGTGGTCGGCCAGGAACTGGATGGGGACGACCAGCACGTGGCGGTGCCCTGCGGCGCGCAGGACGGGCAGCACGTCCTTCAGGTCGGGTTTGAGCCATTCCTCCGGGGTGTGGCCGGCGCTCTGGTAGGCGAACGACCACCGGCGCCCGCCTGGCGCAGCGGGGAGGGACGGTACCGATGGCGCGTCGTCCAGGCCGGCCAGGGACACGACCGCACGCACCGTTTCTTGCAATTGCTCCAGGTACTCCGGCTCACGGTCAACGACGCTCTTGGGCAGGCTGTGGGCCGTAAGGATCACGGGGACGCGGTCGCGCACGTCCGCGGGGAACCGCTCCAGGGCCTCCACCACGCGCTGGGCCAGCGCGCGCAAGAACCCGGGGTGGCGGTGCCAGGCGCCGGCCACGCTGACCTCTAGCTGCCCGTTCAGGCGCTGGCGGGCCGCTTCGACGGCGCGGTGATAGCCGCCCATGATGATCGGCGAGTACTGCGGGGAGAGAATGATGGCCGCGACGCGCCGGATGCCGGCCGCGGCCAGCTCGGCCAGCGCGTCGGCGATGAATGGCGGGGCGTGGCGCATCCCAACGCCGACGCGGTCGGGCTCTCCCTCCGCCGACGCGTTCAAGCGGGCCTCCAGGGCCGCGGCCTGCTCTTGCGTGATACGCAGCAGGGGCGAGCCGCCGACCACGCGGTAGCGGCGCTGGAATTCGGCGACGAGCTCGGGCGGGGCCGGCCGCCCGCCGCGGACGCTGGCCAGGTAGGCCGGGACGTCGTCCGGGGTGGCCGGCGAGCCGTAGGTCATCAGTAGGACGCCAAGGGTCATGGGGGCCACTACAGAGGGTAGCTCAGCGCAGGCATCTATCCAGGGTATCGACGCCATCCGGGCGCCGTCGCGCGGCGTCTGTCCAGGCCATCAAGGGCCATCAAAAGGGTAGCCAAGCAGAGCGACCGTGCCGGAGGGGGAAAGCTCCCTAATTCGACGCGATGGGGGGCCGAATTGTTAGTATACGGCAGAAACTCCGGTAAGTTGATCGACTAAGTTAAGTACCATGACGGTCTATCTGGTGGGGGCAGGGCCGGGCGACCCGGGCCTGCTCACCGTGCGCGGACGCGACCTCCTGGCTCAGGCTGACGTCGTCCTCTAC
>DAOTTI010000089.1:0-3764 GCA_034437795.1 Chloroflexota bacterium | reverse complement strand
CGGGTAGCAGCCAGCGCGCCTCAGCGGTGAGCCAGGCCCACAGGGCCGGCAGGGCCGCCCCGCCCAGCAGTACGACCACCGCCCCGCCACAGCAGACCAGATGCAGCAGCACGAGCAGCCATGAGCCATTCCCCGGCGACTGCTCGCGGCCGGAGCCAGCGCAGTCCAGCGCGCTGCGACGCTGCGTCTTCACGTTCACGTTCATGGTGTCCATTTCCGCATGTCCATACTGCTATTCTGCGCAGCAGGAGAGCCTGGCCACGTCCCTCCCGAACGTCTGGGCGGCCAGCTTGAGCCCCTCTGCCATCGTGAGGTAGGGCGCGAACGTGCCCACAAGCTCCGAGATGGTCAGGTTGAACTTGAGGGCCAGCACCGCAGCGTAGATCACGTCGCCTGCGTTCTCGGCCAGGACGTGCGCGCCCAGCAGCCGGTCCGTTTTAGCGTCGGCGACCAGCTTGAACAGCCCGCGGGTCTCGCGGTTCACGAAGGCCCGCGGTACGTAGCGCAGGGGGAGCACCGAGACCGCGACCTCGTAGCCGGCCGCGCGGGCCTGCTCCTCCGTCAGGCCGGCGGCAGCGACCTGCGGGCTGGTGAAGGTCACCCGCGGCAGGGCGCGCAGGTCGACCTTCCGTCCGCCGCCGGTGAGGGCGTTCTCAGCGGCCAGCGCCCCCTCATAGGCCGCGACGTAGACGAACTGCGGGGCCGGGGTCACGTCTCCCGCCGCCCAGACCCGCGGGTTGGTCGTGCGCAGCGTGTCGTCGACCACCACGGCGCCGCGCCCGTCGGTCTCAATCCCGGCGCGGTCCAGCCCCAGGCCGGCGGTATTCGGTCGGCGTCCGGTCGCCACCAGGATCTCGCTCACCTCCCAGGTGCGCTCCTGCCCGCCGGCGGCCGCCTGGATCTGCTTGGTGCTGCCCGGCCTGCCGCTGACCCGCGTGATCCGGGCGGCCGGCACCACCTCCGTCCCTTCCTCCGTCAGGAGCGCGGTCAAGGCCTCGCTGATCTCCGGTTCCTCGAAGGGGGCGATGCGCGGCAGGACCTCGAACAGGGTCACGCGGCTGCCCAGGTGTCGGAAGAGCTGCCCCAGCTCCAGCCCGATGGCGTTGGCGCCGATCACGGCCAGCGACTCAGGGACCTGCGCCAGCTCAAGGGCCGTGGTGCTGGTGAGATAGCCAGACCCGGCCAGACCGGGGATTGGGGGCACGGACGGCGAGGCGCCGGTGGCGATGAGGTAGGCGCCGGCCTTGAGCACACTGCCGTCCACGCGCAGCGTGGCGGCGTCCTCGAAGGCGGCTTCCCCGCGCCGGAACGCCCAGCCGTAGACGTCGATCAGGTTCTGGTACTTCTCCTGGCGCAGGGCGTCGACCAATTCCCGCTTCTGGGCGACCAGGGCCCGCAGGTCCACCGGCGCGGCCTGGGCGGTGAAGCCGGCGAAGGGGTGGTGCTGGATCTGCCAATAGACCTCGGCGGCGCGCAGCAGGGCCTTGGAGGGCACGCAGCCGACGTTGACGCAGGTGCCGCCCAGCGTCTCCTTCTCGACCATCACCACTCGCGCCCCGAGGTCACGGGCCTTGATCGCGGCGGCAAAGGCGGCCGAGCCGGAGCCGATGATGGCCAGGTCGTAGCCATCCGGCGCCGCATCGGGCGGGGGCGGCGCCCAGGCCGTGCGGACGGCGGTGGTCGTGGCCGCGGGGGCCGGCGCCAGCACCTGGACCGGCCCCGGCTCATACCCAGCCGCCGCCACGGCGCGGTGCAGGCGCTCCAGCACCGCGGCGTCAGGCTGCGTCGCGAGCGTAAAGCGGGCCTCGCCCCGCCGGAAGTCGGCCTGCACGTCGCGGGCCCCGGCCTGGCGCAACGCCCGGGCGACGTGCCGGTCGCAGCTCTCGCAGGTCATGCCGCCCACCTGCATGCGCATCCGTTGTTCGCTCATCGGTCTCTTGCCTCCGCGTGATCAGGACTCATGGCCATCATTGGGATGCTCGCTGCAGCGAGCGGGCGATCGACGTGTCTGTCAAGACTTGCCGAGACGCGGCGGGGGCACAGGTTTCCAGCCCCCGTGCGCGGGATGGACATGGATTTACGCCGCGCCGCGCCGGAGTAGCCAGACGCCGGCATAGAGCGCAATGAGGGCGATGACCGTGCTGGCCAAAACAGCGGCACGCTGGCGGCCAGCGCCGCGCCCACTGCCGTACCGCTCAGCAGGGCGGTGACGAGGACGGGCACGAGCGGCAGGTGGCACGGGCAAGCCAGCAGCCCCACCGCGAGGGCAACGTAGCCGGCGAGACGCCGCCGCGCAGACGTGCTGGCCGGCTTCGACTGCTTGGCCATGGTTCGGTTGGAGACGCGCATTCGACGTAGTCATGGCCGCCAGAGCCTCTTGGCGCCCACATCCTCATGGCTACTAACTCAAAGTAGTATCACAATATGACGCCGGACGAAACCGGAGCCGCCCGAGAGAGCCGCGGCGCTCACCGGGAACGGGACCGCGCGCGGCAACGCGCGAAGTCGGGGAGGGGCTAGGCATGAACTGGCTGATGAAGGTCGGGATTGCTGGCGCGGTGGCGACGGCGCTCTGCTGCGCTGGGATCGGCACGCCCCTGCTCGCGACGGCGCTGACGGCGGTCGGGCTAGCGGGGCTGACCCGCCATCTGGACCTGGTTCTGCTCCCGACACTGGCCGTCTTTCTGGCCACGATCGGCGCCGGGTGGTAGCGACGACGAGCGGTGGCGCAGCAGGGGCATGGAGAGTAGCACGCGCGACACCCGTGCCATGCTTGTTAGCCCGGGGCGCACGCCCCGTGGCAAGAGCCGCGACCAGCCCGGCAGGGCGCCGCCAGCGCTCAAGGCCGTCATCCAGGCCCACCACCATCACCTCGTCCCCCATCACCAGCGCGGCCACGCCGGCGCCCACCGCCGGCTCGATGAGCGCCCCGCCCTCCGCCGGCACCTCCCACCGGGGCGCGCCGGTGCGCACATCCAGCGCCACGATGGCCCCTGCCAGGCCGCCGGTCAGCACGCTCCCGCTCGCCCGCTCGCCGGAGGCGCCCGCGCCGGCGGCCCAGGCCAGCCAGCCACCGGCCGGCTCGTAGCGCCAGCGCAGGGCGCCGCTGGTGTGCTCAACCAGGTCAAGGCCACGCTCACGCACGACGGCCAGCCCGCCGTCCACTAGATGGGCCGCGGTCAGCCCCGCCTGCGCCCCGTCGCCGGGGGCGCTCGCGCCCGCCTCCCAGCGCAGCCGCCCCGTCGTGGCGTCAAGCGTGCGCAAGGTCCCGAGCACGTCCAGCAGAAAGATGGCCCCGGTCGTCGGGTCCCAGATGGGGTCCGGCAGGAGCCGGCGCGACTCGGTCGAGCGCCAGCGGGGAGCACCGGTGGCGGCGTCGAAGGCCATCAGGGATAGGTCCTCGCCGTCGGCAGTGACCACCAGCACGCGGTCGCCGGCCAGCGCCGGCGACATCACCACCTGGTCGCCGGCGGGCCGCCGCCATCGGATGCGCCCCCGATCAAGCTCGACCGCCCGCAGCTCGTTGCCTGCGGACACAGCGTACACCTGCTGCCGTTCAGGCGCCACCGCCGGCGCCGCCAGGCAGGCGCAGCCGATGGCCGGCGCGATCTCCAGGTCATGGCGCCAGGCGACCTTCCCCGTTGCTGCATCCACCGCCAGGAATGCGTTGCGCTCAATGAGCAGGACCGGGCCGCGCCGGCCGACCACGATCGGACCCTGCCACGGGTCGGCGACCGGCACCTGCCAGGCGATGCGCCAGGACG
>DAOTTI010000088.1:0-30477 GCA_034437795.1 Chloroflexota bacterium | reverse complement strand
GTGAAAGTCGTCGATCCAGAGCCAGTGGTCGTCGTCCGGCTCGTGCGTGAGCGGCGCGAAGTAGTCCGCGGCGCGCCGCAGCAAGAGCGGGTTGTAGGCCTGGGCGTCGCGCAGGCCGACCAGGGTGCCGAGGTTGGGCGGCAGCAGCGCGGGGCTGGCGCTGCGCGGGAAGTCGTTGAGAAAGTGCTGCGCGCCGTGCCACTGAAGCCCGGCGTACCGCCCGTCGCCCAGGGCCGGCCCCAGGGCGGCTGCCGTTTCAAACGCGGGGCGGTACCAGTCGTCGGGAGAGAAGGACCGCGGCGCGGCCTGCCACTGGGCCAGGCCCAGGTCGACCGCCGTGAGGCCGGCGAGGGCCCAGCCGGCCCAGGCTGCCCGCGCCCCCGGCCGCCGGCCGGCCAGGGCCAGCGCGGCTAGCGTGGCCAGGGCCATCAGGGCGTACTGCGCCTCCTGCTCACGGGTCAGAAACGGCCCGCCGGTGAAGCGGCCCAGGTTGGTGAGCAGATAGCGAAACTGGTCATAGCCCTCGGCGTGCCAGAACTGGGCCAGGATCACCAGGGGGGCGAGCGCGGCCGCAGCCGCCACGGCCGTGGCGCGGCGCAGCGACCACGATCCGCCGATGACGCGGTCGGCGCCCAGCCCGGCCAGACAGGCCAGGGCGAAGGCCGCCAGCACACCGAGCCGGGCCGGCAGGTAGACGATGCGGAAGCCGGGGAGCCACTGGTAGAGCAGGGGGAAGAGTGGCCCGCGGGTCCCCAGCGCGGCGACGAGCGTGGCCAGGGCCAGGGCGCCGTACACCCAGGCGGCGGGGCGGCGGCCGAAGAGGATGCCGGCGAAGGCAAGCAGGAGGGGGGTCATGCCCAGATAGAGCTGGCTGCTCTCCAGCGAGCCCGTGCCGCCGGCCGGACGGAACCAGGATAGCAGCGTCAGGTAGCCCTCCTGGGCGACCCGTTCCAGGGGCCGGGTGGAGGCATAGTGGGTCTCCCCGACGAACTCTGTCGCCGGCATGAGCAGCACGCCAGCCATGAGGGCGCCGAGCGCGCCGCCGAGCGCCACCCGCGGCCAGGCCCGCGGGGGCGCGCGGCCGACCGTCAGGAAGGCCACGGCGCCCCAGGTGAGATAGGCGCCGGCCGGCCAGCCAGCGGTGGCCTGCAGGGCCGCCGCCGCGCCGAGTACCGCGATCCAGCGGCCCCCGGCCAGGGCGGCGCGCTCGGCCAGCAGCGCGATCCAGGGCAGCCAGGCGATGGTGGCCAGGACGACTGGCATGCCAGCCAGCCCCGGCAGCCAGGGACTCAGGCTGTAGGCCGCGGCCGCCAGCCAGGCCGCCGGCGGCTGCAGGCGAAGGGCGACGCGGCCGTACAGGTAGGTCCCCAGCGCGGCCCACAGCAGGTGCGACCAGAGGAGCAGGCGCACCGCGCCGGAGAGGGGCAGGAGCAGCAAGGCCGGCCAGCTGGGCAGGTACCAGGCGGCCGCCCCCGGGTCGGCGGCGAAGGGCATGCCCGCCCCCTGGTAGGGGTTCCACAGCGGCACCTGGCCGGACGCCAGTCCGCGGGCGAGGTAGGCAGCGTTCGGCACGTACTGGAGCATGAGGTCCAGGTTCTCAGGGAGGCGGCGCGGGCCTACCGCCGGCCAGAGCTGGAGCGCAGCGAGCGCCGCCAGCCCCGCCACGGCGACGGCATCGGCCAGCCAGGGCCTGGACGCAGTCACGCCTGAACCTGCAGCCAGCTGAAGCCTGCGAGCAGCAGGGCCACGCCCACCGTGAGCAGCACCGCCGGCGCCCGGCCCCGACCGGCCGACGCCAGGACGCGGGCCAGGCGATAGACGGCGGCCAGGAGCAGGAGCTCGATGGCGAGGAGCGCCGACCACATGCCGGTCAGCACCTGCGGGTGGGAGGCGTAGTTGGTATAGAGCACGGTCGGCCAGAAATCGAGCCCTAGCCCGTACTCGGGGTGCGGGATGGGGGCCGCGGCGATCCCGAACCACGTCCAGGGCGGGCGCGCCAGCACGGCCGCCGTGAGGTCCGGCCGTCCGGGGAGCAGGAGACGCGCCAGGTCGGCGGCCAGGAGCCAGAGGTGGCCCAGGATGGGGCTGAAGGGCAGGGCATACAGCAGGGGCGTATCGAGGATGTCCTGCTCATCGATCTGGACGTGCACCAGCGGGTCAGGGTGGTCCCCTGTGTGGGCCAGGTGATAGCCGGCGACGTACGGCGGCAGGCTGGCCACGGTGACGTTGAAGGCGTGCCAGGCGAAGAGGATGTACCCGTCGGAGCCGTACACGCCGCGCCAGCTTCCTGTCGTCGTCTCGTCCAGGGCAGGGGCATCGCGCCAGGCCAGGGCCGGCGGGTCGAACATGGCCGCGGAGACGACGGCCGTGGCCTCGGGGTCGCGGCTGCGCTGGAGCAGGCCGACGCGCAGGGGCTGCTCCGGCTCGACCGACACCAGCCAGCGCGCCCAGAGGCCGGCGCTAAAGTCGCGGTCCAGGTCGAACGTACGGGTGCCCAGCGCATCCTGGACGGTGACCGTCTGGCGGCGCTCCTGCCGGTGCCAGTCGACGAAGTAGAGCGACAGCGTGAAGGTGCGGGGCTCGCGGACGGTGATCTCCAGGTCGGCGGTAGGCTGGCCCCACAGGTAGCCGAGGCCGCGGCCCGTCTTGTCGGGGCGCGCGTCCTGGAGGGCGCGGGAGAGCAGGTCCCCGCCCCTGGCCAGCCAGTAGTCGCGCCCGCCAAGGGCGCTCCCGTGGTCGGGCAGCGACGGCACGGCGAACTCGCGCGCCATAGAGGGATACTGCTGGGGATCCTTGGCGACAGCGAGCATCTGCACCGCGGCCGACGTGACGCCCACCAGGGCCAGCAGGGCGGCGCCGGCGCGCCCGCGCTGCAGGAGCCAGGCGATGCAGGGGGCCGCCGCCAGGCTCAGCAGGGGGATGACCGGCAGGAGATAGCGGGTGCCCCACGAGCCGCCGTGCCAGACCCCTTTGGTGCTGTAGAGCAGGATAACGCAGAGCGGGAAGAGCACCAGGAGCAGGCCGTGGCGGCCGTGCCGGCGAAGCAGGAGTACTGCCCCTGGGATGGCGAGCAGGAGCCAGGGCGAGCAGACGAAGACGCCGTACCCGGGGCTAAAGAGCATCCCCCGCAATCCGGTCCAGAGCGGGAGCGTGAGCCAGCCTTCGATGAGGCGCTCCGGCGCCGCGGTCAGGACCACGGGGATGGCCCCCGCCACGCGAGCGGCCAGGACGATGCCGGCCAGGCCCAGCGCCAGCAGGGGGACCACGAGCGCGGCCAGGAAGGCCAGGGCGCGGGCGCACCGCTCCTTGCGCCACCAGGCGCTGGAGAGAGCCCACTGCCCCAGGAGACCGGCGGCCAGCAGGGCCGCCGTGTACTTCCCCAGCACGGCCAGCCCCAGGCCGGCGCAGGCCAGCAGCCCCAGCGCCGCCGCCCCCGCTGTGGACGGCAGGCTCGCCGGCAACGCTCTGCCTGGACGCAGCCAGCCGTCCCGGCCGGTCGCGCCCTCCTCACGCTGTGGGCGAGGGAAGGTAACGGTGCCCCGCCCCAACGGACCGGTCACGCTGGCGGGACCCGCCCCGCTGGATGGGGCGGGAGGCGCCGGAGTCGTGATCACAGGCGGAAAGGCGCGGTACAGCGCCCAGATGGCGACCAGGCCGAAGGCGGTCGCGGCCGGCTCGGCGAAGTCCATCTTGGCGTAGGGCCAGGCGATCGTGGCCAGGCCGTAACCCAGGGCCGCCGCCACGCGGACGGGCAAGGCATAGCCGAACTGCGCGGCGATAGCGTAGACCAGGCCGGCCGCGGCGGCGGTAGTGAAGGCGTTGAGGGTGGAGTAGATGAGGCGGGTAAAGAAGTCGCGCGTCTGGCGCGGGGACCAGTACCGTTCGCCGGTATGCACGTCCTGCCAGGCGCCGCCGTTGACAAAGGCCGCCGCCGCGACCTGCCAGGTGGCGGCGCCAGCCAGACCATCGCCTGCCACCAGCTCCCAGCGGTCCACGCGCATCGGCGCCGGCAGGGGCAGACGGGCGTAGTAGTAGTTGCCCCGGGGCTGACCGATCCAGTGGCCGGCGACTGGGGGCCGCGCGTGCTGTACGCGCGCGCGTACGTCGGGGCGGTCGTAGGCCCACTCGGCGGTCTCGATGCCGGCGCGGACGGGCAGGCGTACCTCGCGCTCGCCTTCCCAGAGGTGGACCTCGCCCACGACCGCGCCGTCGGGGATGCCGGCGCCGTTGGCCAGGAAGGAGATCAGGGCCAGCGCCGAGGCGCGCCCGCCTGGCAGCGACGATAGCGCGCCGGGGGCGGGCGCGAGGTACCGGCGCTCCGCGGACGGGCCCAGCGGCCGCCACTCTTCGATGCGGAAAGTGTGGCCATCGATGGAGAGCTCGTCGCGCTCCGGGGAGATGCGGGCCAGCGCGTCGCCGGCGAGGACCAGCGGCTGGCCGAGGGCCGGCAGCAGCACCCCCCAGCGCCCGAAGGCGCTCTTGAACCGGTGGAAATACTCGTGCGTCGGATCGAGGAAGACGGCCCGCGCCATTTCGAAGCCGAACGCGCCGTCCACACTGTACCCCTTCCCGCCGCCGGTCAGGAGATACACGGCGAGCAGGAGCAGGACCAGCCACCGCCCCGCCGCCGGCGCGCGCATCGCCGGTCCCGCGTGCGACCCCTGGAGGTGCCCCGCGGAGATCGGGGCGGAAGCGCACGGCGGGCCGTCCGGACGAAGCGTGTGGCCGCCAGTGTCATTCCACTGGGCGTCGCCGGGCCCGCGCGCGCCGGCGGCGGGGCGTGCGGCGTACGAGCCCGTGGGGAGGGGCGCGGGCGGGGCAGGGGCGCCTCCGCGGGCCGGTACCCGCCCGTTCACGGCGCCTCCTGTCCCAGGGTACGGGCGAGCGCCCAGGCGCAGGCCAGCGCCAGGGCGCCCAGCGCGCCGGCCGTGGCCCACACCGCCGCCATGAAGCGCGGATGGGAGCTCAGGTAGCTGTGCAGCAGGACCGGCCAGAGGTCCAGCCCCAGGCCGTATTCGGGGTGAGGAGAATGGAGGTCTAGCCGAGCCAGGTAGCGCCAGGGGGGCGAGGCCAGCGCCCGCTGCTGGAGGGCGGCGTCTTGGGGGAAGAGGGCGAAGATAGCGTCGCACGCCAGCAGCCAGGCGTGGGCCAGCAGCGGGCTAAAGGCCGGGGCGTACAGGAGGGCAGTGTCCTCCAGCTCCGTCTCGCCGGTATCTACCCAGACGCGATCGCCCCCGTCGTAGCCGGTGACGTACTGCGGGAGGTGGGCCACGTCGATCCCCCCGCGGCGCCAAGCGAAGAGCACGAATCCCTCGCTGCCGTAACGTTCCAACCAGCGCCCCTGCGTCGCGCGGTCGACCCGGGCGTCCGGCCGGCGCTCGACTGCGGGCGGATCGAAGAAGACGGCGGAGATCACCGGCACATCAGGGCCGGTGGCCGCGACGCGCAGGGCGAGCGGCTGGCCCGGCTGCGCGGCCACGTCCCAGGAGAGGTACTCGCACGGCGAGAAGTTGTAGCTCTGCGTATGGCTGCGCGGGCCGAGCGCGTCGACGACCTGCACCCGCTGGCGGCGCCCGCGATGGTCGAAGTCGCAGGTGTAGACGGTCAGGGCAAAGGCGCGCGGCTCACCGACGTGGAAGCGGACCTCCAGCGGGCCAGACTCGGCGAAGAGGTAGCCCAGACCTCGCGGCGGGAGCGCCGGGTCGGGGGCGACGGCCGGCGCCGGCCGGGCCAGCTGCCGCCCCGCCTCCGGTCCGCCGAAGTGGCGCCAGTAGGCCAGGGCAGGCGGGCCGCCCAGGGGGGCCCCGTAGTCGGGTAGGAATGGCAGGATGTGGTCGCGGAACATGATCGGGTACAGATTAGGATGCTTCGCCACTCCCAGGAGCTGCACCATCACACCACCGGCCAGGAGCATCGCCAGGACGGCGCGCAGATGCACGGCGCGGGTGGCGCGCGCCCGCTCCACGACCGGCAGGGCGAGGCAGGCCAGGAAGGGTAGCGCCGGCACGAGATAGCGCGGCCCCCAGCCCCCGCCGTGCCAGACGCCCTTGCTCGCGAAGACGGCCAGGTAGACGGCCGGCACGGCGAAGAAGAGCAGTCCCGACCAGCGATGCCGGCGGGCGAAGGCAACGGCTCCGGCGACGGCCAGAACCAGGGGAGGGGCGTAGAGGAAGAGCGACTTGCCGGGGCTCAGCAGCAGGCTGTACAGCCCGTGCCAGGGAGGGAAGTTAAGCCAGCCACGATCGAGGACGCCCTGCCAGCCGGCCCAGATCAACGGCCCGCGGCCGGAGACAAGGGCAGCGCCGAACAGGACGCCGGGGAGCAAGAGCAGCGCCGCCAGGGCGGCCGCGGCGGTCGTGAGGCGCCGGTGGCCGCACGCGGCGCGCGTGTCCCGGCCACGCGCCGCGATGGTCAGGAGCAGGAGCTGGAGCGCGAGCAGGGGCGCGAACCAGGCCGCGGTGTACTTGGCGCCGGCGGCCAGGGCGACGAGCGCGCCGGCCAGGACGAGGGGAAGGTAGGCCGCGCGGCCCCTGGGCACGGCCGCCAGGCACCGGCGGATGGCGAGGGCCCCGCCGCGCAAGAAGGGCACGCGGGGACGTCCCGCCGGCGGGTCGCTGGGAGCCTGGGAAGGTTGCGCCCCCGCGAAGGCCCGGAGCCGGCGGGCCCCGGCGAAGGTGAGGACCGTGGCTGCGATGGCAAAGAGGGTCGCGGCCGTCTCGGAGAAGTCGAGCTTGGCGTAGGGCCAGGCGAGGGTGCCGGCGCCGACGCCGAGCGCAAAGACTGCGGCGACGGGCGGAGCGTAGCCGAGCAGGCGCGCCAGGGGCACCAGGAGCGCGCAGGCGAGCGCCATCAGGGGCGCGTTCAGGAACGAGAAGGCAAAGCGCCCAAAAAGCTCGCGCTGCTGCTCGTCCGACCACATCGCCGGGCCCGGCAGGGCCATGGGCCCGCCGTCGCCATCGAGAACCAGCGCCCGCAGGTGGAGGCGTCCCGCCGCGCCGGTATAGCGGACGGAGATCTGGTCGGCGGTGATGGGCTGGTCCGGAGTGAGCTGGGCGCCGTAGAGATTGGCCTGGGGATTGCCCGGCCAGTGCCCGACCAGCGGGGCGCGGCGGTGGTGCGGCCTGGGGGCGGCAGGGAGGTCGTAGGCCCATTCAGCCGTCTCTCGGCCGGCGCGCACGGGTAGGACCCCGCTGATCGCTGCGCCGTGCCGGAAGACGACCTCGGCGATGGGGGTGCCATCGGGCACGCTGGCGCTGAACGAGAGAAACGAGACCAGGTCCACGCGCCGGACCGCTATGGGCGACGGCAGCGGGAACCGCAGCTCACCCGCTTCGTCGGGCCGGTCTGGCCCGCTGCCGGAGGCGCCGGCGGGTGCGAGCGGTGGCCAGTCGTAGAGGCGCACGGCTCGGCCGCCGAACGGCACGGTGTCGGGCCGCGGGGCTACGGCGGCCAGCCGCTCGCCGAGCCAGACCAGCGGCGCGCCGAGCGCCGGTACGACGGGCCCCCATCGCTGGAGGGTCGCCGCCTGCTCGGCCAGCACCTGGATCCCGGGGCGAGCCGCCAGGTCCCGCGCCAGGCGGTAGCTGAAGGCGCCATCGACGCTGTACCCCTGCCCCCCGGCGGAGAGCAGGTACAGCGCGCAGAGCAGTCCGAAGGTCAGGGCGGTGATACGCACATTCCGGCGCCAGTGGACCGCGGCCGCCGCGCGTCCGGTGGTCAGCCGTCGCTCGTCGCTGGCGGCCGGCGCAGCTCCCAGACGCGGACGGCGGGCGGGGCCGTCTCGTACCGTAATACCAGGTCGCCCCCGCGGGCGCGCAGGGCGGGCGGGAGCTGGGAGAAGTCGCCCCGCAGCTCGTCGAAGGCGTCTTCCAGGACAAACTTGCGCGCGGTGCCGGCGGTCAGGTAGGCGAGCTCCTCCGGCGTCACGTCGAAGCGGTACTTGTCGCTGAAGCGCGCGGTGTAGACGTAAACGGCGAAGTGTCGGCGGGCCATGACCACGTCGTCGGGGGCGGCGTGCTGGCGCAGCCAGGCGGCGGCTTCCAGGAAGCGCGACCACTCCGGACGTTCCCGGTAGTAGCCGGCCGGCCCGCCGCCGGCGGCGAGCGCATGCTGGTTCGCGGCGGTGACGCGCAGGTTGAACGCCACCTCCGCGCCGACGGCGAGCAGGGCTCCAGCCGCCACAGCGTGCGGCCACCAGCGCGGCGTCGTCGGCGCGCGACGCTGGGCCTCTTGCGGGCCGCCCGCCACGCCCGCCGCGCGCCGTGCCAGGAGCCGGCCAGTCCATAGCGCGCCGGCCAGGGCGTATATGCCGATCAGGGGCACCACCGGCAGGAAGTGGCGCCCGTTGGGCACCGGCCACACCAGCACGGGGACCAGGACGGGGAGAACGCACCACTCGGCGGCGCCGCCCGGCCGGCGCAGGCAGCGCCAGAAGCCGGCGGCGACGGCCACGGCGCCGACCAAGCCGGCCAGGGCGGCGTAGGGACCGAAATCGAGGATGCGGTCTACCTGGAACCAGGTGTTGGCGCCAGCGCGCGCAAGGAAGTCGGTGGGGGCGGCCGCCCCCGCCGACGGGTCGTGATACTGGGCGGCCAACAGCTCTTCTAGGTAGCGCCAGCCGCCGGCGAGGGTGGCGGTGCGCAGCCACCAGGGGAGCGTGAGCAGCAGGTAGGTCCCTCCCGCCACCAGGGCGGCGCGCCGCCCCAGGCGCCACCACGCCCACGCCAGCACGCCAACGGACGCCGCCATGCCCACGGCCCGCGTGTAGCTCATCGCGGCCGCCAGCGCCCCTAGGGCCAGCCAGCGCCAGACGCGATGCCGACCGGCCTTGGCGCCGTGTGGCGCCTGGTCAGGGGGCAGGACGGCGCTGGCCTCGCCCCCGGCCAGGAGGAAGGGGGTACGAGAGCGTGACGCGCCATCCAGCAGGCGATCGGCCCAGGCCAGCGCCACGAGCTGGACCAGGACGTACGGCACGTCCGACATGACCTGAGTGGCGTAGCGGACCACGACCGGATTGAAGGCGAAGAGGGCGACCGCCCCCGCCGCGGCCAGCGGGGACAGGCGGCGCCTGGCCAGGGGCCAGAGCACAAGCGCGCCGGCCAGGGCGGTGCCGAGCGTGGCCACCTTGGCTGGAGTGATCGCCGCAAAGGCGTCACCGGTGGTGCCGGTGACCTTCATCACCAGGGCCAGCAGCAGGGGATAGCCGGGGGGATAGCGATTGTGGGCCGGATGCTCGGGGCTATTGATCCAGGCGTAGCCCTGGCCAGTGGCCAGCGACTGCCCGAGGATCAGGAACTCGGCGTCGTCGCCGTAGTCGCCGAGGTACGGATGGAGATGCGAGGCGTACAGGAGCGCCGCCCCGAGCAGCGTAGCGATGAGCACGGCGACCGGCGCGATCGCCCGCAGGCCGCCTGCCGCCGTGGCCACGCGGAAGGCCAGAGAGTGTCCCCGAGGCAGCGACCCGTCTAGTGGGGGGCGTGGACCGGGCGCAACCCCGGCCCCTGTGGCCGCAGCCGGCGACACGCGCCCTGCGGGCCAGGTAAGGCGGAGGGGTCTGACGCGCACCGATCTCATCAGTTGGCTCATTGCCGGCGCACGGCGGGCCAAGGCGGGCCGCCGGCGCTCTCGACCAGTTGTAACGAACCGGCGCCGGCCGGCGGCGGCACCGGAGGGCGCTGCAAGGCGTACAACGTGTACAACCTTACGGCATGCGTCTATTGTCCGCTGCCGGCGCCGTGATCGTCAGTGGCCTGCTGGTCGCCGGCGCCCTGCTCCTCGCGCGCTGGTGGCGCGCTGCCGGGCTAGTGCCGGACCACGCGCCGCCCATACGCGCCACGGCCGAGATGAAGATCGGTGGGCCGGTGGAGCTGATGCAACGGGTGCGCGTGCGGCGCGCCGGCCTGGCGGCGGTGGACGTGCTGCTGCGGGCGGAGGCGCCGGACCTGCCGGGGTGGGCACAGCTACGGGTGGAGGCCTGGCCTGGCCGCCTGGCGCTGCGCACAGCGCGCCTCCCCGCCGCGCTGCCCGCGCCGCCCACCGGCTGGCTGGCCCTGCCCCAGCGCCCCCCGCAGCGGTGGGCGACCTTCACCTTCGAGCCGCTCCCCGACTCCGCTGGCCGCGAGTACCTGCTGGTCTTTTCGTATCCTGAAGGCCAGAACGAGGCCGGCCGCCGACTGGCCATCGCGACCCACTTTCCGAACAGCTATCCGTATGGCGAGCTCCTGGTGAATGGCTCCCCGGCCGATGGCACGCTGATGTTCCGGCTGGCCGGCGCCGGCACCAACGGCGATGCGGTGCGGGCTACCGCCTATAACCTGGCGCGCGGGCAGCCGGTCTTCGCCGGGACGCTGCTGGCGCCGGGGCTGCTGGCCGGAGCCAGCGCCGCGCTCCTGGTAGGGCTGGCGCGCCAAAGCGTAAGGTTCAAAGTTCAAGGTTCAAGGTTCAAAGTTCAAAGTTCAAGGTTTGATGGTCAAGGGTAAGAGACGATGGTGAACCGCTATTCCATCGCGGTCATTCCTGGGGACGGCATCGGTGTGGACGTGATCCGCGAGGGCGTGCGCGTGCTGAATACCCTGGCGGAGGCGAGCGGCGCGTTCACGCTCGACTACGAATGGTTCGACTGGAGCACGGAACGCTACCTGTCGCGGGGCAGCTATATGCCGGAGGACTGGCAGCGCATCCTGGAGCCGTTTCAGGCCATCTATTTCGGTGCCGTCGGCTGGCCCACAGTGCCGGACCACGTCAGCCTATGGGGCCTGCTCCTGCCCATCCGCAAGGCGTTTGACCAGTACGCCAACGTGCGGCCCATTCGGCTGCTGCCCGGCCTGAAGGGACGCCTGGCCGGCAAGGGGCCGGAGGACATCGACTTCGTCTGCGTGCGGGAGAACACCGAGGGCGAGTACTCGGGCGCCGGCGGGCGCGTCCATCGCGGTACCCCGTACGAGGTGGCGGTGCAGGAGATCATCTTCACGCGCCACGCTACGGAGCGGATCATTCGTTTCGCCTTCGACCTGGCCGTCGAGCAGGGCCGGCGGAGCGTCCAGAGCGTGACCAAGTCCAACGCGATGCAGTTCTCGGCCGTCTTCTGGGATGAGGTGTTCGACCAGGTCGCCGCCGATTACCCACAGATCAGCACGCAGCGCTACCTGGTGGACGCCATGGCCGCGCGCTTCGTGACCAATCCGGAGACCCTGGACGTGGTGGTGGCGTCCAACCTCTTCGCCGATATCCTGACCGACCTGGGCGGGGCCATCCAGGGCAGCATGGGGATGCCGCCGTCTGCGAACATCAACCCCACGCGCCAGAAGCCGTCCCTATTCGAGCCGGTGCACGGCTCGGCGCCGGACATCGCCGGCAAGGGGATCGCCAACCCGCTGGCCACGATCTGGGCGGGGCAGATGATGCTCGACTTCCTGGGCGAGAAGGAGCCGTCGCGCCTGCTGATGCAGGCGATGGAGGCGGTGACGCGAGAAGGCCGCACCCTGACGCCGGACCTGGGAGGCACGGCCACCACCGTCGAGGTGGCTGATGCCGTCTGCCAGCAGATCCGACGCCTGGCTAAGTAAGGGCAGGCGGGTCAGCTCAGCGCAAGCGGATCAGTCCCGCGTCGGTGGGGCGAAAGCCGCAGGCGCGGTAGAACGGCCGCAGGTGGGGCCCAAAGTCTACGTGTACCCACTCCAGGCCGCGCTCGCGCGCCACCGCCACGGCCCGTTCGACCAGCGTCCGGCCGATACCGCGCCGCCGGTAGTCAGGGCGAACCGTCGGCTCCAGTAGGAAGGCATGGGTCGAGCCATCCCAGGCCAGCTTCACGAAGCCGATGAGCTCGTCGCCATCGTAGGCGCCGACGTACGCCAGCAGGTGCTCCAGCTCAGGGCGCCAGTCGTGCGGGGGCCGGTGGTTGGGCCACGAGACGACGTAGAGCCGGTCCAGCTCGTCATTGGAGACGGGTGGGTTAACGCGGTAGTCGATCGCCATGGGTACCGAGGCTGCCATGTGCCATGATGCCAGATTGCCCCCTGCCGCCCCGCCTCCGCCCCGACGCGGAGACGCGGAGAGGAAGGCGCGGCGCGGGGGTGAGGACATGATCAGGGGGCACGAGGCCCCGCTTCGCGCCGTGGACGCGGAGACACGGGGGCGAGCCAGGCCGGCCGTGGCGCGGCGTTCTCCGCGTCCTTGGTATGGGCGGGCCGGCGCGGGACGGACCGCGTGCGCCGAGCCCCAGCCTTCTCCCAGAGGGAGAGGGAACGGTGGGCGTGCATGATCCGAGCCAGCTTGCTACCTGGGGGCCGGGCTGCCCGTTGTGGGAGACAGCAGGTCCGAATGGGAGGACGACGAGCTTCGTGACCAGATCCGCCGACCAGCGCCAGGACGACGACGCGGCCCCGCTCGACCCGGGCCTGCTGGAGATCATGGCCTGCCCCGACTGCAAGGCGCCAGTGGCCCAGGAAGGCGCGTGGATCGTCTGCCAGAACCCGGACTGCGGGAAGCGCTATCCGATTCGCGACGGCATCCCCGTGATGCTGGTTGAGGAGGCCGTCGATCCCAGGAAGAGCACAGCGTGAATACCGTCGATCAGGCGATCAAGCTGGTACAGAACTGGCGCCGCCACCGTGCCGTGATCCATCCACGCACCGTGCGCTTCCTGTACCACTGGATGCGCGGCAGCACGGTGCTGCCCTATCCCCCGCTCAAGCTGCACCTGGAGCCGACCAGCATCTGCAACCTGCGGTGCCCGATGTGCCCGCAGGCCATCGATGCGGTGAAGGGCGACACGGGATACATCGACCTCGGCCTCTACCGGAAGATCATCGATGAGGCGAAGGACTTCGTGCTGGAGGTGAACCTCTTCTTTCGTGGCGAGCCGCTCCTGCACCGGCACATGCCGGAGCTGCTGCGCTACGGGAAGGAGCGGGGCGTCCGGCTGCACGTCAACACCAACGCCACCATTCTGCGGGAGAAGCAGGCCCGCATGCTGATCGAGCAAGGGGCGGCCAAGGTCACCATCTCCTTCGATGGCCCCGACAAGGCGACCTACGAGAAGATGCGGAAGGGGGCCAGGTACGAGACGACCCTGGAGAACGTCCGCCAGTTCCTGGCCTTAGTGCGGGAATACCGCGCCAACGGGTGGAAGACGCCGTACACCGTGATGCAGGTGATCCTGCCCTACGATCCCCAGTCGCCGGGCCCGGCGGTGCCCGCGCACATGAAGGAGCTGTTTGCCGGCCTGCCGGTCGACGAGTGGGACCCCATCTGGCCGCACGGCTGGGCCGGGACCATGCTGGACAACGGGGTGGTGCCAGCGCAGCCGTACGGGGAGCACTACCATCCCTGCAACTGGCTGTGGAAGAGCCTGGCCATCTACTGGGACGGACGGGTGGCGTCCTGCTGCGCGGACTTCTCCGGCGACCAGATCATCGGGGACGTCAGGACCCAGACCCTGCGCGAGATCTGGAACGGCGAGGCCATGGTGCGCCTGCGGCGCCTGCAGGTGGAGGGACGGTACAAGGAGGCATCGCTGTGCTCCGGCTGCGATGCCCTGTGGCAGAAGGACAGCACCGCCTGGCATGCCTTCCGCACGGTGGAGAAGGCGATCCGGCCGGCGCGGTACCCAGTCGGCCGGATGGCTACGGGCACGCCAGCGCCGGGGGAGATCGTCGTCGCCCCGCGCGCGGCTGAGCTGGGGCCGCAGACCGTCGCCGCGCTCACCGCCGCCGCCAACGGCGTCGACGCTACGCAGCTCAGGCAGCTGAGCGATACGGCTCGGGGAGAGGATCTCCTATCCGCATCCTGATCGTCTCCAACCTGTTCCCGCCCGACATCGGGGGCCCGGCGACCTACGTCCCGCGGATCGCCGCCGAGCTCCTGGCGCGCGGCCACACCGTCTCGGTCGTCGCCGGGGCGCCGCCGGAGTACAACGTTCAACGTTCAAGGTTCGAGCTTCAAGGTCCAAGGTTTGAGGGTGGAGGTTCACGGGTTACGGTTGGAGGTTCGGAGACCGGGCCGCGGAAGGGGGAGCTGAGCGGCGGACCGGAGGGCGCAGTGGCCTGGCCGTTCCCCGTGGCGCGCATCTCCCGCGGATGGCCCTTGCCCCAACGCCTGCTGGCGGCAGGGTTGGCCGTGCTGCGGGAGGCGAGGGGCGCGGACGTGCTCTACGTGCAGGGGCTGGCCGGGCCGGAGATGGCCGCCGTGCTGGTGGGGCGAGCGCTGGGCAAGCCGGTGGCGTTGAAGATCGTTGGTGACAACGCTTGGGAATACGCCATCCGCAAGGGGCTGACCGCGGACGGGATCGACGAGTTTCAGCGCGCGTCCTATCCGCTGCGGCTGCGGTGCGTGCGCCGGCTGGTGCGCACCTACGCGCGCCTGGCGACGCGCCTGATCGTGCCCAGCGAGTACCTCAAGGGGATCGTCGTCGGGTGGGGGCTGCCGGCGGAGCGGGTGACCGTGATCCGCAACGCCCTGACGGTGCCGCTCTCGTCCGCGGCGGAGCGCGCGGCCGACCGCGAGGTGGTGCGCGCCGCCCTCGGGGCGTCCGGCCCGCTGGTCGTGACCTGTGCCCGCCTCTACCCGTGGAAGAACATGGACACGCTGATCCGGATCGTGCCTCTGCTGCCAGCGGGCGCGCACCTGGTCATCGTCGGGGGCGGGCCGGACCACGGGCACCTGCAATCGCTGGCGGGGCAGCTCGGCCTGAAGGACCGCGTGCACATTACTGGCAACGTGCCCCATGCAGAGGTGCAGCGCTACCTGCGGGCCGCTGACGTCTTCGTGCTCAATACTCGCTACGAGGGGCTGTCCCACGTGCTGCTGGAGGCGATGGCCGCTGGCACGCCGGTCGTGGCCTCGCGCGTCGGCGGCAATGCTGAGGTGGTTGAACAGGGACGAACCGGGCTGTTGGTCCCGCTCAACGACCGCGACGCACTGGTGCGGGCCATCGTGCGCTTGCTGCAGCGGCCCGACGAAGGGGCCGCCCTGGCGGCGGCCGCCCAGCAGCGGGTGCAGGAGTTCAGCTGGCCGCGCCTGGTCGACGCCACCGAGCGTACCCTCGTACGCTTGACGGTGGCGGGGTGACGCCGCGTGCCGGCCGCGGGATCCAGCCGGCAGCGTTACTGGTGCATCCGGCAGTTGCGCGCCACGTTCTTCCAGAGATGGGTAGGGACCGCGCATGTGGCGATTGCGCCAAAAAGTGCATGATCCAGCAACGTCCTGGGAATGGTGGCTCCTGGGGCGAGGGCGGCTGGCCCGGAGTAGTCAGGAGCGGAGCCCGCACCCTAACCCTCTCCCACAGGGAGAGGGAACGGCTTGCGGTGAGCGGAGCCCTCACTCCGGCCCTCTTGCTGCAAACAAAGAGAAGGCACTTTAGGTGAAGACCGCACTCTGGCCGACGCCCAAAGGGAGGCGGGACTCCCCACTGTGAGCGGAGGCGTCACCCTCGCCCTGTGGGCGAGGGGCCCGTTCGCCGCTTGTAAACAAGCCCGGCGAGCGCCGGGAAGGCGATCCGAAGCAGGTCAGCGAGACGGGCGCAGCCATACGGAATGGAGCTAAACGGTGGCCGCGCGTCAGGGAGAAGCCAATCTGCTCATGCTCAGCGGCGATCGCAGCATTGGGCAGGGCCGGCAGGGGCCCTTCTACTACACCCTGGCTGGACTGCGCCGGTACTGGCGCCGTATCGACGTGCTGTGCCCCGCAGCGCGTGGCGCCGGCCCGTGGCAGCCATTCGAGAACGTGTACGTGCATCCGGCGCGGGCGGGGAGGGCACAACAGCCCTGGTTTATCCGGCAGGCCGGGCGGCGCCTATTCGCCGAGCGCTCGTACGCGCTGGTGGTGAGCCACGACTTTGGGCTCTTCTACAACGGCATCGGGGCGCGCCTGCTCCTGCGGAGCCTGCCGCGAGGGAGCCGGCCCCCGCTGGTGAGCGAGATCTTCCACCTGCCGGGCGTACCGAAGGCGGCGGGGGCGAGCGAGGTGGCGGGGCTTGCTCTGCACCGCCTATACGTGCGCGCTAGCTGGCGCGCGCTGGCCGGCTTCCGCGTGATCAACCGGTCCATGGCCGCGCAGCTCCGGCGGTGGGGCGTGCCGGCCGAGCGCATCCACGTGCTGAGCGCCTTCTACCTCGACCACTCTGTCTTTCAGCCCCGTGAAGCGGGCAAGGAGTGGGACGTGGTCTTCTGCGCGCGCCTGGTGCCGAACAAGGGGCCCGCGCTGCTCCTTGACGCCCTGGCCCTTTTGGCGAGGGAGCGGCCGGCGGTGCGCTGCGCCATCGTCGGAGAGGGGCCGCTGCAGCCGGCCCTGGAGCGACGGGCGGCGAGGCTGGGGATTGGCGAGCGCGTCTCGTTCCTGGGCTGGCTCCCGTCGGCCCCCGACGTGGCGGCGCTCTACAACCGCTCGCGCCTGCTGGTCTGCACGTCGTACAACGAGGGGGGGCCGCGCGTGACGCTGGAGGCCATGGCCTGCGGCCTGCCGGTGGTCTCCACGCCGGTGGGCATCATGCCCGAGGTGATCGTGGACGGGCAGTCGGGTTTCCTCACCGGCTGGCGTGCTCAGGAGGTGGCCGCCAAGATGGCGTGGGTGCTGGCGGACGAACAGGGCGCACGCCGGATCGGAGCCGCCGCGCGCGCCGCCGTTCAGCAGTTCAATTACGAGGACGAGCTACGCCGGTACGCCGAAGCGTATCTGCGCCTGGCGGGGGAAGGGCCGTGAGGATCCTGTTCATCACCCAGGAGCTGGACCAGGACAGCGACGTGCTGGGGGTTACGCTCTCCTGGATCCGGGCGCTGGCGGCGCGGGTCGAGCAGGTGCACGTGCTGGCCCTGGGCGTGGGGAACGTCTCCGTGCCGCCCAACGTGAGCGTCTCGTCCATGGGGAAGGAGCGGGGGGCGGGCCGGCTCGGTCGCCTGCGACGCTTCTACCGCACCGCCGGCGCGCTGGCGCTCGCGCGCCGCATCGACGTGATCTACGTGCACATGGTGCCCCTTTACGCCATCCTGGCCGCCGCCGTCGCCCGCCCGCTCGGCATCCCCACCGTGCTCTGGTACACCAGCGGGGGCGTGAGCGCGCGTCTGCGGCTGGCGCACCGGCTGGTCCATGGTGCGGTGACCGCCTCGCCGGAGAGCTTCCGCCTGCGCAGCAGCAAGGTGGCGGTGACGGGGCACGGCGTGGATACCGACCTGTTCGCCCCGGCCGCTGCGCCCTCGCTACACGGCGCGGAGATACCGACCCAGGCGCCGTCGCCGCGTTCGGGCGGGGCTGCGGGGGATGGAGACGCCCCCAGGATCATCCTGGCCGTGGGGCGGATCTCGCGCGTAAAGGACCACGCGACGCTGATCCGCGCCGCGGCGCTGCTGCGCCAGCGCCGGCCCGACCTGCCGGCGCGCGTGCGGATCGTCGGCGCGCCGTTCTACGCCGACGACCACCGTTACCTGGCCGAGCTGCAGGAGCTAACGCGTGCGCTGCGCGCCGGCGGCGTGGTGGAGTTCGCCGGCAGCCGGCCCAACCGCGCCATGCCGGCTGAGTACCGCGCCTGCGACGTGGCGGTGAGCACCAGCCGCACGGGGAGCATCGACAAGGTGGTGCTGGAGGCGATGGCCTGCGCGCGGCCCGTGCTCACGTGTAACGACGCCTTTAGCCCGGTGCTGGGGCCGCTCGCCGGCGAGCTGATGTTCCCGCCGGGCGACGCGGACGCGTTGGCCGGCCGGCTGGCGTCGATCCTGTCGCTTCCGGCGCACGCCGCCGGCCGGCTGGGCCACACGCTGCGTGAAATCGTGGTGCAGGAGCACAGCCTGAGCCGGTGGGCGGACCGCACGGTGGCGGTGCTAGAAGCGATATGCGAGACACGAAGTTCAAGGTTCAAAGTTCAAAGTTCAAGGGCTAGGGGGCACCAGGCGTGAGCGTGGGCGCGGGATGGCGGTGAGCGGGCAGGGATCACAGAGAGGGATTGAAGGACGAAGGCCGACCGGCGATGACGGAGAGGGGTGCTGACGTCGGCGGTGATGTGAAGATGGTCGATCGAGGCGCATTGCGCGTGCTATATGTCTTCCGCGAGCGGAAGCTGCCCCTGCTGGCGCGGTGGCGGGCAGGGGAGGAACCGGACACGCTGCTCTTTGGCTTTAATCACCTGGCCGAGCACCACATTGCCGCCGGCGTGTACGAGCCTGACTACGGCCCGGCAGGGCGGGCGCTGGCGCGGCAGGTGGGGCGGCTGGGTCCCGACCTCTTGCAGCTACGGGCGCTGCCCCAGTTCAGGCGGTACGACGCCGTGCTGCTCACGGCAGGCTGGCCCTTGCTGCTCCTGGCGCGCCGGCTCCTGCGCCGGCCGCCCAGGCTGGTCTGGCTGAACCTCTCCGTGTCGACCCTGGCCGGCGCGGCCGGCCGGAGCGCATCCCCCCTGGCGCGGGTGCGGGCGCGGCTCCTGCGCCATGCCCTGAGCCGCGCCGACTGCGTGCTCTGCGTGGCGCGGGCGCAGCAGCAGTGGCTGCGAACGGCAGCCGGCCTAGGTCCCGAGCGCCTGCCGTTCATCCCGTCTGGGGTGGACGCGTCGTTCCATACCCCGCTGGCCGTGCCCCGCGATGATGGGTATGTCCTGGCCGTGGGGCGCGACGCGGGGCGAGACTATGCGACCCTGGCCGAGGCGGTGCGCAGTCTGGCGCGGCCGGTGCACATCGTGGCTAGCCCGCGTAACCTGAACGGCATTGCGCTTCCGCCCAACGTCACGGTCCACTACAACCTGCCGCCGGCGCGGCTGCGGGAGCTGTACCGCGGCGCGTCCTGTGTGGTCGTGCCGACACACGGCGATGGCTATCCGCATGGGTCCGACTGCTCCGGCACGCTCGTCCTGCTGGATGCCATGGCCACAGCCAAGCCGGTCGTGATCACCGAGCGTCGCGCAGTGCACGACTACGTCTCGCCGGGGAGGGAGGCGCTGACCGCCCCCGCCCGAGACCCGCAGGCGCTACGAGCGGCGATCGAACGCGTGCTCGGCCACGGCGCCGGCGCGGCGGCGATGGGCGCCGCGGGGCGCGCCGCCGTCGAGCGCCGGTTCAACACCCGCGTCTATGCACGCGACGTGGCGCGGCTGTTGCGGGATGAAGTAGCAAGTAGGAAGTAGCAAGTAACAAGTAGCGAGGGAAGGGAGAGACGACGAGTGAGGAGTGAGTGAGGTAAGGTGCGAGTGAAGGAGCGAGGGGCGAGCGGCATGAGTGGCGATGTGCCGGCGGCGAGTGAGCGGGACTGGGTCTACCTGGCCAACGTGCGCATCCCCAGCGAGAAGGCGCACGTCTACCAGATCTTGCAGATGGTCGACGCCTTGCAGCGGGCCGGTGTGCAGATCGAGCTGGTGCATCCACGACGCGCCAACCTCCCAGCGGTGGCCGGTCTGGACCCCGTCGCGCTCTACGGGCTGCGGATGCGGCCGCGGCTACGGGCGGCGGCGACGCTGGACCTGGTGAAGCTCGTGACCATTGATGTGCGGGCGCTGAACCGGCGGACCCTGGCGGCGGCGGCGTTTGCGCTCCAGATGGCCACCTTTGCCGCCAGCGCGGCGCTGCACGTGCGGCGCCGCGGCGCCGCGATCATCTACGGCCGCGACTGGCCGGTGCTGGGCGTCGCCGCGGCAGTCCGTCCGTCAGCGCGCACGTTCTGGGAGGCGCACGACCTGCCGGGAGGCCGGCTGGCGCGGGCCGGCCTGAGGGCGCTGCTCCCCCGCCTGGCGGGAGTGGTCGCCATCTCGGAGGGGCTGGCGTGCGATCTCGCCGCTCTCGGACTGCCCCGAGAGCGTGTGCTCGTCGCGCCGGATGCGGTGGACCTGTCGCGTTTTGGCGCATTGCCGTCGAAGGCAGCGGCCCGTGCGCGGCTCGGGCTGCCGGCGGAGGAAAGGATGGTGGTCTACACCGGCCACCTCTATGCGTGGAAGGGGGCCCACACGCTGGCGCTGGCGTCGCGCTACCTGCCCGATGGAACACGGGTGTACGTTGTGGGCGGGACGCCAGCCGATGAACAAGCCTTTCGGGTGTTCGTGGCGCAAGAACGGCTAGCGACGGTGCGCGTGGTGGGGTACGTGGCGCCGGCCGAGGTGCCGGTGTGGCTGGCCGCCGCCGACGTGCTGGCGCTGCCCAATTCGGCGCGGGAGACGATCTCGGCGCGGTACACATCGCCCTTGAAGCTGTTCGAATACCTGGCGGCAGGGCGGCCGATCGTGGCCTCCGATCTGCCGTCGCTGCGGGAAGTCCTGGCCCACGGCCGGAACGCGTTCCTGGTGGCGCCGGACGACGCGGCCGCGCTGGCGCACGGGATCTCGACGGTGCTGGCGGACGCCGCGCTGGCCGCGCGCCTGGCGGCCGAGGCGCGACGCAGCGTGGAAGGACGAACCTGGGAGGCCCGCGCTCGCCGGATTATTGACTTCGTCGCACGCGCAGGGCGACCGGCCGAAGACGAGTAGCCAGGAGCGAGAGGCGAGTGGCGCGTAGCGCGTACCGCATGGGGGGGACGGCGGCGAGCGTGCTGCTTCTGGCCAGCCGGGCGCTCCTGGCGCTGCCGGACCTGCACCGCGTGGGCCCGTACTGGCGGCTGCTCCGGCGTCTGCGCGTAGCGACGCTGCGCGCGCGTGGCGGCGCTATCGCCCCCACCGCCGTGATCCATGAGCGGGTGTACGTGCACCGCGGCATCACGCTGACCCTGGGCGACCGCGCCGAGATCAGGGACCGCGTGCGCATCGGCATCGACGACTCAGGGCTGCACGGCAGCGAGTTTATCCTGGGCGCCGGCTCAGTCGTACTCTCCGACACGCACATCGACTGCAGCGCCCCCGTGACCATCGGGCGGGGCACCCACGTGGGGCGGCGCACGCAGTTGTTCACGCACCGGCACCACGTTGAGCGGCGCGACGTGCCGGTGCTGGACGCGCCGATCAGCACGGCGCCGATCACCATTGGGGACGACGTGATGCTCTTTCACGACGTGGTCGTGCTGCCCGGCGTGACGATCGGCGACGGCGCCGTCGTCGCCGTGCGCTCGGTGGTGACCAGGGACGTGGCGCCGTACGCCATCGTGGCTGGCGTACCGGCCAGACCCATTGGCCTGCGGCGGTGAGAGAAAGCAATCCCACTCCGGTGTACGGCGCAATCGCTCCGCATGACGCGCATCACGAGACCGGCGCGCAGCCAGCCTGCGCGCCTGCAAAGTGGCTTGGGGTCGCGTAGTCAATGGCCGGAGGAGAACTGATTTACCTGGACAAAGCCCGAGAGAGCCTGGCGGGCGCTGAAAGCGAGTACGGCAACCGGCGGCACCACAACTGCGCCAACCGCTGCTACTACGTCTGCTTCCAGGCGGCGATCGCTGCCCTTCTTCTGGCCGGCGTACGTCCCGGCAGTGATCGCTGCCCTTCTTCTGGCCGGCGTACGTCCCGGCGGTGATGGGAGCCAATGGGGGCATGCGTTCGTTCAGGCCCAGTTCGTTGGACAGGTGATCAACCGCCGTTAGATCTACCCACCGGCGCTACGTCATACGCTCAAAGACAGCCTGACGCTCTGGCTCAAGGCGGACTATGAGCCGGAGCACGTGAACGCGACGCCGGCGGGCAGGATCCTGGAACGGACGCGCGCATTCGTGAGCGAAGTAAGACGGCGGGGAGGTGAGACGCGGTGACCCGAGAGAGCACCAGAGTAGGTATGGATCAGCCGGACGCACGGACACCACGTGCCCTTGCGGAGCTGGCGCAGACCATCCACCAGCAGTGGCCAGACGCGCGGCTTGAAGTCTGCCGTGGTGAGGATCCGGCTGGGATCTATCTCCGCGTCATCGTAGACATTGCTGACCCCGACGAGGTGACGGACGCCATAAGCGACCGCCTCCTGGCGATCCAGGTAGAGGGAGGTCTGCCGATCTACGTTATTGCTGTACGCCCGCTGGATCGCGTACTGGAAGAGCAGCGTCGCCGGCAGGCCGTCGAGCCGAGGGTCGTCGCGCCAACGGAGCCGTCCAGGGCGCCCGCAGGCGCCGGCTGAGGGCACGGCGGTTCCGGGTGAGCCGGCACCGGCCCTGGTCTGGAGGAGCGGAGATCCGCAGACTAGTCGCCGTCGCAGCGGGGGTACCACTCGGGCGGGCGCGGCGGGCGGCGAGTTCCCGCAGCAGCCGGAGGGCGCCGGGGACGTGGGCCGCAGGCATGCGGTCCGGAACGTACATCGTCACGTCCGGCCGGCGGCGGAGGTAGCTGGCCAGGATCGCCAGCACCTACGCTGCGGTCTCGACGTAACCGCCGACCGGCGGTGCGGCGTAGAGCCCGCCGTCGCGCCAGTCGCGCACGGCCTCGATCCCGGCGTTGTAGGCAGCCAAGGCCCAGTAGCGGTTGCCGTCAAAGGCCTGGATGGCTGGGCGCACCAGGAGGCGGCGAGCGTGGCGAGCGCCAGCGCGGCCAGTGGCGCCGGCGCGGTCGGGCGAGGCGGCCTGGTCCGCGGCGCGAGGCGGAGGGAGAGCGCTTCGCGGGGTTGGTGTGCCATCGGCACTGGTGAACGCCGTCCGGCCGCGCCGGCAGCGGCGGCCGGACGGCGGGCCGATGGACCCTGCCACGATGACGGTCGAACTTTCCTGCATTCCGACACTTCAGACCAATGGCGGACTTCACCTGGCTGCCGGCGCCGCACGAGCCGTTTGTGCTCCGAGCGGGCGTTACCTGCGGTTGCGGATGCCGGTCAGACCGGCGCGCTCCGCTAACCTGGAATATCCTTCAGCTGTACTGTCTGCTGCCGTCCCTGACGGTCACCAGGCCTGTTCGCAGATGGCGAGCAGGTCGGCCTCAGTCGCGGGGCGCGGGTTGTGCGCCTGCTCCGTCCGCAGGGCCTCGGCGGCGATCTGCGGTAGGGTGTCGCGCGGCACGCCCAGATCACGCAGACGGCGGGGCGCGCCCACCGCGTCGCGCAGCCGGGCGATCGCGTCGATCGTGCGCGCCGCCGCGACGGCGGGGTCACTGCCAATGCTGCCGGGCGCGCAGGACGCATCGCCCATCAGGTAGCCGGCCTCCGCCAGCCGCGCCTGCAGCGCCTGATCATGGGGCGCGTGGTAGGCAAGGACGATGGGCAGGAGCACGCCGTTGGTGAGACCGTGGACGGTATCGAAGAAGGCGCTCACCGCCCGCGAGATGGCGTGGACCTGGCCGGTGCGGCCCATCATCGAGCGCCCGGCGAGGTTCGCGGCGTAGAGCATCGCCTCCATCTGCGGCCGGCGGTCGGCGCCGGGCGCACGCGCCGCCTGCACCGCATCCGGCATCGCACGGGCGATGGTGCGGATGGCCTGGACGGAAAAGGCGCGCGTGAAGAGCGTGGCATGGGGCGAGACGTAGCTTTCTGTCGCGTGGCAGAAGGCGTCCAGGCCGCTGGCGGTCAGGACGGGCGCCGGCAGGTTCACCACCAGCTCGGGGTCGAGGAAGGCGAGCGCGGGCTGGCAATTGCCGATACTGTTCTTGCTCTTCCGCCCATCAAGGTCAAAGGTCAGAACCGCCCCGCCGGAGACCTCTGAGCCGGTGCCAGTAGTCGTGGGCAGGGCGAAGAGGGGGAGAGACGGCCTTGGCGGCGTGCGGCCGCCGACCGCCGGGCACCAGTCGCGGGCGCGGCCCCCGTTGGCGCGCAGCACGCCGGCCGCCTTGGCCGTGTCGATCACGCTCCCGCCGCCCACGGCCACTAGGACGCTGGCCTGCGCCGCGACGAGCGCCGCCAGACAGGCCTCCGCCTCAACGTCACGCGGGTTCGGGCTGACGGCATCAAAGACGTCATAGACGATCTCGGCCCCCCGCAGGGACGCCTCGACGGGCTCGGTCAGGCCGGCGGCGCGGACCCCGCGGTCGGTGACGAGCAGGGCGCGGTTCAATCCGGCCTGCCTGGCGCGGGGGCCCACCTCCGCCGCGCAGCCCCAGCCAAAGATGGTTTCCGTTGGCACCGAAAAGCTCGCCATGGCCTGTCTCCGCGCTCTTGCCTCACGTGACCCGCCAATTGAACCACGTTTGGCGCCAGCGTGCACGTGCAGACGGCCGCACCACGCGTGGCCACCGCTGCCAGGTGCGCCGCCAACGTCATTCGCCTGCGGCCGGGGCCGCGCCCCTACTCGGACGGGCCAAGGACGCGCCCCTCGCGGACGGGAGGACGGACCTTACCTCCATCGACCGGGGCCGCGCCCTACCCAGATGGTTGGCTGGGCCACACCCTCCTATGGCCGGGGCCGCGGCGCCGCTCCCGCCACCGGCCGTGGCGGCGCCCGTTGTATCATCGAGCGAGCCGGCGTATGACCGCAGTCGACGAGCAGCAATCGGTTTCGGCCAACGGCGCCCCGTCCACGCCGTCCGGGCTGGAGGCCCCGCCGATGGACGTGGGCACGGCCATCCGCACGCGGCGGACCATCCGCCGGTGGACGGACCAGCCCGTGTCCGAGGAGGTGGTCAAGGAGCTGCTGGAGTGCGCGCTGTGGGCGCCGTCCGCCTGCAACATGCAGCTGTGGGACTTCGTCGTGGTCACCGATCCGGCGATCCGGCGCTCGCTGGCCGACGCAGTCCCCTTCGCTGACCAGGCCCAGGTCTGCATCTTCATCTGCTACAACACGCGCTTCTCGGAAGGCTCCTACGCCAACATCCAGAGCGCCTCAGCGGCCGTGATGAATATGCTGCTACGGGCGCATTCGCTGGGGTTGGGCGGGTTCTGGCAGGCGACGATCCATGACCGCCAGAAGCTGCGCCAGACGCTGGGCCTACCGAAGGACGTGGACGTGCTCTCCACGACCCTCTTCGGCTATCCGGCGGAATCGCCGTCGGCTCCGGCCCGCCGTGATCCATCCCACCTGGTGCACTGGCAGAAGTATCACCCCAAGCCGACGCTACCCACGTCGCCCGATCCGGACGGCTGGCGTCTGGATCAGCTGGCGGATTACCAGCAGGCCCGCATCCGCGCCGGCCCCAAGTACAACAAGCCCATCCCGTCTGAATACCAGGCGGTCCGCGGCTATCTGGGCCACGCCTTACGACGCCTGGGGGCGAAGCGCATCCTGGACCTGCTCCCCTGCACGGGGCTCTACCTGGAGGCCATCGCTCACGAGGTCCCGGACGCCTCGCTCCAGTTCATCGAGCTCAGCCAGCAGGTGGCGAATTTCGTGCTGGCGCGGCTGCCACGCCCGGCGGAGTACCTCCCGTACCGCGGCCGGATCGAGCTTCCCGACGGGTCGGTCGACGCCGCCACCTGCGTCTTCAGGCTGGAAAACCTGCCGCCGGCCGAGCGGGAGACGCTGCTCCGCGAGGCCTTCCGCGTCCTTCAGCCGGGCGGGGGGCTGGTACTGGCCCACATCAATCGCCGGTCGTACGTTGAGCCGATGCGCCTGGCGCGGCGGGCCATGGGCCGGCGAAACGTGGAGTACGCGCTTTCTACGGATCCGTCGCTGGGCCCGTTCAAGCCGCTTTTCCCCTGGGAGGTCGATGGCCTGGCGCGTCGCGCCGGCTTCGAGATCGAGCACGCCCACGCCGTGTTCCCGCTACCGCCGGAGGACGAGGCGCGCCATCGGGTGCGGTCGTTCCACAACGCCATGTCGGCGGTGCAGTATCCCGTGGCGGCGGCCTATCGCCTGACCAAGCCCCTGCACCCGGCGCTGGCCCCGCTGGGCAAGATCCGCATTCTAACCCTGCGCAAGAGCTAGGTGGCACCGCTACCCGTACCCGGCGCCCCCGCCGATGGTTTGGCTGCGCCCGCCGCGCCTGCGGTGGCGCTGGCCGCCGGCGACGTCGCCGGCTGGTTCGCCGCGGCCTCACGGTACCTCAACCGGAGGCGCCTGGAATGCGCGGAGCACGGCGTGGCGCATACGGGAAAGCTGGCGCGGTCGATCGTGCTCGACCTGGCGCTGTGGCGGGCCACCGGCCAGAGCGAGTACCTGCGCCTGGCGGTGGAGCGGGCGCGATACGTGGTCGCGCGCCTGGCGCCGGACCCGGACCACGGGGGCTACGTCTATCTGCCGGGGCGGCTGGACCCGCGAAACTGCTCCACGTCCGCAATCGACTCGGGCGAGTGCACCGACGCCTTGAGCCGGCTGCTGGCCGGCGCCACAGCGGACGCATTCCCGCCAGGTGAGCGATGCGCCATCGAGCAGGCGGTGGAGCGGAACGCGGAGACGTACCTGCGTCAGGCCGTGATCGAGAAGGAGATCACCAACCAGCGCCTGTGGGGGGCAATGGGGCTGGCCTCCGCCCAGCGCGTCATGCCCCGCCCGGCCTGGCGCGACGCCCTGCGCCTGGCGGTGGCGCGCTCCTGCGCCGAGCAGGGCCCAGACGGCTCCTGGCCCTACCATCCGGACCCCGCGGCGTACGGCGTCCATGCGGGCGCCGCCGACACGACCGTCTATTACCACAGCCGGTGCCTGGCCTTCCTGTTCCACATCGGGGACGCCGTCCCCGAGCTGGACGAGGGTGGGTCCATCACCCGATCGCTGGAGCGCGGGCTGGCCTTCCTGGCCGCCGTAATTGCCCCCGACGGCCTGAAGCCCCTGGCACTGGAAGGAAAGCGCTGGTTCTGGGACGGCAGCTACGAGGCGGGGAGCAACGCCTATGACGTCTACGCCCTGCTCCGCGGGGCGGCGCGGTTCCAGCGCGGGGAGTGGCGGGCGCTGGCCTTGCGCTGCTGGCGCCGGCTGGCCGCCCATCAGGATGCGGACGGGGGCATCACCGCCTGTCGCGATCCGGGCGTGGCCGACTTCGTCTGCCGCGACTTTCACACGGCGGACCTGGCCTGGCCGGCGCAGGTGATGGAACTGCTGGGTGGCACTGAGGAGGAGCCGGCGCCGGCGGAGACGGGGGCGCACCTTGCCGGCGCGGGGATCGTGCGCCTGCAATCGCGGGACGCGGTGGCCATCATCCGCACCGGCAAGGCGCCCAGGAACACGCTCTTCGGTGGCGCGATCGGCGGCGGGGCGCTGGCCTACGCGGGCGGTGGCGGGGACTGGCGGAACCGGATCGCGGTGGCGCGCGAAGGGGCGCTGGTGGAGGCGAACTTCCTGGTCGCACCGCGCCATCCGCGCCAGGGCGAGGCCGTGAGGCGGTTCTGGCGCGACAACCCGCCCTGGCGCGAGGGGCGCCAGTGGCTCTTTGTCGTCCGACTGCTCCTGCGCCGCGGCCGTCTGCGGGCGGCGGCGTCGAGGCTCTGGCGTGGCTACCTGCAGCCGTTCGGCGCCAGCCTGAGCGACGCGGCGGCCAGCCACTGGGCCCTGTCGAGCGAAGTGACGCTCGAGCCCCACGGCGCGCGGATCCTGAGCCGCCCCGCGCGGCCCGACGGATCGGTGCCGGACTGGCTGGATGGCGCCACCGTCACGCGCGCCTACGCACTGCGCGGCCGGGGCTGTCTGGTCAGCGACCGGCTGGACGTGGCGGCGCCTTCCGGCGCCCCCATGCCGGTCACGGCCGTGGGCCGTGTAGCGTACCTGCTACCCTCGGGGGCGCAGGAAGCCGCCGTCGACTGTTCGGAGCCGGTGCGCCGGCGCGGACGCGGCGGGCGTCTGGTGGAAGTGTGGCCCAGCCGGCTCCCGTTCTGGCTACAGGTAAGCTATCGCCTCTGACGTGCGTCCAGCTGGACTATCCACTGGGGACCGCACCGCCCGCTGGGCGGCGCCGGTGGCGCTGTGCGTGCTCCCGTTGCTGGTCTACGGGCGGTTCATCTTCCTTGGTGATGAGCTAGCCAACGCCGACGTCTTCCTGGCGTACCGGCCGGCGCACGCCTGGCTGGCCGATGGCCTGCGCCGCGGAACGGTGCCCCTATGGAACCCCTACCTGCTGGGGGGCTTCCCGCTGGCCTTTACCGAGTACGGCTGGTTCTCGCCCCTGAACTGGCTCCCCCTCGTCGCCGCCGGCGGCCACGCCGGGTACTACGCCGCCGTCGCTCTGTACGTCGCCCTGGCCTCCACCATGGCCTATGGCCTGGCGCGATGCTGGGGCGCCTCACGGGTCGCGTCCGTGGTGGCCGGGCTGGCCTACGGGCACTCGCTGCACGTCATCGGGGGCGCGCCGTTGCTCAACCAGGGCGCCGCGTACTGGGCCCTGCCCGCGCTCCTGTGGGGCATCGACGCGCACTTTCGGGGGGCGCGCCTGGCTGCGCCATGTACGGGGGCGGTGACCGGCTTGCTGCTGCTGGGCAGCCACCCGCAGATGGCCCTGCTGGTCGGCACACCGGCCGCCGCCTATGCGGCCTATCTCGCGCTACGCTTGGCGCGGCTGCCGGCCATCGTGCCCCTGGTGGCGGCCGCCGTCACCGCGGCCGCCGTGGCCGCCGTCCGGTACCTGCCGACGCTGGCCCTGGTCGCCGCTTCGACGCGGGCCGGCGGACTGAGCGCCGAGGCGGGGGCCGTCGGCTCCGTCTCACCCCACGGGTTGCTGGCCGGCATGCTCTTGCCGTCGCTCGCCCTGCCGCGGGTCCTGAGCCCGCAGTGGACGGCCTACCTGGGGCCGCTCCCGCTGCTGCTGGCCGCCGCCGCGCTCAGGGCGGGGCGGCGCGATGGGCGCACGATCTTCCTGGCCTCCATCGGGGGGGCCGGGGCGCTGCTCTCGCTGGGGAGCAACACGCCTCTCTACTGGCTCGTCTGGCACACGCCTCTACTGGCCTATTTCCGTGACCCCTCGCGCTTCCTGCTCTGGACGGTGCTGGCGGTGGCGATGCTAGGGGCGTTCGGGCTTGATCGTGGGGCGGCGGTGCGGGACCCCGTCTCTCCAGGCGCGACGGGCGCGACGGACGGCCAGGGGCCCCATGCCGGGCCACACGGCGCCCGCCGGCTGCTGCGGCGGTTGCGCCCTACTCCGTCGGGGACGACCCAGGGCAGGTTTCCCAGTGGTCCGGAGCAAGGGAACGCGAGCGGCGAACAGGCGGCGCCGGGGCAGCCTCGGCGGGCCCCTCATGCATGGCGGTGGGTGGCAGTTGGCACCGTCGTGCTGCTCACAGCTTCCTTCGCCGGCGCGAACGCCCTCCTGCGGTACGTGCAACCGCGGGTGCTCGTGCCCGGCGCGACCCGCGCGCTCGGCGCCGCCACCGGTCGCGAGTACCCGCCGGAGCACTACCTGAACACGTTCCTTGCCGCCTGGTTCCAGGTGCTGCGGGCGACCAATCCGCTGGAGCCGGGGGTATTCATCCCGCTCGCCGCGCTGGGGGGGGCGGCGTGGTGGTGGGGCTGGCAATGGCCCTTTCTGTCGGCGCCGGCGGCTCGGCCGGCCGCCGGCCTGTTCGCCGAGGCGGACCGAGCCAGATGGGGCGCCGTAACCCTGGTTGCGCTGCCGCTCCTGGCGTACGGGCAGGTGCGCCTGCCGGCCATCCCCGCGCCCGTGGTGCGGGAGAGCGTGGCGGTTCAAACGGAGGCGCCGGACCCGGACCTGGGAGCCGTTGTGCGGGGCGGGATCGAGCCACGGCTGGCGCCGGCCCTGGCGCCGCGGGTCCTGAGCTGGCAGGCGCACACGGCCGACTACGAGCTGCGCCTGGCCATCGAGGCCACGGGGAGGGACGCGACGGTGCCGTCGTACCGCTTTCTGAAGCGCCACCTGGCGCCGAACTTCGGCCTGCACGTCGCGATCCCGCACGCGGACGGCTATGAAAATCTGATGAGCCGAGAGCAGGCGCTCCTGGCGGCGGCCCTGGGCAGCGAGCGGGCTCCCCGCACGGGTGAGCTGGCGTTGATGCAGCGGGGCCTGCGCGAGCGGCGCCTGGCGATTGGCGAGCGGTGGGGGCTGGCGCAGGCGACAGGCGCCGGGTTGCTGGTCACGACGGAGCAGTTCCAGCCCCTGACCTGGCCGAGCGGCGTGCGGTATGAGCCCCGCGCGGTGCCGGCGGCGGGGGAACTGCCCGCGCTCACGGTGTATCGGGTCGCCCATCCGGCCCCGCGGGCGTTCGTCACGCCGGAGTGGACGGTCGTAGCCAGCGCGGAAGAGGCGGTGCGGGAGCTGATGCGAGGCACCGACGCCGGCGGCCGCGTCCGCGCCGTGGTGACCGATCCGGCCGGAGGGCTGGCCAGCCAGGCGCGGGCGTCGCCGGCCGGCGCACTGCCGGCATCGCAGGCGCCCATCTACGAGGCGCGCATCGTGAGCTACGAGGAGCGACGGGTGGAGGTCGAGAGCATCGCCGACACTGATGCGCTGCTGATCTTGCTGGACGCCGGCGCCCCCGGCTGGCGCGCCGAAGTCACCGGCACGCCGGCGCCGATCTATACGGCAAACGTGGCCTTTCGCGCCGTGCCGGTGCCGGCCGGCCGGCACCTGGTCATCTTCACCTATACGCCCCCCTCCTGGCCGGTGGCGCTGGCCGCCACCGGCGCGGGCGCGCTGGTGCTGGCAGGGTGGTTCGCCATGGTGATGGCGCTGCAGGGGCGCGCCGGCCGTTCAACCGTGGAGCCGCAGTGCATGACGGCAGAGCGTTGAATGGTGCGTGGTTCTGCCTTCATCCTTCCCAATGCAGAAAGAGGAGGGCAGCCCTCACCCCCTGGCCCCCTCTCCCGCACGCG